>NZ_AP024745.1:11705221-12014766 GCF_019704555.1 Actinoplanes sp. L3-i22
TCCACCTGGCGCGAGGTGACCACCGTCTACCACGAGGGCGTGC
Organism: Actinoplanes sp. L3-i22; assembly: GCF_019704555.1. Lineage (NCBI taxonomy): Bacteria > Bacillati > Actinomycetota > Actinomycetes > Micromonosporales > Micromonosporaceae > Actinoplanes > Actinoplanes sp. L3-i22. Next base: position 11,705,265 of record NZ_AP024745.1, read on the forward strand.
CCGGTCATCACCTGCAGGTCAGCCAGTCCCTGCTGCGGGCCGACTCGCTGAACCGCTGGCGCCGGCTGCTGGCCTGGTGCTCCGGGCACGGCGAAGGCTGGGCGCTGTACGCCGAGCGGCTGATGGACGAGCTCGGCTACCTCACCGACCCGGGCGACCGCCTCGGCATGCTGGACGCGCAGGCGCTCCGGGCGTGCCGGGTGATCGTCGACATCGGCATGCATCTCGAGCTGGAGATCCCGAAGGACAATCCGTTCGGCTTCCATCCCGGTGAGCGGTGGACACCGGAGCTGGGCTGGGACTTCCTGCGCGAGCACACCCGGCAACCGGAGGAGGTGCTGCGCTTCGAGTGGAAGCGGTACCTGGGCTGGCCGGGGCAGGCGCCGTCGTACAAGATCGGCGAGCGGATCTGGTTGCTGGCCCGGGATGAGGCGAAACACCGCAAAGGCAGTGACTTCGACCTCAAAGCCTTTCATCGGGACGCGCTGAACCTCGGCCCGCTCGGCCTGGACCCGCTGCGGAAGGCACTGAGCAGGATTTGAGTCATTAGGGCCTCTCCTTACCGAAAACGGGACGGAGAGGCCCTTTCTTATGTGATGGATCAGTTACCGAACGTATTTTTACTTCCTTTAGTAATTGCGTTGGCACTATCTGTGGGTGGCACTGCACCCAAGACGTAACGAATCCGAAGTAGAACTCATATTCACGTCTCCCCCGCGGGCCGGATACCATCTGCCCGGCACTTGTCACCCAGCCGACAGAAATCCCCCGAGAGAGCGGGCGGCGGTGCTGCGTATCCCCCGATCAGCCGAGCGAACTCTGACCCTTGGAAAGGGGTTTCTTGAGGATTTCTCGGATAGATTGACCCGGATTGGTGCGCCCGCACGGCTACGTTCAGTAGCCCCCAATGGCCCATCGCGTGTGTGCATGGCGGAGGACGAAAGCAATGTCAGTCTCGGTGAACAGCCGGCGAACCCGTTTACGCTCCACCCTCGCGGTGCTGCTGACGGTTCTTGTCCTGCTGCCTGCCGCAGGCCTGTTCCTGCGGGTCCTGCAAGAGAACTCGAAGCAGCGTGACAACGTCCAGCTGGAACAGGACGGCGTCGAATACCTCACCGCCCTGGGCCCGCTGATCTCGGCACTCGCCGAGTCCCAGTCCTCGGCGCTGCAGGGCGTCGCGGCGGAGCCGGCCTCGGTGACCGCCGCGGTGGCCCGCGTGCAGGGCGTGGACGAGCGTTTCGGCGAACAGCTGGGCACCAAGACCCGCTGGGCCGACCTCAAGGACAAGATCGCCAAGCTCCCGAAGGTCACCGGCTCCGACGACAAGGTCTACACGGCCCACGTCGAGGTCGCCGACCTGACCATCGAGCTGTTCGACGTGGTCCGGGAGTCCTCGACGCTGAACCGCGACCCGGACAGCGACATCTGGTTCCTCCAGGAGGTCGTGGCCCAGGAGATGCCGGTCGCCGTCACCGCCGTCTCGCGGATGAGCGACCTCGCGAACCGCGCCGCCGCCACCACCGGCAAGGTCCGGGCCGGTCTGATCGTGCAGTTCGGCTACCAGGCCCTGAAGGTCCAGGAGGTCGTCGGCGACCTGACCAACGGTCTCCAGGAGGCGGTCGACAACACCAACAGCGACACGCTCAGCGGCAACCTGGTCAGCAACCTCGACTCGTTCCGGCGTGGGATCGAGGCCGCCAACCGTGGTGCGAACCTCGGTGGCAGCCCGAACGTCTCCACCCTGGTGACCGCGCAGTCGACCCTGCAGACCGCGCTGAGCGCGCTGTCCGGCGTCATCCTGAAAGAGGTCTCCAGCCTCCTCGACGACCGCTCGAGCAGCCTGACCTACAAGCGCATCGAGGCGTTCCTGCTCTTCGGCATCGCGATCGTGCTGATCGCCGTGGCCGCCCTGTGGACCCGCGGCCGGGCTCGCCAGGCGCAGACCGGATTCACCGAGCAGCCGGGCGAGGCCAGCCGGGACCTGTCGGTCCAGGTCGGCAACGGCAACCCGTACGGCGGTAGCAACTCGTACGACTCGGTCCCCGGGTACGGCGAGGTCCCGAATTACGGCGGCGGGCGGGAGCGTTCCGGTGCTCTTCGGTAAGTTCCGCATCCTGGGCAAGCTTGCCCTGCTGGTGCTCGTGCCACTGCTGGGTGTTCTCGCCCTGACCGTGCCGATCATCGTGAACCGTGCCCAGGCGGCATCCGAGGCGCAGGACACCTCGGACACCGTCCAGTTGGCCACCCAGGTCAGTTCGGCCATCCTGGAACTCCAGGAGGAACGTCTGCTCTCGGTCGGCTACCTGATGAACCTGGTCGACGAGCCGACCCTGATCGTGCAGAGCGCCGAGGCCGCCGACAAGGTGGCCGGCCTGCTCGACAGCAACATCGCCCTGCCGACCTCGCTGCGCCGGTCGATCATCCTGGCGACCAAGCTGAACAGCACCCGGCAGAACGTGCTGAACGGCCAGATCGCCGCGACGGACATCGTCTCCGACTTCACCAACGTGATCACGCCGCTGATCGACGGCCTGGGCCTGAGCGCCCACGCCGACCTCACCACCGGCGTCGGCCAGCAGGTGTTCGCGCTGGAGCGCTCGATGCGCTCCGACGACCTGATCAGCCAGGCCTCCTGCTACCTCGCCTACAGCGCGGTGCTGAGCCGGTCGAGCAGCAGCGCGACCCGGGCCGCGGCGCCGCTGGTGCTGACCCTGTTCAACCAGACGTTCAGCCAGATCCAGTCGGTCATCACCGAGTCGAAGCCGTACTTCACCGACGCGCAGTACAAGCTCTACCTGAACACCCAGGACGCGTTCCAGTCCCGGGTGGGCGCGACGTTCACCACGCTGCTCGCGTCGAACCCGACCGCGGCACTGCGGAGCCTGAACGTCCGGACGCTGTTCCCGTCCCTGCAGTCCGTCATGGTCCTCGGTGGCTTCGTCGAGAAGCGCGTGGCGAAGGACGTGGACGTCACCGTTACCGACAACCGCTCCAGCGCCATCCAGCAGGCGGTGTACATCGGTGGCGGCGCGCTCGTGCTGCTGATCCTGGTGGTCACGCTGTCGATCTTCATGGCCCGCGCGGTCGCCCGGCCGCTGCGGCGTCTGACCGTCTCCGCGGACCGGATCGCCCGTGCCGCCGAGGCCGAGCTCGAACGAGTGGCCGACGACGAGGCCGAGGCCGCGGTGCGGCCGATCCGACTGGATCCGGTCGACGTCGAGGCCCAGGACGAGATCGGCGACCTGGCCCGGGCGTTCGACCGGGTGCAGACCACCGCCGCCCGGCTGGTGGAACGCCAGGTGCTCGGCCGCCGTAACGTCGCCCAGATGTTCGGCCACGTCGGCCGGCGTACGCAGAACCTGGTCGGCCGTCAGCTCTCCCTGATCGACTCCCTGGAGCGCCGGGAGACCGACAGCGACCGCCTCCGCGAGCTGTACCGACTGGACCACATGTCCAGCCGTCTGCGCCGGAACGCGTCCGCGCTGGTCGTGCTCTCCGGTAGTGCCGGCTCGAACGAGCACATGGCGCCGCTGCCGCTCTCCGACGTCGTCCGGCTCGCCCTCGGTGAGATCGAGGACTACACCCGTGTCGAGGTGGACGTCCCCGAGGAGATCGTCGTCGTGCCGGCCGTCCTGGCCGACCTCACGCTGCTCCTCGCCGAGCTGCTGGAGAACTCGACCACGTTCTCCCCGCCGCACACCAACGTCACGGTCTCCGCGGAGGAGCTGCGCGGCGGCGCCCGCCTGGCGATCATCGACCACGGCCTGGGCCTCGCGCCCGAGCGGCTGGCCGAGGAGAACGCCCGACTGACCCGCCGTGAGCGACTGGACCTGGCCCCCACCGAGGTGCTCGGTCTGTTCGTGGTCGGCCGGCTGGCCCGCCGGCACGGCATCGAGGTCACCCTGACCGACACGCCGGACGGCGGTCTGACCGCCTGGATCGACCTGAGCCCGCAGCACCTGATCACCCGGGTGGAGAGCCTCGCCCCGGCCGGTGCCCCGGTGCCGATGGCCGTTCCGGCGCCGGCCGCCATGCCGGAGATCCCGGCCGGCTACCAGACGGTCGGCCCGCCGATCAGCGGCGCGCTGCGCGGCAACACCGCCGAGGTGGCGATCGCCAGCACGTCGATCCGGACCGTTCCGGGCAGCCAGCAGCCGTTCGACCCGAACGTGCTGAACCGGGCCACCCGGACGCTCGAGTCGGTCCCGTCCTGGAACGCGTTCGGCGGCTCGCTGAACCCGCAGGCCGACGACCCGTACGCCGGTCAGCCGGTCTACGACGCCGAGCCGGTGTACTCGCCGGGCGTGCCCTACCAGGAGCCGGCCGCGCAGTACCAGCAGCCCGCCGGGCAGTACCAGCAGCCGGATCCCGCACACGGTTACAACAGCGGTATCCCGGTCGCCGGGCGTAACCCGTCCGCGATGCCGGAGCTGCCCGCCGCCGGCCGCCCGAACTGGGGCAACGAGCCGGCTCTGCCGGCCGGGCCGGGCTGGAACGCCCCGCAGCCGTCCGAGACCGCCTGGAACGTCCCGCCCCAGGCCGAGGCGAACTGGAACGCCCCGGCGCAGCCCGCGGCCAACTGGAACACCCCGGCGCAGCCGGAGACGAACTGGAACACCCCGGCCCCGGCCGAGGCGAGCTGGAACACCCCGGCCCAGCCGGAGACGAACTGGAACACCCCGGCTCCGGCCGGCCCCAGCTGGAACACGCCGGCCGAGCCGGCCTGGAACACCCCGGCCCCGGCCGTGGAGGCGCCGATGGCTTCGGCCAGCTACTCGGCCCCCGAGCCGGAGCCGATCGCTCCGGAGCCGGTGGCCGCCCCGCAGAACGGCGGCGGCAAGCCGCTGCGCCGCCGGGTACCGGGCAGCCAGCTCCCGGTGGACTCCGGTCCGAAGCAGCACGCCGCGGCGCCGTCGCAGGACGACGCCCTGGCCGCCCGGGCCGCGTTCGACGCGTTCGAGCAGGGGGTCAGCCGGGCGAACGAGACCAGCACCTCGATGCCGGCCCCGGACTACTCGAACGGGCAGTGGGCGATGCCGGCCGCGATGCCGGAGATGCCCGCCCCGCAGTGGAACGTGCCGGCCCCCGTGTCGGCCCAGGCCCCGGCCGCGATGCCCGAGGCCGCCCCGCAGTGGAACATTCCGGCCCAGGCCACCGCGCCGGAAGCCGCACCGCAGTGGAACGAGCCGGCTCGTTCCCCGGCCTGGGACACGCCCGCGCCGGCGGCCGTTCCGGCCGCGCCCCTGTCGTCCGGCAACGGAGGCCTGACCCGCCGCGTGCCAGGGGCCTCACTGCCGAGCGAGCCGCACCAACCGATCCTTCCGCCCGCCCCGACCACGATGGACCCGGAGCAGGCTCGCGCCCTGATGGATCAGTTCGAGTACGGCGTCGCACTCGCTCTGAATGAAACTCAGCCACAACACGAGGGACAACCGCGATGACTTCCCCCTACCCCACCGCGCAAAGTCAGCTAAGTGCCGAAGCCAAAACCTTCAACTGGCTGCTTGACTCCTTCACGTCCGGGACCGCCGGCGTGATCGAGGCCATCGCCGTCTCCTCGGACGGTCTGTTGATGGCCATGTCCGCGATCAAGGACCGGCCGAACGCCGAGCGCCTGGCCGCCGTGGTCTCCGGCCTCACCAGCCTCTCCGGCGGCGCCGCCAGCTGGTACCGGCTGGGCGCCCTGAACCGGGTCATCATCGACATGGCAGACGGGTACCTGCTGGTCACCGCGATCAGCGCCGGCTCGGTGCTCGGCGTCATCGCCGACCGGTCCGCGAACCTGGGCACCCTGGCGTACGAGATGACGCTCTTCGCCACCCGGGCCGGCGGCGCCCTGAGCCCGCGCCTGATCGCCGAGTTGAAGAACGCCGTCCAGCAATGACGTACCCGGACCCCGTCGACGAACCGGTACCTCCGGCGCGCCCCGGAGTCCGGCCCTTCCTGCAATCCGGTCCGAAGCACGCGACCGGTGGCTACACCCCTACCGGGGAACAGTCACCGGTCGAGCAAGGACAGAACAACACTCTGCGCCCGTTCGTCATCACGGCCGGACGCACCGATGGAGGCGACCCCGACATCGGTATGGAGACTCAGGTGACGGTGGTGCACGGTGCGCCGCCGTCCCGGTTCTCGCCGGAAACCAGGGCGATCGTGGCTCTCCTCGAGGAGAGCCCGATCTCGGTGGCCGAGATCTCCGCACGCTTGCGTCTTCACCTGGGCGTCTGCCAAATCCTCGTCGGCGACCTGCGCGCCTCCGGCCAGGTGGACGTCCATGTGATCGACAACGACACCCCTGACCCCGACACCATCATGCGAGTGATCCGTGGACTTCGATCCATCAGCTAACCGCGTTGTCGCGACCGCGCGGATACCGGGCGGACCTGCGCCGAAGAAGGCTCCGGTCCCGGTCAAGATCATCGTGGCCGGCGGCTTCGGGGTGGGCAAGACGACGACCGTCGGTGCCATCTCGGAGATCTCTCCGCTGACCACCGAGGCCGAGATGACCTCGGAGTCGATCGGCATCGACAACGTCGGTCAGGCCACGACGAAGACCACCACGACGATCGCGATGGACTTCGGCGTACTGACCATCGACCAGACGCTGAAGCTCTACATCTTCGGCACGCCGGGCCAGACCCGGTTCGCCTTCATGTGGGACGACCTGGTCAAGGGCGCCCTGGGCGCGCTGGTCGTGGTCGACACCAACCGCATCGACGACTGCTACCCGGCGGTCGACTACTTCGAGCGGGCCGGGCTGCCGTTCGTGGTCGGCGTCAACACGTTCAACGGCAACATGGCCTACAGCCTCGACGAAGTGCGCTGGGCGCTCGCGGTTCGCGAGGACGTTCCGGTCATCTCGTACGACGCCCGCTTCCGCGCCTCTGTTCGGGATGCCCTGCTCGTCGTTCTCGACCAGGCTCTCGACAAGGCGATAAAGATGAAGTCGTAGGGTGTGCGCGGGGTCGTCCGGTTTGCTAAGCATGCCTATGGATACCGGGCGACCGTTGCGAGAAAGAGGACGGTGACGTGCGAGGCGGACTGGACGACGCGCTCGACAAGCTTGCCCGCCGTGACGAGTTGCGGCGGCGCGCCACGACCGGGGAGAACCCTGGCCCGCCTCCGGCGGTGAGTGAGCTGGTCGAGGCCATCGCCGGGGTGCTCACCCGGTACCCGACGCTGGGCATCACCGTCGGGGTCGAGGGGGCCGGCGACCCGGTGCTGCTGCACTTCGGGTTCGCCGACGGCACCGTGCAGGTCCGGGCGGACCACGCGGTGGCGACCCCGCGCCCCGAGGACGAGCCGGCCCGTGCCCACGCGGATTTCGAGATCAACGTCGACGACCCGGAGCCGCCGCCCCGCGGCAGTCACGACGACCAGGATCGGTTCGGGCCGACGGATTATGAGTATGCCGAGCCCCCCACCGCCGAGCGGCCGTTCGTGACCCCGCACGCGCCACCACCGCCACCACCACCGGCCGCCTACGCGCCACCACCGGTGCCGCCGCAGCACCCGCAGCCGCACGCCGAGCCGGCCGCCTTCCAGGAGTCGACGGCCGGGATGCCGCCGCCGCTGGCGAATCCGGTCCCGTTCCAGGCCGAGCGCCCGGAGGAGACCGAGATCGCGGCCCGCCGGCTGGCCGCGATGCTGCGCGACAATCCGAATCTGCTGAACGACTGACCCACCCCGGTCATGGAAGGCGGTCACCTCACGGTGACCGCCTTTTTGGTACGCCCATTGCCCGGTTTCACCAGGTCCGAGACGTCTGAGATGTCTGACATAGGCCATTCGGGCGGTCTGCGCCGTCGCCCGGACCACGACTATTGAGTCACGCTCAGTAGCTCCGTAATGTCCTATTACGTCCAGGAACGGTGACAGGAAACGGGGGCGCTGATGTCCGCATCGGACGGCTGGCTCATCGCGGTCGCGGGCTACGCGATCCTGCTGGCCTGGCCGATCTCCACGGTCATCCTGGTCTGGTTCGCGGTCCACTACCAGGGCACGCACCGCGCCTCGGTGGTCAACAAGGCGCTGGCCAGTGGCGGCGGCAAGCCCGGCTACTTCTGGATCATCGTGCCCGCGCTGAACGAGGAGGCGGTGGTCGCCAACACGGTGAAAGCGGCCCTCGGCCTGCGCGGCCCGGCCGGCACGCTGGCCCGGGTCCTGGTGGTCGACGACGGCTCCGACGACCGTACGCCCGAGGTCCTCGCCGCCATCGACCACCCGCGCCTGCACGTGATGCGGCGCGACCTGCCCGAGGCCCGGCAGGGCAAGGGCGAGGCGCTGAACGCCGCCTACCGGTTCATCGCCCGGCTCACCGCCGACGAGGAGGTTCCCGCCGACCGCGTGGTGCTCGGCATCATCGACGGCGACGGCCAGGGCAGCGAGAACATCCTGAACGAGGTCGGCCGCCTGATGGGCGACAGCCGGGTCGGCGCGGTCCAGGTGCAGGTCCGGATCCGGAACCGCAACCGGCTCCTCGGCGCGGTGCAGGACCTGGAGTTCGGCGCGATCGTCGACGCCAGCCAGAACATGCGCAACGCGCTGGACACCGTCGGCCTCGGCGGCAACGGCCAGTTCAGCCGGCTCTCCACGCTGCTCTCGCTGGGCTCCGCGCCCTGGTCGGACTGCCTGGTCGAGGACATGGAGCTGGGCCTGCGGATGCACCTGCAGGGCGTGTCGATCCGCTACACGTCCCGGTCGTCGGTCACCCAGCAGGCGGTGGTCGACATCAAGCGGCTCACCCGGCAGCGCACCCGCTGGGCACAGGGCAACCTGCAGTGCGCCCGCTACCTCGGCCCGCTCTTCTCGTCCGGCAACATCGCCCGTACGTCATTGGTCGAGATTTTGCATTATCTGGTCTCCCCCTGGGCCAACGCGATCATCGCGGTCCTGCTCTCGCTGAGCGGCACCGCCGGTTTCCTCGGGCTGCTGATCGGCCACCCGGTGCCGTTCCTGCCCACCTGGACCGCGCTCGGCCTCAGCCTCGGCATCTGGCTGGTGGTGACCACCTTCCCGGGCCTGATCTGGGTGCTGGTGCACCGGACCAAGCGCGGCGACGAGTCGCTGACCCGGATGCTGCTCGCCGCGCTGGCCTACCCGGCGTTCCTGCTCCTCGGCCTGACCGCCACCTACCGGGCGCTGGGCCGCCAGCTGACCGGCAAGCAGTCCTGGGCCAAGACCGAGCGCCTCGTCGAGGAACCCCTCGCCCTCCAAGCCGCCTGATCCCGCAGGCGAGCAACACCAGCATCACCTCCCCCTGTAAGTGCAGTGAAGGAAGGCTCCCCCCACCATGTCCCTTCGCGAAGTCCACCTGATCGGCGGCACCCGCCCCGAGGCCGTCAAGCTCGCCCCGGTCGCTCTCGCCTTCCGCGAGGCCGGCCTGCTCACGCCGATCCTGCTGGCCAGCGGCCAGCACCCGACGATGGTCACCCAGGCGCTGACCGCGTTCGACCTCGAGCCGGACATCACGCTCACCGTCGACCGGTCCACCGGCACCCAGGCCGAGCTGCTCACCGCGATGATCCAGCAGCTCGACGAGCTCTGGTCGGTCCGCACCCCGGCCGCCGTGATCGTCCAGGGCGACACCACCACCAGCCTGGCCGGCGCGCTCGCCGCGTTCTGGCGCCGGATCCCGGTCGTGCACCTGGAGGCCGGGCTGCGCTCCGGGGACCTCGAGTCGCCGTTCCCGGAGGAGGGCAACCGCCGGCTGGTCGCCCAGGTCGCCGCGCTGCACCTGGCGCCGACGCCGCTGGCCGCGATGAACCTGCTGGACGAGAAGATCGCCGCCGGCGACGTGCTGATCACCGGCAACACCGTGGTGGACGCGGCCCTCGCGGTGGCGGCCCGGAAGCTGCCGTACGAGAACGCCGCCGTCGCCGCCGCCCGGGCCGAGAGCACCAAGCGCCTGGTCCTGGTCACCGCGCACCGCCGCGAGTCGTGGGGCGAGCCGCTGGACCGGATCCTCGGCGCGGTCCGGACGCTGATCGAGCGGTACCCGGACATCGAGGTGGTGCTGCCCAGCCACCCGAACCCGGCGGTCCGGTCCCAGGTGGACGCCGCGCTGGCCGGGGTGGAGCGGGTCACCGTCACCGACCCGCTGCCGTACCCGGACCTGGCCCGCCTGCTCTCCGAGGCCTACCTGGTGCTGACCGACTCGGGCGGCATCCAGGAGGAGGCGCCGTCGTTCGGCGTGCCGGCCCTGGTGCTGCGCGACGTCACCGAGCGGGTCGAGTCGATCCACGCCGGCTGCGCCAAGCTGGTCGGCTCCGACCCGGAGCTGATCGTCGCCGAGGCGTCCGCCCTGCTGGACAGCCGGGCCCGGCGGGACGCGATGACGGCCGGCGGCAACCCGTACGGCGACGGCCAGGCCGCCCGCCGCACCGCCCAGGCCACCGCGGCGCTCCTCGGGCTCGCCCCCGCGCCCGACGCCATGCCCGTGCAGCAGTCCACCGCCGAAATCGGAGCGAACGCGTGATGAGCAGCTCGAAGGTAACCCGGCGCACCCTGATCGCCGGCGGTGGCGCCGCCGCCGTGGCGGTCGCCGCCGGCATCGGCTTCAACACCGTGCAGGCCGACGCCGCGACCACCACCCCGGCCAACTCCGCCTCCGCGACCAAGACCGGCAAGGGCGGCCCGGGCGCCGGCTCGGCCAAGACCCTGGTCCTCTACGACACCACCGGCGACTACGGCTGGCTCGGCGAGGTCTACGCCACCCAGACCGCGAACCTGAGCTCGCGGTTCGGCGCCTGGACCGCCGCGCCGGTGGCGAAGTACCAGGCCGGCGACATGAGCGCCTACACCGCGGTGATCTATCTGGGCTCGACCTACGACGAGCCGCTGCCGGCCGCGTTCCTCACCGACGTGCTGGCCACCACCAAGCCGGTCACCTGGGTCTACGACAACATCTGGCAGCTGGCCGCGAAGGACGGGTTCGCCGCCAAGTTCGGCTTCGCCAGCGGCACCTTCGACTTCGCCGAGGTGACCGAGGTCGGCTACAAGGGCCGCAAGCTGACCCGGAGCACCGACAACAAGTCCGGGATCATGAACCTGTCGATCAGCGACAGCACCAAGGTCACCACGCTGGCCACCGCGGTCCGCGCGGACGGGACCAGCTTCCCGTGGGCGGTCCGGTCCGGGAACCTGACGTACGTCGGGGAGATCCCGTTCGCCTACGTCACCCACGACGACCGCTACCTGGCCTTCGCCGACCTGCTGTTCGACTCGCTGGGCGGCGGGACCACCGAGCGGCACCGGGCCCTGATCCGGATCGAGGACGTCGGCCCGGATGCCCAGCCGGAGGACCTGCGGGCCGTCGCCGACTACCTGGCCGCGCAGAACGTGCCGTTCAGCGTCGCGGTCTACCCGCGGTTCCGGGACCCGAAGGGCGTCGGCAACGGCAAGGCGCAGGACTACACGCTGCTCAACAAGCCGAAGGTGGTCGCCGCCCTCAAGTACATGCAGGCCAAGGGCGGCACGCTGATCATGCACGGCTACACCCACCAGTACGGCTCGGTGGCGAACCCGTACGACGGGGTCAGCGCGAACGACTTCGAGTTCTACAAGGCGCACGTCGACGCGAGCGACAACGTGATCTACGACGGCCCGGTCGCCGAGGACTCGACCGCGTGGGCCAGCGCCCGGATGCTCGCCTCCGGCGTGGTCTTCACGGCGGCCGGCCTGGGCGCCCCGAAGATCTTCGAGTTCCCGCACTACGCCGCGAGCGCGCCGGACTACGCGGCGGTCAACTCGCTGTTCGGCAAGCGCTACGACCGGGGCCTGTACTTCCCGGGCGTGCTGACCGGCGCCAAGTACGACTACGCGCGCCAGTTCGGGCAGTTCTTCCCGTACCCGGTGCGGGACGTCTACGGCTCGGTGGTCGTCCCGGAGAACGTCGGTAACGTGGAGACCGAGGCGTTCAACAACCACCCGGTCCGGCTGCCCGCCGACATCATCGCGTCGGCCGAGCGCAACCTGGTCGTCCGGGACGGCGTGGCAAGCTGCTTCTACCACGCGTACCTGGGCACCGATCACCTCAAGGACCTGGTGACCGGAGTCAAGGCACTCGGGTACTCGTTCGTCAGCGCCGATGCGGTGCTGAACGGCTGAGCCGGTCGTATCCGACGAGGCCGCCGTCCGGTTTGTCCGGGCGGCGGCCTTCGCCTGTCGGCTCGTCACTGCCAAGGAGACGCATATGGAAGTGGTGGACTTCTGGGTCCGCTCCTGGACCTCGGACGACCTGGTCGCCGCCCGGAAGGTGCTCACCCCGGACGTCGAGGTGGAGTGGAACCTGGACGCCCCGGTCGACGACGAGGAGCTGCTCCAGGTGCTGCACCGGATCGCCGCGTTCGCCGACGGCATCCGGGTCGCCGCGCGGACCGAGGCCCTGGACGGCGCCACCCTGATCTACGACCTCACGGCCCCGTTCGGCACGGCCCGTCTGGTCGAGTTCCTCGGCATCGAGGACAGCCGGATCATCGAGATCCGCCACGTCTACGACGTCGTAGCCATCGACCGATACTTCCCCGACCTCTACAAAAACTAAGAAAAACCACTATTTGGTACGACGTGCGCCGCCGAACCTAGAAGGCCCGGTCGAGCAGGTCGAACAGGGCGGCCCAGTGCCGCTTCTCGCCGGCCTCGTGATACATCGCCGTGTCGCTCATCGTGAAGCCGTGCGGTGCGCCCTCGTACACCTCGGACGTGTACTTCACCCCGCCCGCCTCCAACGCCGCCTCCAGGGCCGCGATGTTGTCCGGCGTCATCGACCCGTCGTTGTCGGCGTGTGCGAGGTAGACCTCGCCGGTGATCGAGCCGACCGCCAGGTGCGCGCTGTTCTCGTCGTCGGTCACCACCCGGCCGGCGTGGAAGCTGCCCAGCACCGCGATCCGGTCCGGCAGCGCGGACATCGCGATCAGCGCGTTCCGCCCGCCCATGCAGTACCCGACGGCCCCGACCGGCCCGGCCGCGACACCCTCCTGCGCGGCGAGGAAGTCCAGGTAGGCGGTGGTGTCGGCGACGACCCGCCCGGCGGTCAGCGTCTGCATCATCGGCATCAGCCGGCCGAACGCCGCGCCGCGCTTGTCCGCGTCGGTCAGCTCGTCCGGCTCGATCAGCGGGCTGGCCTGGCTGCGGTAGAACAGGTTCGGCACCAGCACCGCGTACCCGCGTTCGGCGATCCGGTCGGCCATCTCGCGCAGCCGCGGCCGGACGCCGAAGGCGTCCATGAACAACAGAATCCCGGGGTACGGGCCGGGCCCGTCCGGCTTGACGAAGTACCCGTCGGCCACGCCGTCGGCGGCCGGAATGTCGATCGAAGCCTGATGCATCGTCGCTTCCCTCTTCAACCATCGGTCAAGATCGTGGCGACGGTAGCACCGTCTGGCGGCTTTCCCGCCGGAACGTCGTATTCTGTGGCGCATGGCCACCCGGCTGCGTGCGGATGCCCGCCGAAATCGCGCGGCCCTGCTCTCCGCCGCGCGCGAGGTCTTCGCGGAACAGGGTCTGGACGCCTCGCTGGACGAGATCGCCCGCCGGGCCGGGGTCGGCAACGCCACGCTGTACCGGCGTTTCCCCAGCCGGCGGCACCTGATCGCGGAGGTTTTCGCCAGTCACATGACGGCCGCCGTCCGGCTCGCCGACCAGGCCTGTGAGCATCCGGACCCGTGGGCCGCGTTCGTCGGCTACCTCACCCGGGTCTGCGAGTTGCAGGCCACCGACCGCGGGCTGGCCGAGTTGCTGGTCACCGACGCGTTCGACGACGACGAGCGGCTGTCCGGGCTGCGCGCCGCGGCCCAGCAGCGCGCGGTGGACGTGGTGATCCGGGCGCAGCGGGCCGGCCGGCTGCGCGCCGACTTCACCCGGCACGACCTGTGGCTGGTGATGATGGCGAATGCCGGGGTGAACCGGCACGCCACCGAGCCGAACGCCTGGCGCCGCCAGTTGTCCCTGCTCATCGGCGGCCTGGCGACCCGGTGACGGATCGATCACGGTGCGGCTTTTAAGGATGTTTAAGGCTGTTGCCGGAGAACCTTAAGACGGTCACAGCGAAAGATCAGCTCCGGCACATAGTCCACCGTGATCGGAGCTCGACATGCAACGCAGCCGTCTGCGGCTCGCCATCTACTCATCAGCCGCGTTGCTCGCGGTCGGCGGCGGCATCGGCGCGGCGGTCGCGGCCACCACCGGTTCCGGCACGCTGAGCGCCTCCTTCACCAAGGAGAGCGACTGGGGCACCGGCTACCAGGCGCACTACACGATCGTCAACAACACCGGCGCCGCGGTGAACGGCTGGCAGCTGGTCTTCGGCCTGCCGTCGACGGCCAAGGTCGGCAGCGCCTGGGACGCCGTGGTGAGCGCCAACGGCAACGTCGAGACGGCGAAGAACGCGTCCTACAACGCGACGATCCCGGCCGGCGGCTCGATCTCGTTCGGCTTCGTGGTGGCCGGTAAGGGCGACCCGACCAGCTGCACGATCAACGGCGCGGCCTGCACCACCGGCGGCGCGACCGTGGCCCCGACCGCCACCACGGCGACCGCGACCCCGACCAAGACGGCGACCGTCGCGCCGACCAAGACCGCCACCGTGGCGCCGACCACCGCCGCGCCGACCAAGACCGCGACGGCCACCCCGACCGCGACGTCGACCGGCGGCACGAGCGGCGGCGTGCTGGTCGCCCCGTACGTCGACATGGGTGTGCTCTCCAACGGCGGCACCCTCTCGTCGCTGGCGAGCGGCGGCAACGTCAACTCGTTCAGTCTGGCCTTCGTCACCGCGGCCGGCTGCAAGGCGAGCTGGTTCGGCGCGTTCGACCCGCGGGCCAAGCAGTTCAGCGACCAGATCGGCGCGATCCGCTCGGCGGGCGGCGACGTGAAGGTCTCGTTCGGCGGGGCGACCGGCGTCGAGCTGGCCCAGGCCTGCACCTCGACCAGCGCGCTGCAGGCCGAGTACCAGGCGGTCGTCTCCGCGTACAACCTGAAGTACATCGACCTGGACATCGAGGGCGCGGCCTCGGCCGACACCGCCTCGATCAACCGGCGCTCGACCGCCCTGGCCGGGCTGCAGAAGGCGAACCCGGGCCTGAAGATCTCACTGACCCTGCCGGTGCTGCCGGAGGGCCTGACCGCGGACGGCCTGAACGTGGTCAAGTCGGCCAAGTCGGCCGGCGTCGACCTGGACCTGGTCAACATCATGGCGATGGACTACGGCCGCTCCGCCCAGGACTACGGTGACCTGGCGATCCAGGCGGTCAAGTCGACCAAGGACCAGATCAAGTCGATCTACGGCAACTCGGACGCGGCGGCCTTCAAGATGGTCGGCGTCACCCCGATGATCGGCAAGAACGACGACAGCGGCACGTTCTCCCAGAGCGACGCCAAGGACCTGGTCGCCTTCGCCAACACGAACCACCTCGGGTTCGTCTCCTTCTGGGAGATGCAGCGCGACAAGAACGCCTGCCAGGGCGCCCTGTTCCAGTGCACCAACATCAGCCAGACGGCGTTCGAGTTCTCCAAGATCTTCGCCGGCTTCAAGGGGTAATCCCCCCGCTTACCAGCGCGGCTCCCGGGCAGGGCACCTCCCGGGGGTCGCGCTTTTCCATGCCAAAAACCCGATTTCGACGTACGGCGAAATCGCTGTTGATCTTGATTGCTCAGACGAACCCACGACCGGCGTCGGCCAGCGAGTCCCGGGCGATGTCGAAGAAGTTGACCTCGGGCCGCCGCTCCAGCCACACGTTGATCGACACGCGCAGCACGGCCAGGTAGGTGGCGGCGATCAACTGCGCCCGCACCCCCAGCGGATCGGTGTCACCGAGCCGGAGCGCGACCTCGGCGGCGATCTCCCGCTCCAGCGCGGCGAACGTCTGCACCTGCGCGGCGGCCAGCGACGGGTGCCGGCGGACCATCCGGCTGCGCGCGATCCACTCCGGGTCCAGATCGCCCAGCTGGCGGTAGAAGACCTCGGCAGCGGCGCTCAGCGCCGCCCAGGGCGACAATCCGGCCGGCTGCTCGCGGATGATCCCGGCGAGCTGCCGCATCCGCTGAAGATCGCCGTAGAAGAGCGCCTCGTCCTTGTTGGCGAAGTAGTTCGAGAACGTCCGCCGCGAGACGCCCGCCTCGTCCGCGATCGCCTCGACCGTGATCCGCTCCGGCCCGTGCTCGAACGCCAGCCGCAGCGACGCCTCGTGCAGCGCCTGCCGGGTGGCCGCCTTCTTCCGCTCCCGTAGGCCCGGCGTCTCGCTCATGCCCGGAAGCGTACCGGCGACGAACATCACTTCCCAACGGGAAAGTTTGCCCAGTGCGCAAGCGTTGCCGATAGTTGTACTGAGCAACCATTCCGAACGAAGGGCCGCGACGACATGAGTGCCCCCGAACCGAAGACGATGACTCACCGCGAGATCATGGAGGCCCTCTCCGGCCTGCTCCTCGTGCTGTTCGTCGCGCTGTCCAGCTCCACGATCGTCTCCACCGCGCTGCCGACCATCATCGGGCAGCTGAACGGTTCACAGACCCAGTACACCTGGGTGGTCACCGCCACGCTGCTGACCGCCACCGCCTCCACCCCGCTCTGGGGCAAGCTCGCCGACCTCTACAGCAAGAAACTGCTGGTCCAGGTCGCGATCGTGGTCTACGTGCTCGGCTCGATCATCGCCGGCCTGACCCAGAACACCGAGCAGCTGATCGCCGCCCGCGCGTTCCAGGGCCTCGGCATGGGCGGCGTGCAGGCGCTCGTCCAGGTCGCCATCGCCGCGATGATCCCGCCCCGCGAGCGCGGCCGGTACAACGGCTACCTCGGCGGCGTGATGGGCCTGGCCACCGTCGCCGGCCCGCTGATGGGCGGCCTGATCGTGGACACCTCCTGGCTCGGCTGGCGCTGGTGCTTCTTCATCGGCATCCCGATCGCGATCCTCGCGCTGATCGTGCTCCAGAAGACCCTGCACCTGCCGGTCCTGCGCCGGGAGAACGTGAAGATCGACTACCTGGGTGCGAGCCTGATCGCGGCCGGCGTCAGCGTCATCCTGGTCTGGGTGTCGTTCGTGGACAGCTCGTTCGGCTGGCTCTCCTGGCAGACCTTCGCGATGGTCGGCGCCGGCGTGGTCCTGCTCGCCCTGGCCGCCTTCGTCGAGTCGCGGGCCGCCGAGCCGGTCGTCCCGCTCCCGATCGTCCGGCAGCGCACCACCGCGCTGGCCATCCTCGGCAGCCTCGCGGTCGGCATGGCGATGTTCGGCGGCTCGGTCTTCCTCGGGCAGTACTTCCAGATCGGCCGCGGCTACAGCCCGACCGAGGCCGGCCTGCTCACCATCCCGATGATGTTCGGCCTGGCCGCCGCGTCGACCGTGGCCGGGCGCCTGATCACCCGGACCGGCAACATCAAGCCGTTCGTGGTGGCCGGCACGATCACCCTGGTCGCCGGATTCGCCGGGCTCTCCGTGCTCGACCACGACACCCCGCTCTGGTACGTCGGCATCGCGATGCTCCTGGTCGGCGCGGGCGTCGGCATGTCGATGCAGAACCTGGTCCTGGCCGTGCAGAACACCGTCTCGCTCAAGGACATCGGCGCGGCCAGCTCGACCATCGCGTTCTTCCGCTCGCTCGGCGGCACGATCGGCGTCTCGGTGCTCGGCGCGGTCCTGGCCCGCCGGGTCGCCGACTCGATGACCACCCAGCTGGCCGGGATGGGCGTGCAGTCGTCCGGCGGCGACTCCGGGATCAGCGCGCTCAACCTGGGCAGCCTGCCGCCGGCGATCCAGCACGTGGTGCGGGTGGCCTACGGCGACGCGACCGGGCACATCTTCCTGATCTCGATGTTCATCGCGGTGGTCGGCGTGATCGCGGCCGTCGCGATGAAGCCGAGCAAGCTGCGCAGCACGGTCGACCTGGCCCCGGCGCCGGCCGCCGAGCCGGAGCTGGTCGCGGCCAAGTAGCTGTCCCACCTTTCCGACGCCCGGGCTCCCCGCTTCACGGAGCCCGGGCGTCCCCTTTCCGCCCGCTCGCCGCTCCGCGATCCAGATCACGCCGCCGAATGCGAAACCTTTTGTTGACAGAGAGCTAACCTCGGTTGACGGAGAGCTGATCATCACCACGGATTTCCCGGGTTTTCCTCAGCCCCGGCCCGCGGTTTCCCTCAGCCCGGGCACTCCGTGACCGAATGGTCCGGCTGACCACGGAGAGGAGCACCGGGTTGAACGAGCGCGACATGGACGCCGAGACGCTTTCCGCTGTCCTCCTCACGATCGAGGACCGCCGATCCTGGGATGCCCACGCCGAGCTGGGCCGCCTGATCGAGATCGAGCGGGCCGCGATCGAGCTCGGCGACGAGCTGATCGCCGCGCGCGCCCGCCTCTGCCAGATCAACATGCGGATGCGTACGGGCGATGTGGCCGCCGCCGCCGAGCAGATCTGGCACGTCCACCAGTGGTCCGTCGACCACGACGCCCACCAGCTGATGGCCCGGACCCACCTGGTGTGGTCCGCCATCCACCTGCACCTCGGCGACGCCGAGCAGGGCCTCGAGCACGCGGTCCTCGCGGTCGAGCTGCTCGACGACGACGCGACCGACCACATGAACATCTGGCACCGGACGAAGCTGGCCGACGCCCTCTACTTCGCCGACGACATGGACGCCGCGCGCCAGCGCTACGCCCAGGCCGAGGAGATGGCCGTCAGCCTCGGCTCACCCGCGCTGCTCTGCATGCTCAACAACTATGCGTACGTGGAGTCCTGCACCGGCAACCAGCAACGCGCCGAGGACGTGGCGAACCGGCTCCAGCGCCTCGCCGCCGAGTGGGACCTCCCGCTCGAGCCGGCGTTCCTGGACACCATCGGCTCGATCCAGGCCGCCGGCGGGCACTACGCCGCCGCCGAGGAGAGCATGCGCCTCTGCCTGGAACGCCACGCCGAGGGTCAGTGGGACGACGCCAACGACATGGCGCAGTACCTGGTCACCCTGGCCCAGGCGCAACGCGGCCTCGGGAAGTACCAGCAGGCCCAGGCCAGCCTGGACGAGGCGCTGCGCCAGTGCCTGGAGCGCGACCTCGGCGAGTCCCTGGTCCGCATGCACCAGGAGCAGGCCGAGCTGCACGCCGCCCGCGGTGACTACGCGGCCGCGTTCGCCGCGCACAAGACGTTCTTCGAGGTCTACCACCAGCAGCTGTCGCTGCAGCGGGAGGGCCGGGCCCGCACCCGGCAGGCGATGTTCGAGACCGCGGAGGCCCGGCAGGACGCCGAGCGCTTCCGCGAGCAGGCCCGCCGTGACCCGCTCACCGGGCTGCACAACCGGCGGCACGTGGACGAGCGCCTGCCCGACCTGATCCGGACCGACCCGGCGCTCACCGTCGCGCTCGTCGACCTGGACCACTTCAAGCAGATCAACGACCAGCTCTCGCACGACGTCGGCGACCAGGTCCTGGTCCGGGTCGCCCAGGTGCTGGCCCGCGAGGTCGCCGCGGTCTGCCCGGACGGGTTCGTGGCCCGGATGGGCGGCGAGGAGTTCCTGGTCGTGCTCCCCGGCACCGCCGTGCCCCGGGCCACCGTGTGCCTCGACGGCATCCGCCGCACGATCCGCAACCAGCACTGGTTGCCGGTCACCCGCCACCTGCCCGTCACGGTGAGCATCGGTGTCGCCGGCCTGGCCGACGCCCCCGAGCCCGCCCAGGCACCCCTACTGTCCACTGCGGACAGTCATCTGTACGCTGCCAAGCACGGCGGACGTGACCGCGTGGTGTCAGCGGCGGATCTTCGCGGATTCGCCGGCCACGCGTCGGCTGCCTAGCACCTTCGTACGCTCCGTGACCACCTTCGGATTTCGGGGGTGATATCGGTCAATCGTTGGCGCTAGGCTGAACGAACTGTCGAAGATCGACGGTCGGGGTCGGCGCAAGGAGGCGGTCGTGCACCAAGGCAGTGGCAACTCCGCACAGCACGAGGTCGCGCCACCCGGGGTGAACCCGAACGTCCCGCACTCCGCCCGCATCTACGACTACTGGCTCGGCGGCAAGGACAACTTCGCCGTCGACCGCGCCGTCGGCGAGGCGATGATCCAGGCCATCCCCGGCATGCGCTACATGGCCGGGGAGAATCGGAAGTTCGTCCACCGGGCCGCCCGCGACCTGGTCGAGAAAGAGGGCATCCGCCAGTTCCTGGACGTCGGCACCGGCATCCCGACCTCGCCGAACCTGCACGAGATCGCCCAGCGGATCGCCCCCGAGACCCGGGTGGTCTACGTCGACAACGACCCGATCGTGCTGGTCCACGCGCGCGCCCTGATGCTCAGCCACCCGTCCGGCCGCAGCGAGTACATCAGCGCCGACATCCGTGACCCGCGCTCGATCCTCGACGACGCGATCCTCACCGAGACGCTCGACCTGACCAAGCCGGTCGGCCTCACCCTGATCGCCATCCTGATGCTGCTCGCCGACGAGGACGACCCCTGGTCGAAGGTCGCCGCCCTGCGCGACGCGATGCCGTCCGGCAGTTGCCTGGCCATCACCCACCCGACGGCCGACTTCAACCCGGACGAGGTCCAGCAGGCGGTCAACGCCGCGACCGGCGCCGGGATGACGTTGGTGGCGCGCTCGCGGGAAGCGGTCGCGCGCCTCTTCGGGGACTGGGAGATGCTGGACCCGGGTCTGGTTCCGGTCTCGGCCTGGCGCCCGGACACCGAGGTCGCAGACCCCCAGGCCGCCTATTACTGGTCTGGAGTCGCCCGCAAGCCCTGACCCCACCCTGCCGGCCACCCCGCCTGCCGGCCACCCCGCCTGCCGGCCACCCCGCCTGCCGGCCACCCCGCCTGCCGGCCACCCCGCCTGCCGGCCACCCCGCCTGCCGGCCCTCAGCTCACGCCCGACTCCCCGCCCCGCGCCAGGCCGCCCCGCGACCGGGCCGGACCCCCGACACTTCGCAACTTTGCATGATCTGAGCCCTGCACGCCCCACCTTGCGCCTACAACTCCCGGATCCGCACTCCTGGCAATTCACCTCGCCGGGACCCGTCAGTTTCAGACTCTGCACGACCTCGCATGCCGACCCGGCCCCCATCCGGTCGTCAGCCGAGCCGCAAGCCCAACCTGGTCGCGCCCCTCGTCGACCAGCACAAATCGTGCCCACAGGTTACTTCCACGCATAACACCTGAGGTGCACCCAAGATCGGCCCCGCCCACTGCCCGGGCGGGGCCGATCCCTTTCCCGAAACCCACCAACCACACCACCGTGCGCCAGACCACCACCGCGCGCCCGCCAACGCCGCCCGGCCCGCCAACGCCGCCCGCGCCCTGTCGCCACAGCCCGACCACAACCGCGCGCCCCGCCAACGCCGCCAACGCCGCGCCAACGCCGCCCGGCCAACGCCGCCCGGCCAACGCCGCACGCCCCGCCAACGCCGCCCGCCCGGCCAGCGCCGCGCGGCAGACCACCGCGACCCACGCCGCAGTCCAGGCCCGCGCGTCGCTCGCGGCGCTCGGCTGGTCTTCAGAGTTTGTTTCGGGGCTTCCGAACGACCGTGCGTACCAGCCGGGGGCGGGAGGCGGGGCTGGGCCGGGAGGCGGGGCTGGGCCGGGAGGCGCGACCGGGGCGGGAGGCGCGGCTGGGGCGGGAGGCGCGGCTGGGGCGAGAGGCGCGGCTGGGGCGGGAGCACGGGCCGGGTCGCGTGGGTTCTTTGAAACCGCAACCACCCGCGGACGTCGCCCTGGAGGGCTTTGCGCTTTGGACGCGCCAGCGGCCAGCAAAGACCGGAAGGGTCCCCGCGGGAGCGACGATCAGTTATTGGCCGCAGCCGAGGCAATGAAGAACTTGATCCTCGGGTTTGATCTGAGCCCGGCAGGGACGCTTCGACCACAATGGCCGGCGGAGCAGTCCAGGGACCGCCCGATTTCGGAGGCCGCGCCGCCGGCCGGCTGAGGTACCCGGCGGCGCGGCCTCACCTACTCACACAACACCGCTCGGAGAACCCCACTCCGGCGGCCGAATCGCCCGGTCACCCCCAGGTCGGGGATGGACCGGATGGGTGGCCCAGCACGGGGAACCAGGCCACCCACCCGGCGTCAGACGGGCGTATCTCGCAACACCCGAAGTCGTGGCCGTTTGCAGGCCGGTGGCACCGGGACACGCCCGGCGCGGATCAGAACCTCCCGGACGGTGCCCTCGCGGCCGTCCGGGTCGACCACGATGCCGCGCACGCCGAGCCAGGTCTCGCCCTCGTGCGGGATCGGCTTGTGCCAATCGACCCGGACCACGCGGAGCCGGATCGTGCCGATGCCGTAGCAGTAGTCGGACTCGGCGAACTCGTGCACCGGCCACCGTGGACGGGACGGCCGCAGGCGGTCGTCGCGAACGCGTGGCGCCGAAGCCATCCACCGGGAACGGGCGTGTGGCCCCACGGATCGGTGCCCGTGGCAACCCACGAGATCACTCGCGCGCGTCGGAATCACCCTCCTCTGCCGGTGGCTCGGCAACGGTCACCCCGCCGGGCCTGCTCAACGCGTAACGAACACCGCCGAACCGCTGGCTGACCGCGCTGGCCCGGGTGGACGCGGCGATCACGTCGTCCGTGATCTCCAGGTCCCGGTGGACCGGCGACGGATTGCCCCGGCGCATGCCGATTTCGGCCGCACCGGGGTCACCCGGATCGTGATGTTCCGGGCCGATATTCGGTATCGACATGCTCGTCACCCCTCGCTCGGACGCCCCCGCCAGGGAGCCTTGCGCCGAGGCCGCAGACGTCGCTCCGCGACCGACCCGTTACCCAAAGAGTTCACTCTGTGTGACTCTCCTTGGATGGACTCACGTGCGTTATCATGCTCAGAATCCCGTGACTACGCAAGGCCAGATGCACGTGCATTTGCATCGCCGCCACAAATAGCCATGTGGACACCACATCCCGGGTCGATCGGCGATCCGGGCGAACCAAGGGAGCTTGGAATGACCTACGTGGTCAACGGCATGCCAGCCGGTCAGCTGCAGGGCGTGACCTGGCAGAAGAGCGGCCGCAGCAACCCGAGTGGCAACTGTGTGGAGTGCGCTGTCCTGCCCGGCGGCGACGTCGCCGTGCGCAACTCCCGCGACCCCGAGGGTGCCGCGCTGATCTACACCCGGGCCGAGATCGAGGCGTTCCTCGGTGGCGTCCGGGACGGGGACTTCGACAACCTGCTGGCCTGAAACCAGCTGCGCGGCCGGCTGAGCCGGCGGCGCGAAAACGGGTCCGGCCGACTCGCACCCGGCCGGACCACGACTCAATCCGTAAACACAGCGGGCGGCCTCACGGCCGCCCTTTTTCTGCGCCGATCAGGTCAGATCGGACGCCCGACCTCGTTGAGCAGCTTTCCGAGGATCTCCGGCGTGTGGTTCGGCGGCTCCGCGTCGATACAGACCCGTTCCATGGCCATCGCGTACTGATCCACGTCCTCGCGCTTGTCGAGGTAGATCGCGCTGGTGAGCTGCTCCACGTAGACCACGTCGGGCAGCTCCGGCTCGGGGAACCGCAGGATCGCGAACGGGCCACCGGCCGCCGCGTGCCCGCCCGCGGTGAACGGGATGATCTGCAGCCGCACGCTCGGCAGCTTCGACGCCTCGATCAGCGCCTCGATCTGCGCGCGCATGATGTCGACCCCGCCGATCGGGCGCCGCAGCACCGCCTCGTCGATGACCGCCCACAGTTGGGGGCCACCCGAACGAGTGAGAATCGCCTGCCGCTGGCGGCGCACCTCGACCCGGCGGTTGATCTCCTCGGCGGTCGCGCCGGCGTGCCCGAGCATGATCACGGCGCGCGCGTACTCCGGCGTCTGCAGCAGACCCGGGACGAACTGGATCTCATACGTCCGGATGAGCGTGGCGGCCGCCTCGAGCCCCAGGTACGCCTGGAACCACGACGGGAGCACGTCGTTCAGCTGCTGCCACCAGCCCGGGCTGTTCGCCTGGCGGGCCAGGCTCAGCAGCGACTCGCGCTCCGCGCTGTCGTCCACGCCGTACAAGGTCAACAGGTCCGCGACGTCGCGTTCCTTGAAGCTGACCCGGCCGAGCTCCATCCGGCTGATCTTCGACCCGGAGGCGCGGATCTCGTAGCCCGCCGACTCCCGGGTGATCCCTTTCGACTCACGCAGCTTTCGCAGCTGGGAGCCGAGCAGAATGCGCAGCACGGTTGGGCCGCCGCCCGGCGCCTCCTCCTGCGTACCCGCGCTCACCTGACTCCTCGTCGCCGCGTCGTGACTGCCGGAATGCAGTCGCATGCATCCTAGAGCGGAGATCGTCTACCGCGAAACAGTGTCAAGCCTAGTCCTGCGATGGCTGATGCGCGCTCAGATGCACGTGCAGACGGCCTTGCGGACGCACTTGATGACGAGCATGATAGCTGACAGGAACGTACCGACTGCTAACGCAGCGTGCCGAAAACTTCGGCTGCTCGGCCGTTGCGCGCCGTCGGCGGTCCCTGCAGGCCCCCTGAACGCCGCCTCGAGAGCTTTGGAGGCACCGCGATGTCGAACTGGATGACGTCCACGCCGTTGGTCACCCCGCCGCAGCGGGACCCGGCCGACGTGGCACCGTCCGAGAGCTACCGGCCGGCCGACCCCGTGTGGGTCTACCGGGACGGCTGGCGCGCCGGCGTGATCGAGGCCGCCTCGCCCCGCGCGGTCACGGTGACCTATCACCCCGGCACACATCGCGGCACCGGCGTCGACACCTTCACTGCTCCTTATGTGACCTCACGCGAGGACGACGACCCCATGCTCGACAACCGTGGCCTGCGCCTGGTCCGGCGGAAGCCGCTGGCCTCATGACCGGCGCCGTCACGGTGGCCGCGATCGTCGGCCTGCTGAGCCTCTTCTCCGGCGTCGCGCTGGGGTGGTATCTGCGCCGCACCAACGACTGGTGCCCGACCTGCGGTGAGCAGCTCACCTGCGGCGACTGCAAGATGAGCGTGCACTGGCCGGAGCAGGCCGCCGCGTCACACCGATAAAGACCATTCGGGGGTACGTCGTTGGCCCCGCCCCCGACCGCACGTCCGCCGGCCCGCTGGTTGCTCCCGCACCGTGCGCCTGAGCCCGACGTGCTGCTCGACTCCCGCAAACCGCAGCGCGCCCCGGCCGTGCGTCGTCTCTGGCCGCGCGTCGCCTCCCGCCGCGCGCTACCTCCCGCCGTGCCGTTGCCTCCGGCCGTGCCGTTGCCTCCGGCCGTGCATTGCCCCGGTCATTAGCGTCGGCAAATGCGCGCTTTGGGTCACTATTGAACTTGTTGCGGAAGGCGCGCCGAGCAGGACTCTGATCCGAAACGGCCACCTGCCTTCCTCGTTCAAGTCGCCTGCCGTGGTCAATCTCGGTCACCCCGCCGAGAACGCTTACCGGGACCGAGTGCCCCGGCTGGACGCCACGACCACGCTTCAGTGGGCGTGAGCGGGGCTTACGCCGTACCGAATCAGGGTTTGAAAAAACGGACGGCCCGGCGGTCTGCCGCCGGGCCGTCCGTGGCCTGATGTCCGATTTTTTCCGGTACGTCGTTGCAGCGTGTTAGTTCACGCGTGCGTTGTGTCGATCCCCTCATGCCCGTCTGCCGACAATCGCGGTTGCCCGGCCCCCGGAAGGGGTAGTTTCGAGCCGTCCATCCTCGCAACGGAGGTGACGGGGCGTGCTCGAGCCGCGGGAAAAGCAGGAGTTCGACGGCATGGTGGCCCGGCTGCGGGACACCGACCCAGGCTTCGCTCGCCGGGTCGACCGATTGCGGCTTCGACAACGCCGGCGCTGGCTGATCATGGCGATTCTGCTGTGGACGATTGCCCCGATCTGCCTGATCTACGGCGGCTGGACCGGCGCGCTGGAAGCGGTGCTGGCCGTCGCGTACAGCGCCTGGCTGATGCGCAAGCGCAGCCGCGCCACCGACCAGCCCGCCTGGCCGTCCACCCGCCGCCCGACCGCGGAAGCCTAGGACCAGGTGTCCCCGGTCAAGCGCTCGTAAACCTCGACGTAGCGGGACCGGGTCGCCTCGACCACGTGCTCCGGCAGGTCCGGCCCCGGCTCCGACTTGTCCCAGCCGAACTCGTGGATCGCCCAGTCCCGCAGCACCTGCTTGTCCAGGTAGCGCTGGACATCGCCGGGCGCCCACTCCTCGGTGCGCCAGAAGCGCGACGAGTCCGGCGTGAGCAGCTCGTCGCCGAGCTTCAGCTCGCCGTCCCGCGTGCCCAGCTCGATCTTGGTGTCGGCGATCAGGATCCCCTTCTCCGCGGCGATCTCCGACCCGCGGCGGTAGATCTCCAGCGTGATCCGCCGCAGCTCCTCGGCCTGATCCTTACCCTCCTGCTCGACGACCTCCTCGAAGGTCATCGGCTGGTCGTGCCCGGCCCCGACAGCTTCCTTCGTGCTCGGCGTGAAGATCGCCTCGGGCAGCCGGGACCCCTCGACCAGCCCCGGCGGCAACGACACCCCGGAGACGGCCGCGCCCCGCTGGTAGTCCTTGAGCCCGGAGCCGGCCAGGTAGCCCCGGGCGATGCACTCCACCTTCACCATCTCCAGGCGCTCACACCGGATCGCCCGGCCCGCCCACTCCTCCGGCACGTCGGTGGAGGAGATGACATGGTTCGGCACCACATCACTGAGCTGGTCGAACCACCACAGCGACAGCTGGGTGAGAATCTTCCCTTTGTCCGGGATCGGGGTAGGCAGAATCACGTCAAAGATCGAGATCCGATCCGACGCGACGAGGACAAGATCCCCACGGTCCGCGTAGACGTCCCGAACCTTGCCGGAGTGCAGCAGCTCCACGTGTTCCCCTCAGGTGTGGCAGGTAGGCGTGCGCTTTCACGCTATCGAACCCCTTTCCCCACCAACGGATCGCGCCCAGATTTCCATCGCCCTCGCGTCGATCCGGCAGACTGGCCGGCGTGCCAGACGACCTGACCGCGGGGCTTTACGAAGACATCGTCACGGAATCCTTGCTCACCAAACTCGCCCATCTCGACGACCGCCTAGTCGAACGGCAGGGGATGCGCTCGGCGGAGGCGTCGGACCGATTCGCTCGGCTCCTGGCCCGGCAGATCGAGCGAGCGCTCGACACGGTTCCGGAGCACGAACGGGTCAAGGTCGGGGTCGAGGTGGTCCGGTCGCTCCTCGACGTTTTGCACGAGCATCTACCGCGGGCCGGTTCTACCGCGGAACAGCCGGTGGTGCCGGGCGAGTCGCTTACCGCCGTTGGCGCCTTCGATGTCGCCGGTACCGCGCAGTTTCCACGGCGCCCATTGATTCCCCTGGTCGATACCACCCTGCTGACCAACGCGCCGGGGGAGCCGCGAGTCGGCAATCAGGTGCTGACCGAAATCGAGTCGGCCGACGCGATCGACCTGGTAATGGCGTTCATCCGCCGCAGTGGCTTGCGCCCGCTGATGAGCGCTCTGCGGAAGCACTGCGACCTTGGTAAACCGCTTAGGGTCCTGACCACGACGTACACCGGTTCTACGGAACTGGAAGCGCTCGTCCAACTCGCCGAGTTGGGGGCCGACGTGCGGGTTTCGTACGACCTGACCACCGCTCGGCTACACGCGAAGGCCTGGCTCTTCCACCGCCATTCGGAGTTGAGTACGGCATACGTCGGCTCCTCCAACCTGACCCACTCGGCACAGATCGCCGGCATGGAATGGAACGTTCGGGTATCCGCGGCCCGTAATCCGGACGTGGTGCGCAAGGTTGGCATGGTCTTCGAGGCGTACTGGCAGAGCGGGGACTTCCTGCCCTTTGTCGAGGACCAGTTCCGCGAGGCCCTCAAGATGGGTCGCCAGCGCGGCGAGCGACACCAGACCACGCTGAGCCCAATCGAGATTCGCCTCGAGCCCTTCCAGGAACGCCTGCTGGAGAAGATCGAGGTGTCCCGGCAGGACGGCTGGCATCGCAATCTGTTGGTCTCCGCGACCGGCACCGGAAAGACCGTGATGGCGGCCGTGGACTATGCCCGGCTACGCACTCGGCTCGGGCGTGCCCGGTTGCTTTTCATCGCGCACCGCAGGGAGATCCTGCAGCAGAGCCTGGACACCTTCCGGCACGCAATCCGGGACCCCAGCTTCGGTGACCTCTGGTTGGGTGGCCAGAAACCGGAGGAGTATGAGCACGTCTTCGCGTCGGTCCAAACGCTCGACAGCCACGGTCCGGAGAAATTGGCCGCGGACCACTTCGACATCGTCATCATCGACGAGTTTCACCATGCGGCCGCTCGGTCGTACGAAAAGGTTCTCAACCATCTCAAGCCGACGGAACTGCTCGGCCTGACCGCGACTCCAGAACGCGCCGACGGGCTTCCCATCCTGCACTGGTTCGGTGACCGGATCGCCGCCGAATTGCGGTTGTGGGACGCGATTGAGCAGCACCGACTCGCGCCGTTTGTGTACTACGGCATCTACGACGGCATTGACCTGGGCGAGGTTCCATGGCGTCGCGGGCAGGGCTACGACCTGACCGCACTCACCGAGACGTATGTCGGCAACGACAGTTGGGTGCGGCTCGTCTACGACCAACTCTGGAAGCACGTCGACGACGTCGCCGCCATGCGATGCCTGGGCTTCTGCGTAACCGTCGAACACGCCCGCTACATGGCCGATGAGTTCCGGAAACTGGGGGTGAACGCCGTCGCGGTCTCCGGAACCAGTTCGGATGACGAACGACGTGGCGCGCTTCGCGGCCTGGAGAACGGTGACATCCAGGTCGTCTTCTCGGTCGACCTGTTCAACGAGGGCGTCGACGTCCCAGCCGTGGATACCTTGCTGTTCCTGCGTCCGACCGACAGCGCCACGCTGTTCCTGCAGCAGTTGGGACGTGGGCTGCGCCTCAAAGCGGGCAAGACGGTCTGCACCGTGCTGGACTTCGTCGGCATGCACCGCCGCGAGTTTCGCTTCGATCGGCGCTATCGAGCGCTGCTCGGTGGCAGCCGACGCGATCTGGAAAAGGCGGTCGAAGAAGGATTCCCGTTCCTCCCCGCCGGATGCCACATGGAATTGGACAAAGTCGCGCAGCGAGTGGTCCTGCGCAGCATCCGCGAAGCCGTCCCGACCACCTGGCCGGCTCGGGTCGCCGAACTGCGAGCGCTGGCCAAGGGCCACGACGCCGTCCCGCTGACCACCTTCCTCACCGAGACCGGGCTCGAGGTCGCGGACCTCTACGCCAACAATCGCAGCTGGTCGGACCTGCGAGAGGCGGCCGGCCTGACGGTCGCCGAGCCGGGACCGCACGAGGCCCTGCTCCGCCGGGCGCTGGGGCGGCTGCAGCACATTGACGATCGGCAGCGACTGCTCGCGTACCGCAGGTTCGCCGGCGAGACGCGCCCTGACGCGGAGACTCCGGATGGGACGACTCGGCGGCTGCTTCGCATGCTTGCCGCCTCGGTCGGTGATCAGGTGCTACCCAAGGGGAGTTCACTTCACGACGCGGTCGACCTGATCTGGTCTCACCCGCAAGTTCTGGCCGAGCTCGACGAGCTGATGCTCGCACTGCACGACGCTCCCGACCACGTACAGGCGGAGGCGCTGCCCGGGGTGCCGCTGCAGATTCACGGCCGGTACACCCGGATCGAAATTCTGGCCGCCGTCGGCGAGGGCACGAACGCGAAGACTCCGCCGTGGCGCGAAGGGGTTTACCCCGCCAAACAGGTCGGCGCCGATCTGCTCGCGTTCACGCTGGATAAGACCAGCGGCGACTTCTCGCCGACCACTCGCTATCGGGACTACGCGATCAGCCGGGAGCTGATCCATTGGGAGAGCCAGTCGACGACCACCGCCAACAGCCCCACCGGGCAGCGATATCAGAACCATGTGCGGTTGCGTCAGAGCATTCTGCTGTTCGCGCGGCCGCGGGTCACCGATCGGTCGTTCTGGTTCCTCGGACCGGCCGAGTACGTGATTCACGAGGGCGAACGTCCGATGGCCGTGACCTGGCGGCTCACCACACCGCTCTCGGGGGATCTTTACGCGCAATTCGCCGCGGCGATCGCGTAGGTCAGTGACGCATCGGAAAAGCGGATGGCCCGCCCGCCAGGACGGGCCATCCGGGTCTGCGGGGGTTAGCTGTTCAGGAGTTTGAGCATCTGCTGGACCTGGTCGGCACGGGACTCCTTGACCCGCTCGGCGAACTGTTTGGTTTGGGCGTTGCTGCCCTTGTCCAGTTCCAGCTGGGCCATCTCGACCGCGTTGTGTTGGTGGGCGAGGAAGAGGTTGAGGAAGACGGTCTCGAAGTCGGCCTTCTTGGCGGTCTTCAGGGCGTTGATTTCGGCGTCGGTGGTGCTGGGGAGGCCGCCGTGGTCGGCGTGGACGCTGACTCGTTTGTCGACCGTGGTGGGTTTTTGCCACTCGGTCAGCCAGTTCGTCATCATGGTCAGCTCGTCGGTCTCGGTGAGCTGGACGGCCTTGGCCAGGTCGACCACGTCGGGGCGGGTGGCTCGGGTGGTGGCGATCTCGGCCATCTGCAGGCCCTGCTGCTGGTGGTCGGCGAGCATCTGCAGGAACATCACGTCGCGGTCGTTGAAGGTCGAGCCGGCGGTGATCTCGGCTACGTTCGTGACGGCCGGGGGTGACGAGACCGCGGCCGGCTCCTTGGCCGTGCCGCAGGCCCCGAGCAACAGCACCGGCGCGACCATCACGACGGCGGCCAGGCGGCGGCCCAGCGAGGTGGCACCCGGGCGACGGGCCGGCAAAAACCCGGCGGCCGGCAAAAGCCTGGCGGCCGGCAAAAGCCTGGCGGCCGGCAAAAGCCTGGCGGCCGGCAAAAACCCGGCGCCCGACAAAAGCCTGGCGGCCGGCAGAAACCCGG
The DNA here is from genome assembly GCF_019704555.1 of Actinoplanes sp. L3-i22. Classification (NCBI taxonomy): domain Bacteria; kingdom Bacillati; phylum Actinomycetota; class Actinomycetes; order Micromonosporales; family Micromonosporaceae; genus Actinoplanes; species Actinoplanes sp. L3-i22. Next base: position 11,736,028 of record NZ_AP024745.1, read on the forward strand.
CGGTCAGGCGGCGGCCCAGCGGGGTGGCAGCGAGCGAGCGGGTCACAGCGGCAGCCACAGCGCGAGCGTGTAGATCGACGGCTCCCAGCTGCGGATCGCGGTGTGCGACTGCCGGCACTGGTAGGAAACGCCCTGGTAGGTCACCACGTCACCGGTCTGGTAGCTGACCCCCGGCGCCCACTCCGCCCCCGTAGAAGCGGCCGAGCTGGTTGCGGTCGCGGTCGGCGCCGCGGTGGTAGCGGTCGCCGTCGGTGCCGCGGTCGGAGCGGCGGTCGTGGGCGCGGTCGTCGGGGCCGCGGTCGGCGTGGACGAGGCGCTGCCACCAATGTTCAGGTCCACGCAGCTGTAGAACGCGTTCGCGGTGTCCCCGATGTTCCAGACCGCGAGGACCGTGTGCTTGCCCGGGAACTTGCTCAGGTCGACGGTGTGGCTGACGGTCGCCTCGGGGATCGCGTTGTTGTCGTTGAACGTGGCGGCCTCGGTACCGTCGACGTAGTAGACCCAGCTCGCCGTCCGGTGCCGGGCGGTCAGCACCCAGTTGAACTTGACCGAGCTGCCGACGGTAGTGGCCGGCCAGCTGCGCGAATTGTCGTTCAAAATCGAGAAGTTGGCGTTTCCACCGTTGCATTGCTTGGAGCCTTTCGGAGCCTCGACACTCTGCGGCTCGAACTGGATCGCGCCGCAGTCGGCGACCGTTCCGGCGGCGCACTGGGCCTGCCGGCTCGGCGGTGACGAGACGTAGCCGTGGGCCAGGGCCGGTGCGGCGATCACCAATGTCGACCCGACCATCCCGAGGGTGGCCAGTGGGTAGGCGATCTTCCTGCGCATGTCAGCTCTCCCGATCTCGTCCTGGCTTCCTTACGAGCCGGAACATTAGGGAGAGCTGCCATAACGGAGCCTTAAGACGACCGAAAACCGGCCTGAAAACGTCGCCCGGGTGGGAGTTCCTCGACCGGTGACGTGAGCAGGAAACCAACCCGGGCCCCACCCAACGGGCTTCGCCCGACAATCAATTCCCCGCGTACGGTGTCCGCCGCCCGCCGAACGATGTCCAACCCGAGCCCGGTGGACCCGGCCCCGCTGAATCCGCGTTGCACGGCCGACGCCGGATCGGCGATCCCCGGCCCGGCGTCGTCCACGAGCAGTCCGGTCGAGGAGACGCTGACCCGGAACGCCACCCCTTCGTCGGTGTGCGAGAAGACGTTCCCGAGCATCGCGTCGACCACCAGGATCACGTCGCTGCGGGACATCGGCACCAGCACCGGCTCGTGCCCGCCGACCACCTCCCAGGGCCGCTCCTGGTCCTCGGCCAGCACGGACCAGAACGCCAGCCGGTCGGCCAGCGTCTCGACCAGGTCGCACTGCTGGTTGCCGCGGTGCTCGACGCCGAGCCGGGCCCCGGTGATGATCGCTTCCAGCTCGGAGTCGAGCAGGTCACAGGCCTGCCGCATGCGGTCCGCGATCGGGCCCGGCGGGATGGCCTCGGCGTCCAGGCGGAGCGCGGTCAACGGCGTACGCAATCGGTGTGAAAGATCTGCGGCCAGCTCGCGCTCGCGATCGAGCAGGCGGCGCAGGTCCCCGGCCATGGTGTTGAAGGCCCGGCCCGCGTCGCGGAGCTCGCGCGGGCCGGACGGCTCGATCCGTTCGTTGAGCTCGCCGCTGCCGAGCTTGCGGGTGGACGCCGCGAGCTGCCGGGTGGCCCGGACCATCCACGCGCCGAGCCGGTCGGCGAGCAGCGTGGAGCCGGCCACCAGCACCACGGCCAGGCCGAGCAGCGAGACCCAGGCCTTGTAGACGCCGCGGCGCATCTCGGCGTCGGTCACGAACACCTCGACGACCACGGTCCGGCCGTCGGTGAGCACGGTCGGCTGCAGGTAGGCGAGCCCGCCGTCGGCGGCCGCGGTGGCCGAGCGGCGCTGTTTCGCGGCGCGCTCGACGGTCGTCGCGGACAGGTGCGAGGTGCCGATCGGGTCGAGGTCGGGCAGGTGTACGGCGAGCAGCCCGGCGCTGCCCGCGGAGGTCGACGCGACGGCGTTGGTGAGCGCGGTCGGGTCGGCGTTCACGCCGAGCACGGTGACGATCGAGGTGGCCTGCTGGCGCGCCTCGGAGATGGCCTTGTCGTGGGCGATCTGCCAGATCGCGACGGCCAGCGGGACCAGGAAGGCGAGCGCGACCATCGAGGTGATCGCGAGGGCCAGCCGGTTGAGCGCCCACCTCATTGCGGATCGACCATCATCACGCCGACACCGCGGACGGTGTGCAGGAATCGCGGTTTGGCGGCGGTCTCCCCGAGCTTGCGGCGCAGCCAGGAGATGTGTACGTCGATGGTCTGCTCCTCACCGATCCGCGCCTGGTTCCACACCTGGTTCATCAGCTCGCGCCGGCTGATCACCTGGCCGACCCGCTCGGCCAGGTAGGCCAGCACGTCGAACTCCCGGCGGGTCAGCTGCAGCGGCTCACCGCGCAGCTCGGCCCGGCGCTGCCGCGGCTTGATCACCAGCTCGCCGACGGTGATCGCGTTCGGCGCCTGCTCGGTGGTGGTCCGGGCCCGGCGCAGCACCGCCGCGATCCGGGCCAGGATGTGCCCGCCGGAGAACGGCTTGGTCACGTAGTCGTCGGCGCCGGCGCTCAGCAGTGCGATGATGTCCGCCTCCGAGCGCCGGGCGGTCGCCACGATCACCGGCACGTCGGAGACCGTGCGCATCATCCGCAGCGCGTCGGTGCCGTCGATGTCGGGCAGCCCGAGGTCGAGGATGACCAGGTCGGGCCGTTCCTGAGTGACGATCTTCAGCGCTTGGGCAGCCTGACCGACGGGCCGGACCACGTGGCCGGCATCGGTCAGCGCACGGGTGAGTGCGGCCGCGATGTTGCGGTCGTCCTCGACCAACAGGATCAACGCCATGGCGTACACCATAGGACCAGGTGAGAGGATGGGCGTCGTGCGATCTTCCCGTTGGGTCCCGGTGGCCGGCTGGTTCGTGGCGACGGCGAGCAGCATCGTGCTCTCCTGGGTGGCGCTGCTGCCGGTGCTGAACGCCGCGCGCACCGACGTCGGGGCGCTGCCGGACATCGACAAGGTGCCGGCCGCGGATGTGGTCGCCCCGGTCTCACTGGCGCCGCCGACCGCGGTCCGCCCGGCGCCGAGTCGCACCGCGGCTCCGCCGGCCGACGCGGCACCCACCTCGAAATCGCCCAAACCGACGCAGAAGCCGACGACCGCGAAGTCGACCACGTCCGGCACCAAGCCGACCACCACCACAGAGGACGGCTGGACGGTCACGACCGGCGGCGACGGGGTGAAGACGTACATCCGCTCCTTCTCGGTCGAGGGCGGGCAGGCGGTCGTGAAGATGACCAGCGACGGGGTTGTTTCCCTGGTCACCGCCACTCCGGCGGACGGGTACGCGGTGGAGAAGACGCAGAGTTCGCCGACCGACATGGCGGTCTACTTCAACGAGACGAACCACAGCTTCATCATCCGTGCGATCTGGTGGAACGACGCGCCGTTCTCCGAGGTCAACGAGATCGGGTCATAGAACTTTCTTAATAGATAGCGCTCTCCGCACTGAACGAGGGTTTTCCCTGATTCGGTGACGTTCGTCGATGCCTAACGTCTCACCTCAAGTCATCCAGGTGTGACCCATCGTCCGACGGACGGTCGTCGAACCCGCCCGCCAACCCCCCGGGCGGGAAAGGAGCAGTGCGTGAAATCCCGTACCCCTGTCGTGGTCGCCGCGGTTGCCGCAACCGCGGTCGCCTCGGTGGCCGTCGCGCTCGCCGGACCGGCGACCGCCACGCCCAGCGTCGCCGCGTCACCCGCCGCGGCCGCCGCTGCTGCCGCCTCGTCCCTGTTCGCCGCCCGTCCGGCGGCTCTCCACGCCGCCGCGGACGAGGTCTTCGTCCAGCACGACGTCATCTCCACCGACAAGCTCCAGTACGTGCCGTACCACAAGACGTACAAGGGCCTCGAGGTCATCGGCGGTGACGGTGTCGTCGTCACCGACCTGGCCGGCCAGGTCAAGTACACGTCGGTGGCTCAGGAGTCCCCGTTGGGCGTGGTCAACACCACCCCGACCCTGAGCGCGGCCGACTCGCTGAAGATCGCCAAGGGCGAGCTGAAGACGGTCACCGGCGCCGAGAGCACCAAGCTGGTCGTCTTCGCCGCCACCGGCACCCCGGCCCTGGCCTGGGAGTCGACCGTCCGTGGCACCAGCGCGGAGGGCCCGAGCCGGCTCACCGTCGACGTGGACGCGGCCACCGGCAAGGTGCTCAAGACCTTCGAGCACGTCACCGAGGTGACCGGCACCGGCACCGGCTGGATCAACGGCTCGGTCAGCCTGGACACCACGCTCTCCGGTTCGACGTACAGCATGACCGACCCGGCCATGACGACGCTGAAGTGCCAGAACGCGACCGGCAACGCCACCTACACGGGCAGTGACAACGTGTGGGGCGACGGGGTCGGCACGAACCGGGAGACCGGTTGCGTGGACGCGCTCTACGTCGCGCAGAAGGAAAAGGCCATGCTGTCCAGCTGGCTGGGCCGCAGCGGCTTCAGCAGCACCGGTGGCGCGTGGCCGATCCGGGTCGGTGACCAGGAGGAGAACGCGTACTACGACGGCACCCAGGTGCAGATCGGCTACAACTCGGTCGGCAAGTGGATCGCTTCCGCCGACGTGGTGGGCCACGAGCTGGGCCACGGCATCGACGACAACACCCCGGGTGGCATCTCGGGCAACGGTACGCAGGAGTTCGTCGCCGACACGTTCGGCGCGGCCACCGAGGCGTACGCCAACAACCCGAACGACCCGCCGGACTACCAGGTCGGCGAGGAGATCAACCTGGTGGGCAGCGGCCCGATCCGGTACATGTACAACCCGTCGCTCGCCGGTGACGACAACTGCTACTCCAGCAGCACCCCCAGCGACGAGGTGCACGCCGCGGCCGGCCCCGGCAACCACTTCTTCTACCTGCTCGCCGAGGGCACCAGCCCGACCAACGGCCAGCCGACCAGCACCCTGTGCTCCGGCTCCGGCTCGATCACCGGCGTCGGCATCCAGAACGCCATCAAGATCATGTACAACGCGATGCTGATGAAGACCAGCAGCTCGTCGTACCTGAAGTACCGCACCTGGACGCTGACCGCGGCCAAGGCCCTGGACAGCACCTGCGCGCTCTTCAACGCCACCAAGGCCGCCTGGACCGGCGTGAGCGTTCCGGCCCAGACCGCCGACCCGACCTGCACCGGCGGCAGCACCAGCTCGCCGACCTCGTCGCCGACGTCCTCGCCGACCTCGAGCACCGGTTGCACCGGCACCAACGCGACCACGGTCGCCATCCCGGACGCCGGCTCGGCCGTCTACAGCAACATCGTGATCAGCGGTTGCGCCAAGACCCCGTCGACCACCGCGTCGATCGCGGTCAACATCACCCACACCTACCGCGGTGACCTGCGCGTCGACCTGGTCGCGCCGGACGGCACGGTTTACAACCTGAAGGCCACGTCGAGCAGCGACAGTGCTGACAACGTGATCGCCACCTACTCGAAGAACCTGTCGAGCGAGGTCGCCAACGGGACCTGGCAGCTCAAGGTCCAGGACATCTACTCCTCCGACACCGGCAACATCAACAGCTGGTCGCTCACCCTCTGACCGGGTAATCGACCATAGAAAGGGCGCTGCCACTCCGGCAGCGCCCTTTCGCTTGCGCTCAAACCATTCTTGGGTACGGCCATAGCCGCGCCCGCTGCCACGGAATGTGGGCTCACGCCGTACCCAATCGGCAGTGGGAATTTGATCTGGTTATTTCTTCTGGGCCCGGAGTTCGACCAGCAGGCCGTCGCGGTCGGTGAGCACCGCGCCCAGAATGCGGCGGCCGGCGGCCAGCAGATCGGCGACGTCCGGGGTGCTCAGGGCATACATCACCAGGGCGCCGTCGCGGAACGACGCCACGATGCCGGCCCGGCGCAGCACCGCGAGCTGCTGCGACAGGTTCGACGCCTCGACGTCGATCTCGGCAAGCAGGTCACGGACCGGCCGCGGACCGTTCTGCAGCAGTTCCAGGACCCGGATCCGGACCGGGTGACCGAGCGTTCGGAACATCTCGGCCTTCGCCTGGTACAGCGGGACTGACACGGCGGCCCCCTCCAGTCATTCACACCGACCAACGCGGGGAAAGCGGCCCGGTTACGTGTCTTTTACGGTTTCTAAGTTGCAGAAATCTTCAACTACCTCGATGTCCTGACCAGCATGCGAGCCGGCCGACTGTCCAAGCCGGACATCGTGTGCGACGGATTCCTCCGTGCGTCGGTGAGAGTCGATGTCGAGCCCGAGCCAGACATCGGAGGAACCGCAATGCCGGACATGGATGTAGCCCTCAAGGACGCGATGCAGATCGACGGCGCCATCGGCGTCGCGCTGGTCGACCGCAGCAGCGGAATGGCCCTCGGCATCGCCGGGGGTGACCGGAACTTCGACCTGAGCGTCGCGGCGGCCGCGAACACCGAGGTGGTCCGCGCCAAGCTGCGGACCATGGAGATGCTCGGCCTGCGCGAGAACATCGAGGACGTGCTGATCACCCTGGACTCGCAGTACCACCTGATCCGGCCGTTGACCGGGCGGTCCGGGCAGGGGCTCTTCCTCTACCTCGCGCTGTACAAGGAGCGGGCCAACCTGGCGCTGGCCCGCCACCAGCTCAAGCGGATCGAAGCGAACCTCGACATCTAGATGTCAGGCCTGCGCCCGCCACTCCTCGGCGAGCATGGCGAAGTCGAGCTCGGTGCTCCACTCGCCCTTGAACAGCTCGTTGTGCACGAGCCGGGCCTCCTGCCGCATGCCGAGGCGGCGCAGCACCCGGGCGGACGGCTCGTTGCGCTCATCGATGCGCCCGACGATCCGATGCAGGCCCAGCTCCTCGAAGCCGACCCGCAGCATGGCCCGGGCCGCCTCGGTCGCGTAGCCCAGGCCGGCGAACTCCGGGTTCACCACATAGCCGACCTCGCCGCCACCGTGCTTGCGGCTGTGCCAGAACAGAATCACGTCACCGACCAGCCGGCCGGTCTCGGCGACCTCGATGCCCAGGGTCAGCGACTGGCCCTCGTCGGTGAGCACCGTGGCGGCCCAGTAGGTGGCGAGCCGATCGGCGATCACCTCGGGGGTCATCGGCTCGAACGGCACGTAACGGCAGACGTCGGGGCGGCTGCGGTAGGCCAGCAGCGCCTCGGCATCGGCTGAGGTGAGCGGGCGCAGCAGCAGGCGCTCGGTCTTGATCGGATAGGCGGGGCGCAGCTCGTTGGGCGACACGCGAACATCCTGCCACCGCGCGCCGCCGTTCGCACACCCGTTCGAGTTATCCACACCCTGTGGGTAGCGGCTGTGGATTCCGCCGGGTGGCCAACGGGGTGAGACAGGGGAACGTGGTGTCGAGCACGCCGGGAAGTGCCTGCAGCTCACTGGCGAGCGGGCCGTTGATGGCCGTCCGGTAGGCGTCGACGTCGGTGACGGTGAGGCGGTAAGCGATCGGCACGCTCCCCAGGTTGGGCGAGAAGTCCGGACCGGGCGACGGATAACGGCTCTGCAGCCGGGCCAGGGACTCGTCCGGGGAGATGTAGTGCAGGTCGCCGGTGCCGGGGACGGCGCTCAGCCGCCCCTCGATCACCGCCTTCTGCTGATCGGTCAGGTCGCGTTCGATGTACACGTAAACGGTCGGCCGACGATCGGCTTCCGGGGCGCCGGAGCAACCGGCCAGGACCGACAGGGTCATTATCAGAGTGAGAACAACTCGGCGCATGGCGGGAAGACTATCAATGTCCCGCCGGGGAGCGGAACCGTGTTTCGCGGTCCCGCTCCGACGAGCTTGTGATCAGCGGCGCAGGTCTGCGTAGCGGAGCAGGGCCGCGATGCCGCCGCGCAGGTGGTGCGGCTCGTCCGGGCCGACCAGCCGGATCGAGCCGTCGGCGGCGGTCAGTGCGCGCAGGATCGCGGCGTCCGCCCGGACCAGCGGCGGGTGCCGGACCCCGGCCCGGTTCAGCACCTCCGGGTCGTCGCTGAGCTGCAACGGGTCCGGGCCGATCCACAGTCGCTCGGTCGAGGACGGGTCGTCGATCAGCAGCAGCGTGTCCACCTCTCCCCGCGACAGGTGGGCCACCACCTCGGCGAGACCCTGGTCGAACTGGTCCGGGGCGGCCTCGTCCTCGCCCTCCCGGGCCAGCTGGACGATCATCGGCATGGCATGCGGCAGCGGCTCGTAGACCGCGATCGACGCCGGCGGACCGGGCAGCGCCTGCCGCAGGATCACCTCGCCGGCCGTGGCGAACAGGGCCAGCCCGTGCCGGCCCGGGCCGTCCGGGTGATGGTCCAGAACCGCGTCGTCCAGCGCGTGCACGGTCAGCGGATCGCAGCCGACGTCGGCGAGGACGTCCCGCGCGGCGTGCCAGCGCGGCTCGAACGTCCGGATCGCGTCATCGGTGTCCCGGGACGTGTCGAGGTACACCGAAGCCCACGGTCCGGGGCGTTCATAGAGTGGGCGGAGCAGATTCAGTCGCATGTCCTGGCCTCCCTGGGTCCTGGTCTCAACCAGGCCAGTTTCCCCCTTCGGGGCGGCTCAGCCAGGACGTTTGCGGTTCAGCAAGTGCCAGGCGCCGGGCAGCACGGCGGCCGCGAGCATGATCTTGAGAACGTCGCCCAGCAGGTACGGCACGACGCCCTTGCCGAACGCCTCGGGCAGGTCCATCGTCGTCATCAGCGCCAGCCACGGCACGCCGATCAGGTAGATCAGCAGGTTGCCGAGGAACATCAGACCGATCGTGTAACCCGGGCGGCGGTCGGCGCCGAGCGCGGCGAGCTGCCCGACCAGCGCGGCGGCCACGATGAAGCCGAGCAGGTAGCCACCGGTCGCGATCGGCCACCCGGACGAGCCGCCGGCGAACCACGGGACGCCCAGGGCGCCGGCCACCGCGTAGAGCAGCATGCCGGCCGCGCCGCGACCCGGGCCGAGCACCGCGCCGGCCAGCACCACGGCGAACGTCTGCCCGGTGATCGGCACCGGCGAACCCGGCACCGGGATCGCGATCTGGGCGGCGAGCCCGACCGCTCCGGCAGCGCCCACGGTCAGGATCACGTCGCGCGCGACGGACCGGCCCCACATGTCGGCGAGCACCCCGGTCGGGCGCCCGGGCACCACGGCCCCGTACACGTCAGTCACCGCGCGACCTCCCGTCCAGCGTTGCCGGAAACGTAAGCGTCGAAGATCACGGTCCGGCGTCACTGTGGCCTGTATCGCACCACATCGGACCAGGGTTTCTTTCAAAAAGCCGAAAACCGACATCTTGTACGAGTTACGCGGCGTTCAGAACGTCCGGACAGTCCTCGCACAGCGTGCGCCCAGCCGATCACCGAAGCATCCGTTCACATGTCGGTAAAGGTTCTGTACATAGCCGGGTGGGGTCGCAGCGGAACGACGATCGTCGACAACATCCTGAACTCGTACGACTCGGTGTTCTCCACCGGAGAGCTCTACTACCTGTGGCGGCGCGGGCTGGTCCAGGGTCGCAAGTGCGGATGTGACCTGCCGGTCGACCGGTGCCGGCTGTGGCGGGAGATCCTCGACCACGCGTACGGCGACGACCGGCCCGACCCGCGGCGGATCAGTGACCTGCAACGACAGGTGGCCCGGGTGCGCAGCACACCGGCGCTGATCGGCGACCCGCTCAGCGCCGGTGCCGAGGAGTACCGGAAGGTGCTGACCCGGCTCTACCACTCGATCGCCGAGGTCACCGGGGCCGCGCTGATCGTCGACTCGTCGAAGGTGCCGTCCGGGGCCGCGCTGCTGCCGCGGATGCGTGGGGTGGAGCCGTACCTGCTGCACATGGTCCGTGACCCGCGCGCGGTCACGCACTCGTGGATGCGGCGCACCGTGCAGCCCGACCGGGCGAAACCGGCCGTGATGCGGCGGCACCAGCCGGCCGAGAGCACCATGCACTGGCTGGTCTGGAACGCGTTCGCGGAGCGGCTGGCGAAGTCGTACCCGCATCGCTACCAGCGGCTGCGCTACGAGGACTTCGCCGCCGCGCCGCGGCACGTGATCGAGGGCCTGCTCGACTTCGCCGGCGTGGACGCCGGGGGCGGGCCGTTCCTGGACGACGCCACCGTGCGACTGGCGCCGAACCACACCGTCTCCGGCAACCCCAGCCGGTTCCGGACCGGCGATGTCACGCTGCGGGCCGACGAGCGGTGGCGGCAGGAGCAGGCGCTCGGTCCCCGACTGGCGGCGACCGCGATGGCGCTGCCCCTGCTGCACCGTTACGGATATTCGATGGTCCCGCGCAGCGCCTGACGCTTCCGCTTCCGCTTCCGCTTCCGCTTCCGCTTCCGCGCAGCGTCCGGCACTTCCGCGCTTCCGCTTCCGCTTCCGCGCAGCGTCCGGCACTTCCGCGCTTCCGCTTCCGCTTTCGCGCAACACCCGGCGCTTCCGCGCAACGCCCCGCGCTTTGGCGCTTTGGCGCTTTCCAGGCGCCGCTTCAGGAGGCACCGTCAGGAGGCACCGTCAGGAGGCACCGTCAGGAGGCACCGTCAGGAGGCACCGTCAGGAGGCACCGTCAGGAGGCGCCGTCAGGAGGCGCTTGAGTTTGCCCACAGGTTGATGCCGGACTCGGTCGCGTACTTGTCGATTTCGGCCAGCTCGTCCGCGGTGAACGCGGTGTTGTTCAGCGCGGCCAGGTTGTTCTCCAGCTGGGTCACGCTGCTCGCGCCGAGCACCACCGACGTCATCCGCGGATCCCGCAGCGACCAGGCGATCGCCAGCTGGGCCAGGCTCTGGCCGCGCCGCTCGGCGATCGCGTTCAGCGCCCGGATCTTGCCCAGGTTCTCGTCGTTCAGCCAGTCCGGGGTGAGCGACTTCTGCTCGCCGGCCCGCGAGCCCTCCGGGATGCCCTTCAGGTAGCGGTCGGTCAGCATGCCCTGGGCCAGCGGGGAGAAGCCGATGCAGCCGGCGCCCTCCTGCTCCAGCACGCCGAGCAGGTCGTCCTCGATCCAGCGGTTCAGCATCGAGTACGACGGCTGGTGGATCAGCAGCGGCGTGCCCAGGTCGCGAAGGATCGCGGCGGCCTCCGCGGTCTTCGCCGGCGAGTAGGACGAGATGCCGACGTAGAGCGCCTTACCGGCCCGCACCGCCGTATCCAGCGCGCCCATGGTCTCCTCGAGCGGAGTCTCCGGGTCGAAGCGGTGCGAGTAGAAGATGTCCACATAGTCCAGACCCATCCGCTGCAGGGACTGGTCGAGGGACGCGGTCAGATACTTCCGGGAGCCGTGGTCACCGTAGGGACCGGGCCACATGTCGTAACCGGCCTTGGTCGAGATGACCAGCTCGTCCCGGTACGGCCGGAGGTCCTCGGCCAGCAACCGACCGAAGTTGACCTCGGCCGAGCCATACGGCGGGCCGTAGTTGTTCGCCAGGTCGAAGTGCGTGACACCGAGGTCGAACGCGCGGCGCAGCACCGCACGCTGAGTCTCGATCGGCTTGTCGTCGCCGAAGTTGTGCCACAGCCCCAGCGAGATCGCGGGCAGTTTCAGGCCGCTGCGCCCGGTGCGGCGGTACTCCATGGCGTCGTAGCGGGTGGACGCGGCTGCATAGGAAGTCACGCTTTGATTCATATCTCACGAGACACCGGATCCACCGCGCTCCGGCCCAAACCCATCCGGGGCCGGACCGAAGCGCGGCTTCGGGCGACTAGACCGCGGCCTCGGCGGCGGCTCGCCGTGGTGGGCCGACCAGCGCGTAAACGATGAGGCCACCAACCGCCAGCACCAGCGCGGCTACCGCGGCCGGGCCGGAATGCGGGTCCTGGGACTGCCAGGTGAGGATCTGCCCGAGCCGACTCTCCGAGCGGGAGTACAGCAATGCGGCGAGGGTCCAGCCCAGCGGCACGAACCAAGCCCGAGCCGGGCTGAGCACCGCGGCTCCGAGCGCGGTCAGCCCCAGCAGCCCCGCCGCGTCCCGCACCACCAGCAGTGCGGGACTGAAGCGGGCCGGAGTGACCAGCGTGACCGCCAGCAGCCCGGTCACGATCAGCATCGCGGCCAGCAGGTGCGCGGCCCGGCGCGGCGCCCAGGGGAGCGCCGCCGTCCGGTCGAGCTCGGCGTCCGGGCTGACCAGCGTCGCGGTCAGTGCGGCCACCATCAGCAGGACGGTCAGGATCACCATCGGGACGCCGACGTCACGGCTGTTGGAGGCGACCGCCCACAGCGCCGACATGAGCACCGCACACCCCGCCGTCAGGGCCAGCGCCGCTGGCGCGCGCCGGGACCGCAGGTAGAGCACGAGCCATCGCATCAGTTGCACCCCAGCGCCGCGTCGCGAACCGCGATGACCTTGGCTTTCGCCTGGTCGGCGGGCAGATTGCGGAGAGCCTGCCAGCGGGCCACGGCGTCGGCGGCGATGTCCGGTTCGTCGGCGACCGGCTCCCGTCCGATCAACCAATACGCCGCCGCGATGGAGTCGGTCCAGTCCGGGCCGGTCTCGCACTCGTAGGGCCGGGCGAACGCGGCGATCACGATCCTCGGCGTCAGGTCGCCGGTCTTCCCGGTGTCGATCGGGACCAGCGCGACGTCGGCCGAGCGCGGCGCCGGGACGAGCGGCAGGTAGGTGCTGTTGTCCTCGTGCACCCGGGTCGGTGTGCCCGGCAGCTTCGCCAGGATCGTCAGCGCCGCCCGGGCCTGCGGCAACACCTCGGGCAGCAGCCCCTCGTGCACCCGGCTGACGCAGACCCGCGGCTCGTCCGGCGCGCAGACCAACTCTTTCGCCGCCAGGTCGACGGAGTCGACGACGAGTCGGTTCTGGTGCGGCATGACGGTGACGGCCAGCGCGGCGCCGAGCGCGATCGGCAGCAGCGCCGCCAGCCTGGTCCGCGGGCCGTCGGCGGCGAACAGCAGCAGCCCGGCGACCGCGAGCGCGGTCATCCAGATCGCCTGCGAGGCGCTGATCTGCACCGGGACGGTCGTGTAGGCGTCCGGCATGTTCATCTCGTCGATCGGCGAGAAGACCATCGACAGCCAGCCCTTCGGCCGGGTGGCCGCGGGGATGGACAGCAGCAGCCCGAGACCGGCCACGGCCAGCAGGGGCGCGGTCACCAGCCACGGCAGCAGGCGGCCGACGGCCAGGCCGACCCAGGCCGCCGCGACCAGCGCGAGCGCGCCGACCGCGGTGACCGTCAGGACGGCCGCCGGCAGGTAGCTGGCGGTGCTGAAGATCCGCACCGCGCCGGCGACGCCCATCAGCAGGTAGCCGCCGACGATGGCCAGGGCCATCGCCCCGAGCGTCGGGACCGCCCGCTGGGCGCGGGGCCGCGGGGTGGTCGCGAACAGCTCCAGCACGTTCGACTGCTTCTCCCGGCGGCCCTGCCAGGCGCCGGCGGCCAGCGCCAGCGGCCACAGCAGCGCCAGGTAGAGCCGCTGGGTCATGACCAGCTGCAGCCAGCCGGTGGACCACTCGGACTCGTCGACCAGGTAGAGCAGCGCGACGCCGACGACCAGCAGGATCAGGGCGGCGCCGAGCGCCGCCGAGCGACGGAGCTCCAGGCCCAGCATCCGGGTCATCGGGCCGCCTCCGCCCGATGGCGGCGCAGCAGCGCGGAGTAGCCCCGCTCGGCGGGACTGTCGCCGGCGTCGGTCTCGCTGCCCTGCGCGATCAGGGTGTCCGGCGTGCCCTGGAAGACCAGCCGGCCCTCGTTGATCATCACCACGTCGGTGCAGGCGGCCACCACGTCCTCGACCAGGTGGGTGGAGACCAGGACGCAGCTGTCGACGCCCAGGTCGCGGAGCAGCTCACGGAAGTCGAGGCGCTGCTCCGGGTCGAGGCCGACGGTCGGCTCGTCCAGCAGCAGCACCGCGGGGTCGTTGACGATCGCCTGGGCGATGCCGGCCCGGCGCAGCATGCCGCCGGACAGCGTCTTCATCCGCGAGCCGGCCCGGTCGGCCAGGCCGACCCGCTCGATCGCCCGCTGGACGGCGCCCGGCACCGCGGATTTCGGCATCTCCTTGAGCCAGGCCATGTACTCCACGAACTCGCGGACCGTGAACCTCGGGTAGAACCCGAACGCCTGCGGCAGATAGCCCAGCCCGCGGCGCACCCGGCGCAGGTCGGCCCGGCCGTCCACCGGCTCGCCGAGCAGGGTCAGCTTGCCGCCGGCCGGCTCCAGCACGGTGGCCAGCGCGCGCATCAGCGTCGTCTTGCCGGCGCCGTTCGGCCCGAGCAGGCCGTGCACGCCGGTGCCGAGCGTCAGGTCGAGCCCGTCGACGGCCAGGTGCCGGCCGGCCCGGACGCGAAGGCCCTCGGCCTGCACCACCCACGGATGGATGGTGGGGGCGGTCTCCGCCGCGCTCACCGTACGCATATGTCATCTCCTCCTGAGAAAGCGGTCGGCGCGGGTCATCGCGAAGGCTGCCGAGGCAACCGCGATGAACGCCCAGACGCCGAGACTGCCCGGCTGAAGCACGACCGGGAGGTGGGCGGTGAACACCGCCGGAAGGGCCACCACGAGCCCCCACGCGGCCGCCAGGCCGAGGGCGGCCAGGCGCACCCCGACGAGCGCGCCCAGGGCGAGGGTGGTGGTGGTGAAGGCCAGGCACGGCAGCAGCGCCAGGGCCAGTGAGACGCCGGTCCGGTCGGTGGCCAGCCCGAGCATCGGGATGACCACCAGGAGCACGGTCACCGTCCGGCGCAGCAGCAGCGGCAGGCCGGCCGTGGGGGTGCTGGCGATCAGCTCCCAGGCCGGGTCGCTGCCCCGGCTCCACGCGACCGCCACCCCGGGCAGCGGCGCCACCGGCGCCAGCAGCAGCACCAGCGACGGCAGGCTGGGCTCCAGCGCCTGCAGCGTCACCGCGACCAGCAGGACCGCGGCCGTCATGGTCAGCCACGGGATCAGTTGCCAGACCAGCCAGCGGTTCCGGGCCGCCGACCAGTGGCGCCGCTCGCGGACCGGCGCGGGACCGGCGGTGACGCCCTGATCCACCCCGTCGCTCACCCGGGCGAGCAGGGTCAGGACCTCCTCCGGCGCGCTGCCGGCCAGCCGGGCGCGACAATCCGCGCACTCCTCGAGGTGCACCTCGACCGACCAGAGGGTGGCCTCGTCGAGCTCGTCGCCGTCGGCATACCGCGAGATCACCGTGGGACTGGGGTGACCGGTCATGACAGCGCCTCCCGGAGAGCGAGCCGGGCCCGCCGCGCCCGGGATTTCACGGTGCCCTCGGGCACACCCAGCAGCAGTGACGTCTCCCGCACGGAGAGGCCGTCAAGAACCATCGCGCGCAGCACCTGCCGCACCTCGGCGGGGAGGGTGAGCAGCGCCTGCTCCAGCTCGTGGCCGACGTGGCCGGCGAGCACCTCGTCCTCCGCGGCGGGGGCGGCGGTCACCGCCAACGTGGCCGGCAACTCGCGCTGCCGGGCCCGCCGGCGGAACGCGTCGACCAGCCGGTTGGCGGCGATCGTCCAGAGCCAGCCGACCGCGCTGCCGGCCGCCGTCGAGCCGGCGAAGTCACCGGCCGCGCGCCAGACGGCCAGATAGGTCTCCTGCATGACGTCGGCGACCACGTCGTCGTCGGTGCATCGCCGCCGCAGCCGGACGGCGAGCCACGGCGAGGTACGCCGATAGAGCTCGTCGAAGGCGCGCCGGTCGCCGGTGGCGGTGCGGCGGACGAGCTCTGCCTCGTCGGCCGCGTCCAGACTTCGTCTCACGTCAGGCAAGACGTTGGCATCTCGCTTACGGTTCTCGAAGCGGAGTGGCGTGCGTCACATCCGGCATTCTGCCGTACGTTTGTCGCATGGCCTTCGACGAGGCGCTCGCGGACCGGATCCGGGACGGATTCCAGGACGTGGACGGCGTGACCGACAAGCGGATGTTCGGCGGGATCACCTTCATGATCCACGGCAACATGGCCGTCGGCGTGATGGGTGACGACCTGATCGTGCGGCTCGGCGCGGAGGCCGGGCTGGCCGCGCTGACCGAGCCGGGCATCCGCGCCTTCGACTTCACCGGCCGCCCGATGAAGAACTGGATCGTCGTCGACGGCGACCGCCTCGACGACGAGGGCCTGGCCCGCTGGCTGCGGGCCGGCCTCGACTTCGCGAGCTCACTCCCCCCGAAATAACCCGGGCGAAGATCAAAGGATCAAAACACGCTTCGGTACGCCGTGAGCGTCGCGTCCAGCACCTCTCGCCCGGGTCGCGCCCACAGGTCGGCGTTCATCACCTCGACCTCGATCGGCCCGGTGTAGCCGGCCTTGTCCACCGCCTCGTGGAAGGCCCGCATGTCCACGCACCCGTCGCCGGGCAGCCCGCGCCCGGTCAGCACCCCGGCCGGCAGCGGCGTGATCCAGTCGGCGAGCTGGTAGATCGCGATCCGCTCCCCGGCCCCGGCGATCTTGTCGAGCACCGTGTCGTCCCACCACAGGTGATAGGTGTCCACGGTGACCCCGACCTGGCCGACCGGGTGCTGCCCGGCGATCGCCATGGCCTGGTCCCAGGTGCTGATCACGCAGCGGTCGGCGGCGTACATCGGGTGCAGCGGCTCGATCGCCAGGGTCACCCCGGCGGCGGCCGCGTACGGCGCCAGCCGCCCGATCGCGTCGGCCACGTGCTGCCGCGCGCCGGCCAGGTCCTTCGAGCCGTCCGGCAGGCCCCCGGAGACCAGGACAAGCACCGGCGTGTTCAGCGCGGCGGCCTCGTCGATCGCCCGGCGGTTGTCGTCGTACCAATCGGGCAGTTGGAAGAAACCGCTGCGGCAGAGCGTGGTCACGGTCAGGCCGGCGTCCCGGACCAGGGCGGCGGAGCGCTCCAGGCCGTACTCGGCGACCGGCTCGCGCCAGAGCGCGACCTGGTCGACCCCGGCCGCGACGCAGCCGGCGACCATCTCCGGCAGATCCCAGAGCTTGGCGGTGATCTGGTTGAAGGAGAAGCGGCTCATCCGGCCATCACCTCGAAGAATCGGTTCGCCCGGTGCGCGGCCAGGTCGGGGTCGGTGAGCAGCCCGGCGGCGTCGGCGAGCTCGATCAGGCGGGCGAAGTGCGGCACCGAGCGGCCCGACTGCAGGCCGCCGACCATGGTGAAGTGCGACTGGTGGCCGGCCAGCCAGGCGAGGAAGACGATGCCGGTCTTGTAGTAGAACGTCGGCTTCTCGAAGATGTGCCGGGACAGCGGGACCGTCGGGGCGAAGATCCGGTCGTAGGACTCCAGGTCACCGGCGTCCAGGGCGGCGAACGCGGCCGCGGCGGCCGGGGCGATCGCGGCGAAGATGCCGAGCAGCGCGTCGGAGTGGCCGTGCTCGTCGCCGCGGATCAGCTGCGGGTAGTTGAAGTCGTCGCCGGTGTAGAGCCGGACGCCGGCCGGGAGGCGGCGGCGCAGGCGGATCTCGTGGTCGGCGTCGAGCAGCGAGACCTTGATGCCGTCGACCTTCGCCGGGTTCGAGTTGATCAGTTCGAGGACCGTCTCGGTCGCCTTGTCCACGTCGGACGAACCCCAGTAGCCCTCGAGTGCGGGGTCGAAGGCGGTGCCGAGCCAGTGCAGCACGACCGGCTTGTCCGAGATTTCCAACAACGAACGGTAAATCGTCAGATAGTCATCCGAGTCCCGCGCTGTCGCGGCGAGGTGCCGGCTGCACATCAGAACCGGCGCGGCGCCCGCGCTCAGGACATCGGCAAGTTGATCACGGTAGGCGGACGCGATCTGGTCGAGTGTGGCCGATCCGGGCGCCAGCTGGTCGGTGGCGACACCGGCCACGATCCGACCGCCGGCCGCCCGCGCCGCGGCCGCGCTGCGCTGGATCAACTCCCTGGTCGCGGTGTAGTCGAGACCCATCCCCCGCTGTGCGGTGTCCATCGCCTCGGCCACCCCGAGCCCGTGTGCCCAGAGATGCTGCCGGAACGCCAGCGTCGCGTCCCAGTCCAGCGCGGCCGGTGCGCCCGGGGCGTTGCCGGCGCGCGGATCGGCGACGACGTGCGCTGCCCCGTACGCAATCCGGCTCTTGATCTGGCCCTTTGGTTTTTGCCATGATCCGCCGCCGGAGAGCGTCAGCGGGCCGGTGGGCAGGTGCACGACGGCCATCAGACGTCGCCCAGCGCGATCCGGCGGCCCTCGCGGGCGGACCGCAGGCCGGCCTCGGCGAGGCGGACGCCGCGGGCACCAGAGGCGAAGTCCCAGTGGAACGACTCGCCGGCGACGACGTGCCGGAGGAACGCCTCCCACTGGACCTTGAAACCGTTGTCGAACTCGTCGTTGTCCGGCACCTCGGTCCACTGGTCGCGGAACGAGAAGGTGACCGGCAGGTCCGGGTTCCAGACCGGCTTGGGCGTGGTGGCCCGGTGCTGGATCTTGCAGCCGCGCAGGCCGGCGACCGCGCTGCCGTGCGTGCCGTCGACCTGGAACTCGACCAGCTCGTCGCGGTTGACCCGGACCGCCCAGGAGGAGTTGATCTGGGCGACGATGCCGCCCTCCAGCTCGAAGATCGCGTAGGCGGCGTCGTCGGCGTCCGCGGTGTACTCCTCGCCGCGCTCGTCGACCCGCTTCTCCACGTGCGTGGCGATCGTCGTCTGCACGCCGCGGACCGCGCCGAACAGCTCCTCCAGCACGTAGTTCCAGTGCGGGAACATGTCCATCACGATGCCGCCGCCGTCGGCGAGCCGATAGTTCCAGCTCGGACGCTGGGCGGCCTGCCAGTCGCCCTCGAAGACCCAGTAGCCGAACTCGCCGCGCACCGACAGGATCCGGCCGAAGAAGCCGCCGTCGATCAGGCGCTTCAGCTTGCGCAGGCCGGGCAGGAACAGCTTGTCCTGCACGACGCCGCTGCGGATGCCGGCCGTGGTGGCCAGCTCGGCCAGTTCCTCGGCCGCCGCCGAGCTCTCGGCCAGCGGCTTCTCGGTGTAGACGTGCTTGCCGGCCGCGATCGCCTGCCGGATCGCCTTCTCCCGCTGCTGGGTGACCTGGGCGTCGAAGTAGATCTCGGTGTCCGGCCGGGCGAGCGCGGCGTCCAGGTCGGTGGTCCACTCGGTGAGGCCGTGCCGGGCGGCGATGCCGGCGAGCTTGTCCGGGTCGCGGCCGACCAGGACGGGCTCGGGCCAGATGTGCCCGCCGCCGGGGAGGGCCACGCCGCCCTGCTCACGGATGGCGAGCAGGGAACGGACCAGGTGCTGCCGGTACCCCATCCGGCCGGTGACTCCGTTGATCACGATGCCGATCGATCTGCGCGCGGCCATGTACGGTTACCTCCAGTTACCTAGGAAAGCGCTTTCCTGCTGATCGCAGCGTAGGGCGAAGACTTTCCTGGAACAAGGGTGAATCCAATTGGCGATTAACCCCGAGCACCACGACCGCTCGGCGATTGGTCACAAACCATGCCTTGCCCATACTTTCCCGACGTCCGGCAGCATGGCAAGGTATGGCCATGACTGTCACGCAGACCGTTTCGGCATCCGGGGTCATCGGCATCGGCTACCAGGGCTGGGACATCAACGGCTTCGTGGCCGAACT
The DNA here is from genome assembly GCF_019704555.1 of Actinoplanes sp. L3-i22. Lineage (NCBI taxonomy): Bacteria > Bacillati > Actinomycetota > Actinomycetes > Micromonosporales > Micromonosporaceae > Actinoplanes > Actinoplanes sp. L3-i22. The sequence goes on from NZ_AP024745.1 coordinate 11,755,540, forward strand.
GCAGGGCCTCGGGGTGTCCACACTGGTGGACGTCCGACTGACCCCGATCTCCCGGAAACGCGGGTTCAGCAAGACCGCGCTCAGCCTCGCGGTCGGCGCCGCCGGCATCGCCTACGAGCACTACCGGCAGCTGGGGAATCCGAAGACCAACCGGGCCGGGTTCGCCGGCACACCGGCTGAACTCGCGGCGGCGCGCGGAACCTATGCCTCGATCCTGCATGAGCCGGTGGCCGCGGACTGCTTGAGCGACCTGGCCGAGTCCGCGAGACATGAGCGGATCGCCCTGCTCTGCTTCGAGGCGGATCAGGCGCACTGCCACCGCGACGTCGTTCTGCACGAGTTGTCGAGGCGCATGAACTAGCGTCCCGGGTAATAGACGCCCAGCACACTGAAGACGTGCGCGCGTTTCGCCTGGTTACCCACGTAAAAGGCGACATCTCGCGAGGCGTCGCACATCATCGTGAGGAACTTCGACTCCAGTTCGCCGGCAAGTTCGCTGTCCGGCAGGTGCCGCAGCCGTCGTTGCAGCGCGACGAACTCCCAATCGAGTAATCCCTGTTCATGACCCCGGCATTTGGTGTCCTGGCAGAAGTACCGATATGCCACCTTGAAACGAGGGGCCTGCAGCGGAATCCGCTCCTCCTCGCTGAAAAGATCAAGCTGATTGACGTAGCCGTCGATCTTTCGCTGCTCCTCCGGAGTCCAGCCCGGATGCTGCTTGATCCGTATCCCGACCACCTCCCGCGGGCGCACCAGGCCGAGCGACTTCGCGTTGGCATTCTCGATTGCCGCCCGATTGAGCTCACACATGGAATCCACGACGTACGGGTCGACCCAGGCTCTTCGTGGCTTCCACGGCTTGAGATGGCGGACTTTGATCATGGAGGTCATGCGCGGACGCCAGCTCTCTCGCCGCTGGTCCTGCGCCGCCGGCGTGGCGTCGACGGAAATCAGGTCGTACTTCCGGAACGACTCGTCGTCGTCCAGGGCCCGGACATTGATCGGGTACAGCCGCACCCACCCGGGGTTCATCAGATCGGTACTCAGGCCCGCGACGCAGACCGTCTCGCCATATTTCTCCGAAGGGTTGGGCGCCGCTTTCACCGTGACCAGGACCTCCAGCCGCGTCAGTCGATTTCCCGGCGGCTTCGGCGGCGGCCCGTCATCGGCGGGTCCGAAGAGGTCCATTTGTGTCATGGGAGATGCCCCCGATGGTGGATGCGCGGCGACAAAATCCAGCTAAACACAGTGGACGGTGGGTAACCAGACTGGCAACCTGACTAACGGCCGCCTCGAAAGACTGAAGATTCGCTGGACGAACCGGAAAAGTTCATCCAATGCCGACCAGGCCTCCACCTCAAACCGTTTACGTGATCCATTGACACGTTGAACGGCGAGGGAGCATGTGGTGCGGATCGGGCGGCGGGATGACGTGGTCACGGACGGGGCGACCGTGCGTGTCGCGCCCGGGGAGCGTGGCGCCGCGCAGACCATCGCGGCCGCGATCCGGGCCGTCCGGCCGGATCAGGCGATCGTTCTCGCGGCCGGCGTCTATCAGGAGGAGCTCCTGATCGACCGGGACGTCCGGATCGTCGCCGAGCTGGGCCGGGGCACCGTCTGGCTGGCCGGGCACACGATCCGGGTCACCGCCGGCGCGACCCTGGAGGACCTGGTGCTGGCCGGCGCCGACGCGGACGAGCCGCTGCTCCAGGTGGAGTCCGGCACGGCCCGGGTCAACGGCTGCGAGCTGCGCGGCGGGCGGATCGAGGTCACCGGCACGGCCCGGCTCGAGCTGCGCGACAGTCACCTGTCCGGCGCGCGCCTGGCCGGGGTCTACGCGCTCGGCGACAGCCGGGTGATCGTGAAGCGCTCCCGGATCACCGAGGTGGACGGGATCGGCGTGGTGGCCGGCGGCAACGCCCGGGTCACCGTCACCGACACGTGGATCGGCGCGGTCTCCGGGTCCGGCCTGCGGGCCCGCGGCAACGCGCGGATCGAGCTGGACCGTGGCGCGATCAGCCGGCCCGGCCGGCACGGGGTGCTGGCCGAGGAGTCCTCGTCGGTGACCATGCGGGACGGCGCGGTCGAGCGGAGCAGCGCCGACGGGGTGCTCGCGTCCGGCTCCGCGCGGGTCGAGCTGACCGGCTGCCGGGTCACCGACGTGGCCGGGGCCGGCGCGGTCGCGACCGAGACCGCCGAGATCGTGCTGACCAGGTGTGAGGTGGACCGGGCGGCGACCACCGGGGTGGTGTGCCGGGGCGACGCCACGGTCACCGTCACCGGCGGGACGGTGCGTAACTCGGGCGGCAACGGCATCTTCGTCACCGAGCGCGGCACGGTGAAGCTGGACCGGACGTCGGTCGGCGACTCCAAGTTCAGTGCCGTGCACGTCGGCGGGACCGGCACGCTGACCGTGGACGGCGCGTGGCTCGGCCCGTCCGCCGAGCACGGCCTGCACGTGATCGGCGAGAGCCGGGTCGAGGTGACCGGCGCCCGGGTGCACCGCTGCGGGCTGGCCGGGCTCAGCGTCGACGAGCACGCGCGGGTGACGATGACCGGCGTGATCCTGGACGCCAACCGCAACGGCGTGATCACCGGCTCGGATCAGCCCGCCACCGTCACGGATTGCCTGGTCAGCGGTGCCGAGCGGGCCGGGGTGCAGGTCAGCGGCGGCGCGTCGATCACGATCACGGAGACCCGGATCGAGCGGCCGGGGACCGCCGGGATCGTCTTCGAGCAGGACAGTTCGGGCACGGTGGAGAAGTGCTCGGTGCACGGGGCGGGCGGCTCCGGCATCGTGGTCTGGACCGGCGCCAAGCCGACCGTGCGGGACACCACGTGCACCGCGGGCGGCAAGAACGGGCTGTTCGTCGCCGAGCGCGGGGGTGGCGAGTTCACCGACTGCACGTTCACCGGCAGCGCGTTCCCGGCGATCCACATCGGAGCGCAGGCCGACCCGCGGATCATCCGCGCGCGGATCCGGGACACCGAGATCGACGTGGACGTGGACGACGACGCCCGGGCGGTCTTCGAGGACGTGCGGCTGACCGACGTACCGAAATCTCTGCTGCCTGCCGGAACCGTGAAGGCGGTCGCGACCAGCGGCGGGTCTTCGCCGTCCGGCGGCACCTCGACCGACGCGCCGCCGGAGAAGGAAGAGCTTCCCGAACTGCTGGCGGAGCTCAACGCCCTGGTCGGCCTGGACCGGGTCAAGCAGGACGTCGGGGCACAGATCAAACTCATGCAGACGGTACGACGTCGGCAGGACGCCGGCCTGGCCGCGCCGCCGCTGAGCCGCCACCTGGTCTTCGCCGGCAACCCGGGCACCGGCAAGACCACCGTCGCCCGCCTGTACGGCCGGTTGCTGCACGCGATGGGCATGCTGGAGCGCGGCCACCTGATCGAGGCCGACCGCACCGCGATGGTCGGGGAGTACGTCGGGCACACCGGCCCGCGCACCCAGGCCGTCTTCCGCAAGGCGCTCGGCGGGGTGCTCTTCATCGACGAGGCGTATTCGCTGGTCCCGCCCGGGCACACCAACGACTTCGGCCAGGAGGCGATCGCCACCCTGGTCAAGCTGATGGAGGACCACCGCGACGACGTGGTGGTGATCGTCGCCGGGTACACCGAGGAGATGAGCCGGTTCATCGCCTCGAACCCGGGCCTGGCCTCGCGGTTCTCCCGGACGCTGACGTTCGAGGACTACTCGGCGGACGAGCTGACCGGGATCGTCGAGTCGCAGTGCGCGCACCACGAGTACCAGCTCGCCGACGACGCGCGGGAGCTGCTGCAGGCGTACTTCGTCGGCCAGGACCGGGACAAGGGGTTCGGCAACGGGCGCGCCGCGCGGCAGATCTTCCAGCGGATGACCGAGCACCAGGCGCAACGCGTGGCGGATCTCTCCGAGCCGTCCACCGACGACCTGCTCCGATTGACGCTCGATGACGTGCCGGTGGTCGGTTCCGTCGGCTGAATGTTCATCCGGTGAACAACCTAGTTTGTACTGTTATATCGGCATAGCGTGTCCTTTGTGGATGACCCGGTGGTGTGGTTCGAACAGGTGCTGGTGCCGCAGAGCACGCCCACGCTGCGCCGCTACGTGACCCGGCTGATGCCCGGCGACCCGCACCGGGCCGACGACATCGTTCAGGAGACCCTGCTCCGCGCGTGGCGTCACCTGTCCACGGTCAAGGCGGCCCGGTCCCCGCAGGCCTGGCTCACCCGGGTCGCCCGCAACCTGGCCATCGACTGGTCCCGCCGGCACGCCGCCCGGCCCACCGAGGTCGACGACGATCTGAGCACCGCGGTCTGGGCGCCGGCCGACGACCTCTACGAGGCGGTACTGGACCGGGCGGTGCTGATCCGGGCGTTGCGGAAACTCTCGCCGGCGCATCGGGAGGCGCTGATCCTGGTGCACTACCAGGATCAGACCCACGCTGAGGTCGCCACCGCGCTCGGCGTGCCGGCCGGCACGATGAAGTCGCGGGCGCACTACGCCACGCGGGAGCTGCAGCAGGCGCTGGACGCCCAGGGCGTCACCAGCGCCGCCTACGGCGAAGCCGGCGCCGCTTACGGCGAAGCCGGCCCCGGCGCCCGGGAAGCGCTGGAAGGCAGCTGCCCGAAGAGCCGGCCGCTCTAGTTTCCCGGAGCCGGCCGCTCTAGTTTCCCGCCGCCAGCGCGGCGACCATCTCCTCCTGGCTCGCCTTGATGCCGCCGGCCAGCACCTTCGCCACCATCGGGTCGTTCCCGGCGGCCACCAGTTCCCTCGTGCGCAACTCGACGAACCGCGCGCGAACATCCTCAACCGCCGGCTCGGAAACGACCGGCGGCTTGGGATCGGTCGGCAGCTTGGGATCGGTCGGCGCCTCGGCATGCTTGAACAGGCGCGGCTCGACCGGGATGCCGAACTGCGCGGTCATCCGCTCGGCCACGTTCGCCAGCCACCGCTTCACGTCGGCGACCTGCAGGTCCGGCCGGACCTTCCCGCTCATGTACCGCCCCGACTTGTCGTTCACCTCCCAGCGCCCGGTCGCCGGGTTCACCCCCAGCTCCCCGCTGACCCGGGCCTGCCCCGCATACGACTTCCCGTCCCCGTCGAACCGCGCGCCGATCGTCGGATGCCCCTGCTGGTTGATGCTGTCCCGCAACTGGTCCAGGGTCAGGTCCGGGTTCTTCGTCACCATCCCGGCGTGCAGGTCACGCAGCTGCGCGTCGGAGACGACGGTGAGGATCTCCTCGCTGCCGATGTAGATCTCGCCGTCCGGGGTGACCACGTAGTGCCAGTGCGCGTCCGGCCGGCCCTCGAACAGGTTCGGGTGGAAGTCGGCGAGCGGCATCCACGCCGGGTTCAGCCGGACCTCCTGCATCGCGAGATCCGCCCCCTTGGCGCCCTTCTCCGCCGGGCCCTTCGGCGGGTGCAGCTCGAACGGCTTGACCTTCTTCGGCCACACCGGGTCGCCGAACGGCGCGTCGAAGTCCTGCCCGGACCGGCCGGCGTTGTAGTGGTTGCCGATCCGGTGCACCTCGATCAGCGGAGCGCCGGTCCGGCCGACCATGGTCGGCACGCCCGTCGGGTGGATCACCCGGGCCCGGACGTCCAGCGCATCCGCCAGCACCGGCAGGAACGCCTCGCCGAGCGGACCCTTCCAGTGGTCCTCCCAGTGCGTGACCGCGTTCGTCAGCGCGTCGAACTCGGCCTGGCTCAGCGGCCGGTCCGGGTCGACGTGGTGGTTGGTGAGCACGTCGCGCAGCACCGGCTCGGGCAGCGTGTCCACGTCGACGGTGAGCCCGCGACCGGTCAGGTAGTCGAGCATCCCCTGCATGCTGAGCGAGTCGTCGGCGAGGTTCCCGCTCGCGGTGAGCGGCACGTCGTCGAGCGCGGCGCTCCGGGCGAAGTCCGGGTCGAGACCGACATCGAACAGGTGGACGGTCCGCTCCTCCAGGTAGCGGTCGCGCAGCAGCGTCATCGGCAGCAGATGCCCCTGGGTGACCGTGGTCAGGCCGAGCTGATGCAGTTCGGTGACCAGCTGACCCCGGGTCATCGTGGCGGCGCGCGCGCTGACCTGCGGTTCGGTGCTCAGGCGGTACTGGTGGATCGCGGCCGGCGGCACCGAGCCCGGGCCGTTCTGCTCCAGGTGCCGCAGCGCGAGCCGACGCAACTGGTCCGCCGCCGCACCGAGCTCAATGCTCGTCGGCACCAGTCCGTTCCGATCCCGCTGACCGTTCGTGGTCAGGGCGGTGGTCTGCGCCCGGACCGCGTCGGCGTTGCCGAGCCAGGCGGTCAGGTGCTCGGAGGTGTAGCCGATCGCGGTGAGCCGCTCGCTGACCAGGGCCGGCGCGGTGGCCACGAACGAGTAGAGCTGGCAGCGACCGTCGCCGGGCACGTCGAGCACCCGGCTGACCGGCGGCGGGGCCGGCAGCGGCGGCGGCGCGGCGAGCGACGGCGCGGTCTTGACCGAGGGCGCCAGGCCGAGGAAGTCGTTCCGGAACGCGTCCAGCAGCTGGTAGTGCCGCTGCTCCAGGGCCCACCACGTCTCGCCGGCCGCGACCCACTTCGCGTTCAGCCCCGGGAGCTCGGCCGTTTTGAGATCTTTCAAACCCGGTTTCCCGTACGCCTCGAACCGCGCCTGATCCAGCGCATCCGCGGCCTTGATGAACGCCTCGGCCGCCTCGAACACCGTGGCCTCGTGCGCCTCGATCGCGGCGAAGCGCGGCGCCCGATCCCCGGTCAGGTCCAGCGCGATCTTGGCGTCGTGCAGTCCCATCCGCAGCGACACGTTCATCAGGCCGCCCCGCACCGGCGTGCCCTTGCCCTTGAGCGTCACCGTGACCACCACCCGGCTCAGGTAGTCGACCAGCCCGGACGCGCTCTCCGGCTTGACGTTGCCGAGCGCGCCGGTGGACAGGCTCCCGCTCTCCGTCGCGGCCTGCGAGTCGCCGGTCGCGATGCCCGGGCCGCCGGCTTCGAGCGCCTGGTACGGATCGTCGGCGAACCCCCGCCCGATCAGCGGCACCCGCGGCGCCCGCAGGTTCTGCACCATCTTGTTGGTGCCGGCGCTGTACCCCGCGGTCTGCAGCGGCGCGTGCTCGCGGAACACTCCGCTGCTGACCCCGCCGAGCGACGCGCCCTCCGGCAGCAGCTTGATGTTGATCTTCGCGTGCTGGCCGAAGATCTGTGCGCTGGTCACCTCGGGCAGGTCCAGGCCGTGCGTGGTGAGCATCTGCGGGACGTTCGGCAGCAGCAGCTCCGGGGTCAGGCTCTGGTGGATCTGGTGCGCGCCGGCGTAGCCCGGGGTCTTCAGTCGCCTGGCGGCGTCGGCGAGCTGCGTCTCGACGAGTTTCTGCAGCTGGGCGATCTGGGTGAGGTCCTCGGCGCTGTAGCGGGGCGGCATCGGCAGACCATTGGCCTCGCTCCAGCCCGTACCCTCAATCGCCTGGTTTTTGATCTCATAGGTTTTCGGCGGAGCCGGCGGAGCGGAGATGCGCGGCAGGCGCAGGTCGTCGGCCCAGCGATTCTGCTCGACGAAGTCGTGTGCGGTGAGCAGGCTGGAGCCGATCCGCTCCCCCTTGTCGAACACCACCAGGGAGAACTTGACCGGGAACCGCATCCGCGCCTTGATCCCCCGCCCGGAGCTGAGCTGGGTGTCGACCGACGCCTGCCCGCTGCCCTGCGAGTTCGACACCTGCGACGACTTGCCGACGGTGTCGCCGAGGCCCATCGCCAGGTTCTCGCCGTGATGGTTGGAGACGCCGGTGCCGGCCGCCCCGGCGACCACGGTGTGCCCGTGCGTGCGCTGGACCGTGGTCCCGCTGTCGCTGACGCCGGTGGTCTTGATGTCCAGGTCGTTGTGGTCGGCGACGAAGCCCTGGAACTCCGGCTCGCCGGTGAGCTCGGCGATCAGCCGGATGTCGCGGGAGTGCTGGGTCATCCGCCCGGGCTTGAGGTGCAGCACCGACATGCCACCGTCCAGCATGGACGGGAAGTGCTGGGCGACGCCCTCCGGCGTGAACAGGTAGAGCAGCCGGCGCCGGTTCAGCATCGGGTCGCCGAGGCCCGGTTCGGACAGCGACTTCCAGATCCGGGCCAGCGACTCCTGCCCGGCGGCGGCCTTCTGCAGGCCGGTGGTCATCTCGCCGGTGAGCGAGGGCGTGTGGTGGAACGTGTAGAGGCCGAGGCCGGCGGTGTGTCCCGGCGCCAGCCGCAGCAGCGTCGCCGGCGACGGCAGCCAGGGCATTCCGGTGTACGCGAGGTCCCCCGGAAGCTTCGGCAGCAGTCCCAGCGTCTCCACGACCTCGGCGGAGAGCCGCAGGTAGACCGCGTTGGTGACGGTCCCGTCGGTCTGGATCGACTTGAAGTGGTGCAGCCAGTCCCCGGTGCGCAGGGCCTGCGGGATCACCGCGAACCGGTCCGGATCCGTGGTGATCTCGGCGCCCACCGACACCTTCAGGTCGAACTTCACCAGGTACGACCGGGTCTTGCCCTTCCGGTTGTTGGCGTTCCGCTCGATCGCGCCGGACAGGCCGCTGCTGTCCCTCTTCGCGGTCGCGTAGATCAGCCGCTCGTAGCCGGCGTTCAGCAGGCCACCGCCGCCGCTGGTGTCCTTGCTGGTCCCGGTCTTGCGGATGTTCGTGGAGAAGTTGCCACGCGCGGCGAGCTGCCACTCCTGGGTCTTGGCGCCGTCCACCTCGACACCGCCGATCGACGCGGTCTCGGTGGTGATCACGCTGTGCGCCGGCAGGATCTCCGGGTTGGTCAGCGTGGCCGAGACGGCCAGGTCGACCGAGGCGCCGTTCTCGTCGGTGCTCACCCGGTCCACGTGCCAGCGGCCGCCGAGCATCGAGCGCAGCGCGCTGACCTGGTCGGCCTCGGTGAACCGGCCGAGCAGGGCGGCCCACAGCGGCATGCCTTCGAGCAGGCCGTCGATGCCGCGCAGCCCGGCGATCCTGGTGCGGGAGATCGAGGTGACGTAGTCCTGGGCGGCCCGGAGTGCGTCGGTGGCCAGTTGCAACACGTACGTGCTGGCCGGCATCGCCTCCACCGACAGCCAGTCCCGGACCGGGCTGGACGGCCCCGCGTCCACCCAGTCGCGCAGCGTGGTCAGGTCGAACTTGGTGGCCCGTCGCAACGCCAGCGGATCGGCCCGCGCGGTGAACACCGGCGGATGGCTGATCGCCCGCGGGACCACGCTCGCCTCGTCGAACAGCACGGTCACCGGCTTGACCGAGGTCAACCGGTACCGGGTGATGGTCGTCCCGCCGATGTGCGGGACCTGCTCGGCGGGGAACCGCTCGGCCTGCCGCGGCATCCGCTCGCGGACCACCCGGCCCACCTGGACCCGGGAGCGTGGGTCGTGGCCGAGCCGCTCGGTGAACGCGTAGACCTTCACCGTGATCTCGAGGTTGTTGCCGAACGCCTGGGAGTTCGGGGTGCCGCCGTTGAGCCGCGTCTCGGAGCCGCTGAGCTGCGCGCCGCTCTGCCGGCCGGTCCGCCCGCGCACCTCGATCGCGCCGGACGGGACCAGTGCCGTGGACGCCTTGCCGGAGAACCGGAAGACGCCGCCGCCCTCGACCGTGCCGCCGTACCGCCACTGGCCGCTCGCCACGATCCGCTGCTGGGTGCCGTCGGCCCGGGCGTTGCGGACCGCGGTGCCCTTCTCGGTGCCCAGATGCGTGAAGCCGTCCGTGTAGCGGCCGGTCACGTGCACGACCAGGTGCCGGACGCCGATCTTCTTGGTCCGGGTCAGCTCGGCGATCAGGCCGAACTTGAGCAGGCTCGGGTTGCCCTGACGCAGGCCGGCGGCGGACAGCACCCGGTCCAGCTCGGCCTGGTTGTGCCCGCGTTCCAGGGCGGACTTGCTGGTCGCCATGAACTTGGTGCGGCCGGGCGCGGCGAACTTCGGCAGGAAGCCGCCCTCGAACGACCGGACCAGCTCGGTCACCTCGGTCTGCAGGTCCTGGAACGCGCTCAGGCCGTTGGTCACCGAACGGCCGCCGGTCAGCGCGTACGGCGGCACGTGCCAGTTCCCGATCGGCCCGTCGAAGCGGGTGGCCCCGTCGGTCAGCTCGGTCAGCCGGCTCATCGGCAGCCGGCCGAGCACGACCAGGTCGATCGTCACCGCGTCGACCGCGCCGCTGGTGAACGGCAGCCGACTGCCCAGGTACTCGCGCAGCGCCGGGGTGAGCACGAGCCGGAAGCGCGCCTCCACGGCGACGTTGCCGATGTCCTTGAACTCGGTGCCGATCCGCGAGACGGCGTTGTCCGCGCTGGACGCGGTGGCCGAGCGGATGAAGCCGCCGAAGAGCCGGAACTGCACGTACGCCGGCCCGAACGCCCACCGGATCGGCACCACCGACAGCGCGCCGCCGACCCGGCTGGTCTGGGTCACCTTCGCGCCGGTGCTCAGGCCCGGCTGCCAGCGGAACGACGTCTTGGCGACATCCCCGATCGCCTCCATCTGCGGCAGCGTCGCCGACATCTGCAGGGACAGCGCGTGCGCGCCGCGCGAGCTGGTCAGCAGCGGCGGATGCACCGGGCTGTCCAGCGCCGGCATCAGGTTCGCCAGCATCGACGACTCGCTGAACAGGGCGCGGGCGTCCCGGGCGCCGGCCGTGCCGGGGTCAACGGCCTTGGTCGGCGCGAGCAGCGTGAGGATCTCCTCGGCCACCTGGTTCCAGGTCCCGGACGGCACGTCCGCGTCGCCCAGGTTCAGGCCGGCGTGCAGGATCCGGACCGGGGTGAGGTTCTCCACCCGCATCGGCGTGTGCTCGGGCCCCAGGTCGATCATGTCGGTGGCCGAGCTCGGGGTGGCCTTCTGGAAGTCGTCGACGATCCGGAACTTCGCGCCCGACTTGACCAGCTGCGCCGGGGCGTCCGCGGCCGGCATCGGGCCGCGCGCCTCGGACACCGTGACCTTGAAGGTGACCTGGCTGTCGACCAGGTGCGAGATGCCGCCGCTGCGCACGTTGTGCGAGTCGGTCAGCTTGGCGCTGAGCTCGCTCGACTCCAGCGGGCGGGACAGGGCCAGCTCGCCGCCGACCCCACCGCCCGGGCCCATCCGCTGCGGGATGATCACGTTGGCGCCGATCGCGCCGGTGCCGCCGCTGGTGTTCGCCTCCTTGGAGGTGATCGCCTGGTCGGTGCGGGTGTCGAACTTGGCCTTGTCGGTCTTCTGCTCGATCAGCTTGGCGTCATTCATCGAGTACGTCGGTTCGACCGTCACCCGGTGCCAGCCACCCAGCCCGTCCCCGACGTCGAAGCTGCGCCCACCGGTCACGAAGAACGACTGCGCGTCCTCCAGCAGCGCCCGCTTGATCTCCGCGGTGTCCGCCGCGCCGCCCGGCAGCCAGCCCTTCCAGGACTCGGCGACCTTGGCCCGCACCGCGGTGTCCACCGCGCCGGCCAGGTCGTCGGCCAGCTTCGCGGTGTCGCCGAGGTTGTCCAGCTCGTAGACCAGCTCCGGGCGGCGCTGGTAGAGGCCGCTCAACGGGTTGCCGTTGACGTTCGGCGGCGTGTCCAGGCCGGCCGTCCAGAACGGCTCGGCCAGGTGCTCCGGGTTCAGCACGGCCGGCGGGCGCGGGGCGGTCGACAGCGAGAAGTGCGGGGCCAGGACGTCCGCGATCTGCTGGCGGGCGGCGTCGCTGAGGACGTACGGCCCGTCGTGCTGATGCTGGTGCCCCATCAGGCTGTGCGGGGTGTCGTCGGTCGCGCCGTGCAGCACCGCGCCGGGCGGCGGGGTGCTGTCCTTGACGCCCAGGTAGTGCACGACCTCGTGGGCGAACGCGGCCGGGGACGCCTTCGGACTCCAGACGCCCTGGTTCATCCCGGGCGCGTCCTTCGCCACCGTGATGTGCGCGTGCGCCTGCGCCGGGTCATCGACGAACTGGACCGACACGTGCATCGGCAGGTTCGTGCCGGGCAACGTGTGGCCGGGCTCGTTCAGGTACTTCTCGACGCCGAGGGCGGTCTTCGTCCGTACCTCGGAAAAGCCCGCGGCCTCGCCGGAGAGATGAACCTTGAGCTGGAAGCGCAGGTCGCGGTCGGTCGCCGTGAGCTGGTAGTGGACGCCGACCCGCTCGCCGCTGCCCGGCGAGCGGACCGCGCGGGTGGTCCCGTCCGGCCGGGTCTCGAACCGGATCGCGGCGTCCAGCGCGGTCCACCGCTCCGCGTCGATCTCCACGATCCGCGCCGGGACCTGCGAGATCCCGGCGTTGTAGTGGTTGCCGACCCGGTGCACCTCGATCAGCGGCGCGCCCTCGCGCCCGACCGTGACCGGCGCGACGCCCGGCTGGATCACCCGCATCTCGGCGTCCAGCGCGGACGCCAGCGACGGCAGGAACGCCTCGCCGAGCGGGTTCTGCCAGTGCCGCTCCCAGGTGCCGACCGCCCGCACCAGCGCGTCGAACTCGGTCTGGGTGAACGGGCGCTCCGGGCTGATGTGGTGACTGATCAGCAGGTCACGCAGCTTCTGCTCACCCAGGTTGTTCAGGTCGAGCCGGGTGTTGCGGGTGTGCAGGTAGTCGAGCATCTGCTGCATGCTCAGCGACTCGTCGGCCAGGTTGACGCCGTCCTTGAGCGGCACCTCCAGCGCGGCGGTGGCCCGGGCGGCGTCCTCGGTCAGACCGTCGGCCATCAGGTGCTCGGCGCGGGCCGACAGGTAGGCGCCGCGCAGCACCGGGACCGGCAGCAGCTCGCCCGTCGGGATCCGGTCGATGCCGAGATCGTTCAGCTCCGTGGTGACCTGGGCCCGGTCCATCCCGGCGGTGCGGGCGCGGACCTGCGGCTCGGTGCTCAGGCGGTACTGGTGGACGGCCTCGTAGGGGACGCCGCCCGGACCGGCCTGGCGTAGGTGGTGCACGGTCAGCTGCCGGAGTTGCTCGGCGGCCTGGCCCAGCTCGGTGGTGACCGGGACCAGGTGGTTGCCGTCCCGGACGCCGTTGGTGACGAAGTCGGTGGTCTGCTCGCGGACCAGGTCCGGGGTGTTCAGCCAGGCGTGCAGGTGGTCGGAGCCGAGGTTGGCGGCGGCCAGGCGCTGGCTGACCCGGACCGGGTCGGTGGCGATCACCGAGTAGAGCTGGCATCGGCCGTCGCCGGGCACGTCGAGCCGCTGGCTGGTCGGCAGCTGCGGCGGCGCCTTGACCTCCGGCGCCTTGACCTCCACCTTGGGCGGCGCGGGCGGCTCTTCCACCTTCGTCTCGATCTTGGGCGGGGCCGGCGGCTCCTCGACCTTGGCCTCGGTTTTCGGCGGCGCCGGCGGCTCCTCAACCTTCGGCGGCGCAGGCGGCTCTTCCAGGGCCTTCGGCGCAGGGGGCGGCTCCACGCTGTCAACCAGCTGCTGGAAGACGTGCTGGCTCAGCGGCCCCGCGTCAGCCACCTCCGGCGAGACCCCGAGATGCTCGGCCCGGAAGTCGTCAAGCTGCTGGTAGTGCTGCTGCTCAAGCTGCCACCAGTCCTTCCCGGCCTGCTCCCACTTCTCGATCAGCCCCGGAATCTCCGCCTCTTTCAAGACCTTCAAATCCGGTTTCCCGTACGCGTCGAACCGCGCCTGATCAAGCGCATCGGCCGCGTCCACGAACTTCCCGGCCGCCTTCGCCAGTTTCGCCTCGTGCGCCACGATCCGGTCGAACGCCACCCCCCGCGCCGACGTGTCCGACGCCAGGTCAAGCGCCGTCCGCATGTCGTGCAGCCCCATCCGCAGCGACACGTTGACCAGGTCCCCGGTGATCGCCACCGGCTTGCCACCATTGATCTTGACGGTGACGACCACCTCGCTCAGGTAGTCGGCGAGCCCGGACGCGCTCTCCGGCTTCACGTTGCCCAGCGACCCGGTCGACAGGTTGCCGCTCTCCAGCGCGTTCTGCGCGTCCCCGGCCGACATGCCCGGCCCGCCGGACTCCAGCGCCTGGTACGGATCGTCCGCGTACCCCCGCGCGAACAGCGGCAGCCGCGGCATCCGCAGCTGCTGCGTCATCGCGTTGGTGCCGGCGCTGTACCCGCTGGTCGTCTGCGGCGCGTGCTCCCGGAACACCCCGCTGCTGACGCCGTGCACCGACGCGCCCTGCGGCACCAGCTTGATGTTGATCTCGGCCTTCTGCCCGAAGATCTGCGCGCTGGTGACGTCCGGCAGGTTCAGCCCGGTCTCGGTCATCATCTGCGGGACGCCCGGCAGCAGGATCTCCGGCGTGAGGCTCTGATGGATCTGGTGCGCGCCCGCGTACCCGGGGGTCTTCAGCCGTTTCGCGGCGTCCCCGAGCTGCCCGGCGACCAGGTCCTGGAGCTGTTTGATCTGGGTGAGGTCCTCGGCGCTGAACCGGGGGGGCATCGGCAGCCCGTTCAGCTCCCGCCAGCCCGGCCCCATCTCGGCCGGCTTGCCGATCGGATAAGTGGCCGGCCCCGCCTCGGGTGACGAGGTGCGGGGCAGCCGCAGGTCGTCGGCCCAGCGGTTCTGCTCGACGAAGTCGTGCACGGTCATCAGGTCGGCGCCGGTCGGCCGGCCCTTGTCGAACACCACGAGGGAGAACTTGACCGGGAACTTCATCCGCGCCTTGACGCCGCGGCCCGAGCTGAGCTGGGTGTCGACCGACGTGCTGCCGCTGCCCTGCGAGTTCGACACCTGCGACGACTTGCCGACGGTGTCGCCGAGGCCGGTTGCCAGGTTCTCGCCCTGGTGGTTGGAGACGCCGGTGCCGGCCACGCCGAGCGTCTGGGTGCTGCCGTGGGTGCGCTGCACCGTGGTGCCGGAATCGGACGTGTGGGTGGTCTTGATGTCCAGGTCGTCGTGGTCGGCGACGAAGCCCTTGAACTCCGGCTCACCGGTGATCTCGGCGATCAGCCGGACGTCGCGGGAGTGCTGGGTGAGCTTGCCCGGCTTCATGTGCAGCACCGACACGCCACCGTCGAGCATGGACGGGAAGTGCTGGGCGACGCCCTCCGGCGTGAACAGGTAGAGCAGCCGGCGCCGGTTGAGCATCGGGTCGCCGAGGCCGGGATCGGTCACCGTCTTGAAGATCTTGGTGAGCGTCTTGTTGTCCGGCGCGGCCTCGCCGAGCGCGGTCTTCATCTCCGCGGTCAGCGTCGGCGTCTCGTGGAACGTGTAGAGGCCGAGGCCCGGCTGGTGCCCGGCCGGCATCCGCAGCGTGGTGTCCGGCGCCGGCGTCCACGGCTTGCCGATCGCCCCGGTGTCGCCCTTGAGCTTGGGCAGCAGGCCGAGCTGGTCCACCACGTCGGCGGAGAGCCGCAGGTAGACGGCGTTGGAGATGGTCCCGTCGGTCTGGATCGACTTGAAGTGGTGCAGCCAGTCGCCGGTGCGCAGGGCCTGCGGGATCATCGCGTACCGGGCCGGGTCGGTGGTGATCTCGGCCGCCACCGACACCTTGAGGTCGAACTTCACCAGGTACGACCGGGTCTTGCCCTTGCGGTTGTTGGCGTTCCGCTCGATCACGCCGGACAGGCTCTCGCTCTTGCGCTCCTGCTGGGCGTAGAGCAGCCGCTCGTACCCGGCGTTGAGCACCCCACCGCCGCCGCTGGTGTCCTTGGTCGTGCCCGGCTTGCGGATGTTCGCGGAGAAGTTGCCGCGCGCCGCGAGCTGCCACTCCTTGACCTTCGCCCCGTCCACCTCGACGCCGCCGGTGGTGGCGTTCTCCGTGGTGATCAGGCCATGCGCGGGCAGGACCTGCGGGTTGGTCAGCGACGCGGAGACGGCCAGGTCGACCGCGGCGCCGTCCTCGTCGGTCATCAGCTTGTCGACGTGCCACTGCCCGTTGAGCATCTCGCGCAGCGCGCCGACCTGGTCCGCCTCGGTGAACTTGCCGTGCGCGGCGGCCCAGACCGGCATGCCCTCGAGCAGGCCGTCGACGCCGCGCAGCCCGCCCAGCTTGGTGCGGGAGATCTTCTCGGCGTACTCCTGGGCGCCGCGCAGCGCGTCCATGGCGAGCTGCAGCACGAACGGGCTGCCGGGCATCCCCTCGACCGACAGCCAGTCCTTGATCTTGACGGTGCCGGCCTGGTCGACCCAGCCGCGGATGCCGGCCAGGTCGAACTTGGTGGCCCGGTTGAGCCCCAGCGGATCGGTGCGCGGCGTGAACACCGGCGGCTGGTCGAGCTTGACGCCCAGGATCGTGGCCTCGTCGAACAGCACGGTCACCGGCTCGACCTGGGTCAGCGAGTAGCGCGTCATGGTCTGGCCGCCGAAGTGCGGGACCTGCTCGCGGGTCAGCGTCTCGGTGGCCGGGCTCGGGAAGCGCTGCTTGATGATCCGGCCGACCCCGACCCGGGAGCCCGAGTCGATGCCGGTCCGCGCGGTGTACGAGTACACGTGCACGGTGATCTGCAGATTGTTCGTGAACGCGGCCGAGTTCGGGGTGCCGCCGTTGAGCCGGGTCTCGCCGCCGGTCAGCTGCGCGCCGCTCTGCTTGCCGATCCGGAAACGTCCCTCGATCGCCCCGGACGGGACGAGCGCGGTCGCCGCGTCCCCGGTGAACCGGAAGACGCCGCCACCCTCGAACGCGGCGCCGCCCCGCCACTGCCCGGCGGCCACGATCTTCTGCTGGAGCGCGTCGATCCGGGCGTTGCGGACCGCCGCGCCCGGGTCGGTCCCGGCGTAGGTGAAGTCGTCGGTGTACTCGGCGGTCACGTGCACGATCAGGTGCCGGGTGCCGATCTTCTTGGTCCGGGTCAGCTCGGCGATCAGGCCGGTCTTGAGCAGCGTCGGGTTGCCCTGGCGCAGACCGGCCGCGGAGAGCACCCGGTCCAGCTCGGCCTGGTTGTGCTGGCGTTCCAGCGCGGACTTGCTGGTCACCATGAACTTGGTGGTGTTCGGCTCGGTGAACTTGGGCAGGAAGCCGCCCTCGAAGCGCCGGATCAGCGTGGTGACGTCGCCGTGCAGCTGCTTGAACGCGGTCAGGCCGTAGGTCACCGAACGGCCGCCGGTCAGCGCGTACGGCGGCACGAACTTCATCCCGGTCGGCGCCTTGAGCCCGCTGACGCCGGTGACCAGTTCGTCGAAGCGGGTCTTCGGGATCCGCCCGAGGACAACCAGGTCGAGGACCATCGGGGCGGTCGCGCCGCTGGTGAACGGCAGCCGGCTGGCGACGTACTCGCGCAGCGCCGGGGTCAGCGTGACCTTGAAGTGCGCCTCGACCGCGACGTTCTTGATGTCCTTGAACTCGGTGCCGATCCGGCTGGTGGAGCCGTGCGAGAGCGACGCGGTGGCCGAGCGGTAGAAGCCGCCGAACATCCGGAACTGCACGTACGCCGGGCCGAAGCCCCACCGGATCGGGATCACCGAGAGCGAGCCACCGACCCGGCTGGTCTGCGACACCTTCGAGCCGGCGCTGACCCCGGGCTGCCAGCGGAACGAGGTCTTGGCCACGTCGGCGAGCGCGACCAGGTCCGGCATGGTCGCCTCGACCTGCAGGGTGAGCGCGTGCGCGCCGCGCCCGGAGCTGATGATCGGCGGGTGCACCGCGCTGTCCAGCGCCGGGATCAGGTTCGCCACGATCGACGACTCGGCGAGCAGGCCGCGGGCGTCGCTCGCGCCCCGGGTGCCCGGGCCGACGGTCTTGGTCGGAGCAAGCAGCGTGAGGATCTGCTCGGCCACCTCGTTCCAGGTCGCGGTCGGCACCGCGTCGTCGGCCAGGTTCAGGCCGGCGCTCAGGATCCGGACCGGGGTGAGGTGCTCGACCAGCATCGAGAGGTTGCCGGGCGTGACGTCGATCTTGGTGGCCGCGGTCGGCTTGGCGGTCTGGAAGTCGTCGACGACCCGGAACGTCACGTCCGCGCCGACGAGCTTGCCGGGGGCGGTCGGCGCGGGCATCGGACCGCGTACGTCAGAGACCGTGATCTTGAAGTTGACCCTGGTGTCGACCAGGTGTGAGATGCCGCCGCTGCGCACGTTGTGCGAGTCGGTCAGCTTGGCGGTGTCCTCGATCGTCTCCATCGGGCGGGAGAGCGCCACCTCGCCGGCGAAACCGCCGCCCGGGCCGATCCGCTGCGGCAGCACGACGCCGGCCCCGAGCGAGCCGGCCGCGCCGGACGTGGTGGCCTGCTTGGTGCCACCGGAGTGGTCCGCGCGGGTGTCGAACTTCGCCTTGTCGACCGTCTGGTCCTGGAACTTCGCGCCGTCCATCGACCAGTTCGCCTCGAGCGTGACGCGGTGCCAGCCGCCCACGCCGTCCTTGACGTCGAAGCTGCGGCCGCCGGTGGCGAAGAACGACTGCGGGTCGTCCTGGAACGCCTGCTTGATCTCGGCGGCGTCGACCTTCCCGCCCGGCAGCACGTCCTTCCAGGTCTCCGCGACCTTGGCCTTGACCGCCGCGTCGACCCCGGCGCCCAGGTCGTCGACCAGCCTGGTCAGGTCGCCGAACGAGTCGACCTCGTAGACCAGCTCGGGCTTGCTCAGGTAGAGGCCCTTGAGCGGGCTGCCCGGCTTGGGCACCTCGATCAGGTCCTGGACCGGCGGGGTGATCTTGACGGTCGGGATCGGGACCATCGGGATCGACTCGACCGGCGGCGTCACGGTCGGCGTGGCCAACTGCTCGGTCACGTTCGGCGGGGTGTCCACGCCGTCGTTCCAGAACTGCTCGGCCAGGTGCCCGGGCTGGACGGCCGGGGCGTGCGGGCGCGGCGCGAGCGAGCCGGAGAAGTGCGGGGCCAGCACCGCCGCGATCTGGTCCAGCGAACTCGGGGCCAGCACGAACCCGTCGTCGTGACCGTGGATGCCCATCAGGTCGTGCGGAATGTTCTCGCCCGGCCCGTGCAGCAGCGCTCCGGGCGGCGCCTGCCCGTCCTTGACGCCCAGGTAGTGCACGATCTCGTGGGCGAACGCGGCCGGGGACGCGCCCGGCGCCCAGGTGCGCTGGTTCATCCCGGGCACGTCGTGGGCCACCGTGATCTGCGCGTGCGCCTGCGCCGGATCGTCGACGAACTGCACCTTGACCTGCATCGGCACGTTCGAGCCGGGCACCTGGTAACCGGGCGCGTTCAGGTAGGTGTCGACCCCCTCCAGGGTCTTCGCCTCGACGCCCGCGAATCCGGTCGCGTCGCCGGTCAGGTGCACCTTGAGGGTGAAGGTCCACTGGTCGTCACCGGCGTCCAGCTGGTAGCGCACGCCGACCCGCTCGCCGCTCGCCTCCGGCCGGCTGATCGTCGGCGGCGCGCCGTCCGTGCCACGCTCGAACTTGAACGCGTCGTCGAGCGGCGTCCAGCGCTCCGAGTCGACCTCGATCGTCCGCCCGCCGCCGAACAGGTCGCGCGGCGGCAGCGTCGCCGTGTCGTCGGCCACCTTCGGGGGCGCGAGCTGCAGGGTCTCGTCGCCCAGCGACGCCTTCGGCGTCTCGATCGGCGGTGGTCCATCACCCTTGACCGGCGCCGGCTTCAGATCAACCGACTTGGGTACGTCCGCGGCCGACGTCCCGCCGAGCCCGGAATCCGGCCCCTTCGGCAGGTCCTTGGGCGTGCTCGGCAGGTCTTTCGGCGTGCTCGGCAGGTCCTTGGGGGTGGTCGGGAGATCCTTCGGGACCTCGGGGAAGACCAGCGCGTCGTCGGTGTGCGTGAACCCGCCGCCGGCCGGGGCGTCCAGCACCGGCGCGTCGTCCGAGCCACGCAGCTTGACGAGCCGGTCGGAGAACGTGCTGAAGTCGGCGAGGTTCCGGTCCCGCAGATCCCGGGACAGCCCGGACAACCCCTGATCGAGCCGCTTGTCGATCGGCTTGAGGTGATCCGGGGCGGACAGCGCCGCGTTGATGTCCGCGCCGGTCTGCGCCCGGTACTGGTCCAGCCGCAGGTCGTAGCGCTCCGCGATCCGGTTCACCGCGGCGCCGTTGTCACCGGCCTTGACCAGCGCGTCCTGCCAGGTCTTCAGCTCGTCGGCGGGCAGCGGGCCGGAACCGTCCCGGATCTCGCCGAGCTTCGCCTCCCGGTCCAGCTGGGCGATCCGGTCGTGGAACTGGTTCAGCAGGGTCGCGTGCTCGGACTCGGAGCCGGCGTTGGCGAGTTTCGTGGTCCAGTCGGCGGCTTCGCCCGTACCGAAGCCGGGGTGATCGGCACGCAGGGCGGTGAGTCGCTCCAGCAAGGCCGCGTCGCCGGGGTCATGCGTCGGGACCGGCGGCAGATCGTCAAGGCTCGGCGGGGGCGCGTCGTCGGCCCCACCGGCGCGGATCTCCTCCAGGCGCACCGGTTCCGGCGTCGGCGCGCCCTCCTTGAGCTTGGCGAGCCGCAGCTCCAGGTCGTCGATGGGGGCGCCGGCCTGGTCCGCGCTGTGCGCCGGCAGCGTGTCCGGCACGCTCGGCAGGTCGTGCAGCTTCTGCACGGCCAGGTGCCCGGACAGATCCTTCTCGAACGCGTTGAGCAGCTGGTTCAGCTCGTCGGTCTTCCCGGCGGCGGCCGCCTTCTCGACCCCGACCGCGTGCTCCAGCCAGGCCACCTTGTCCATGCCGAGCTGGGCGGCCTTCCCGTGGCCGGCGTCCACGTGCGCCCGGAACTCGCCGAGCCGCTTGTCCAGCAGGTGCTTGTCGAGCCGCTCGTTGAGGTTGTTCATCCCCTTCGCGGCGTCGCCGGCCCGCCCGTCGGTCAGCGCCTTGCGGATGTCGTCGGTGAGCGCCTTGACCTCGTTGCCGGCCAGGTGTGCCGACTTGACGTCCCGGCCGAGCTGGTCGAACCGCACCTTGAGCTCGGCGGCGCCGGGCAGCGGGGCCGGGTCGTGGTGCGGGACGGTCGGCAGGTCGTCGCCGCGCAGCTGGTCCAGCCGGGCCTGCAGGGCGGCGTCGTCGAAGTGCGCCGCCGGGGTCGCCGGGACGTGCTCGGCCTTCGCGATGGTCAGGTCGTTGGTCAGGTGCGTGAGCCGGTCGGCGGCGACCGAGCGGGAGATCGCCTCGGCCGGCGACAGCGTCGGCACGCTGGGGAACTCGACCAGGTCGAGGTTCGTGTCGGTGAAGTGCGGCGTCCCGCCGTCGTGCGGGAGCAGCGTCGGGGCGTCGCCGCCACGCAGCTGGTCCAGGCGCAGCTGCAGCTCGCCGAGGCTCTCGCCCGGGTTGTGGGTCGGCACGCTCGGCATGTCGGCCAGCAGGGTGTCGATCCGGACGCTCTCCGAGGTGTGCTTGACCAGGGACTCCGCGACGCGCAGGTCCTTCTGCGCGCGAGCGATCGAGAGCGCGTCGCCGGACGCCCCGGCCAGCGCGTCCTGCGCGTTCTTGAGCTGGGACAACGCCTGCTCGTGGGAGAGCTGGACGCCGGCCTGGTCCGGGCGCGGCGCCTGGTGCGGCAGGCCGGCCAGGTCCTTGCCGACCGTGGGCGTCGCGGAGTGCGCGATCGACAGGTCGTGGGTGAGGCCGGTGCCGAGGTTCGGGGTGTGCGCGGTGGCCGGCGTGTGCGGCGGCGTCGCGTGGGTGGTGACCGGCTTGATCCCGATCGTCTTCGGGTCGGCCAGCAGGTCCATCGCCTGGTGCAGGGTGACCTCGGGGTTGATCTTCACGACCGAGCCGTCGATCTTGCCGAGGTTCCCGGCGTCGATCTTGCCGAGGTTGCCGGTCAGGTTCCCGAGACTGCCCACGTCCAGCTTGCCGACGTTGGCGGCGTTCAGGTCGCCGGTGTGCAGGTGGCTCAGCGAGCCGGCGTCGATCGGGCCGGCGGTGAACGCCTTCTCCGGCGCGCCCAGGTTGAACGACACCCCGGTGTCGGAGATCTTGAACGCGCTGATCTCGCCGCCCTGCAGGGCCTTGATCTCGTGACCGCCGAAGCTCGACAGGCCGTCGATCCCGTGCGTCACCTTGTTCAGCCCGGCGCTCAGGTTGCCGAGCTGCATGTTCGGCAGCGTCACCGAGTTGCTCAGGCCGCCCATCGACGGGAGGTTGACCTGGGAGATCGCGCCGTCCAGCCCCTGCACGCCGCCCACGTCGAGCTTGCCCAGGTTGCCGAGACCGCTGAGGTCGACGCCGCCCGGCACGCCGTGCACGTTCATGTTCAGGTGGCCCAGGTTGCCGAGGTCGACGCCCGGGAAGCCGTGCAGGCCGGTCATCCCGTTGACGCCGGGCAGGCCGTTGAGCCCGTCCAGGCCCTTGACGCCGGCGACGTCGGTCCCGCTGATCGACTTCAGGCCGGAAAGATCGATGCTCTGCGCGGAGAAGCTCACGTTCGTACCGTGGAAGTCCCCGAACTTCGGCTCGGCGAAGTCGGGCAGGTGCAGACCCGCGGGGCTGAAGTTCAGCCCACCGCCCTTCGGCGTGTCCCCGGGCTTGACGATGTTGACCGAGTGGATGCCCTCGGCCAGGTGCACGCCGCCACTGATCGCGGAGAGGCCCTTGTACGTCGAGATGTTCAGGCCCCGGCCCAGCACGCCGACCTTGAACGCCCCGCCGACGCCCAGCTTGCCGATCTCCGCGCCGTTCAGCGGGGTGAAGATCCGCAGCCACTTCCAGCCGCCGAACTCCTGAACGGTGAAGTTCTTCACCGCGATCGCGCCGTTCTTGAACATCCGGCCCAGGTCGACCGCGAGCCCCGGGACCGCGCCCAGCCCCTTGCCGATCATGCCGCCCAGCGCACCGAGGCCCTTGGGCAGCGTGGTCAGCGTGAACTTCTCCAGCGTGACGAAGCCGTGCACGGCCAGGCTGCCGAGCGAGCTGATCGCCTTCGGGAGGGAGAGCACGCCGATCTTCACGGTGTTGGCCATCACCGCGCCGAGGTCGCCGACCCCCTTGATCACGGTGAGGAAGCTGAACGTGGTGACCGCGTGCCAGAAGTCACCCAACCCCTTGCTGAGCGCGCCGAACCCCTGCGCGCTGAACTTGGTGATGCTCTTCCAGGCGGTGGCGGCCAGCTTGGTCAGGTCGGCCAGCGTGATCAGCGGCTTGGTGCTCGGCCCGAGCAGGCCCAGCAGCCCGATCACCAGGCCGGCGATGTTGGTCTTGCCGGTGGCGAAGTCCACGATCGACTTGATCGCCAGCGCCGCGTTCATGGCGAACGCGATCAGGCCGAGCGGGCCGCCGATGAAGATCGCGACGATCGTGATGATCAGGGTCAGCCAGCCGAAGATCTCCCAGAAGATGTCGCAGGCCGACTTCGGCGTGGTGGGCGACGTGATCCGGGAGGCGGCGTCGTTGATCGTGCCCCGCGCGGTGTTCGCCGCGGTCTGCAGATCGCTCTTGGCCGTCTCGGCGTCCGACTTCAGGGTGGCCAGGCGGGCCTCGTCGGCGCCGGCCGCGTCGGCCAGCGCCTTGTCCGCCCGGGTCTGCGCGTCCTTCAGCGTGGTGACGTAGGTCCGGATCGCCGGCCCGGCGGCGGTGAACGCCTCCTTGACGTGGGCGATGAACCCCTTCATCTCGGTGCTGATCTGCTCCCGCAGGTAGTCCGCGGTCTTGCCGACGAAGACGCCCTCGCCGCTCTTGTTCAGCACGGTCTGCAGGCCGGTGTCGGCGGTCTGCGCGTTGGCGGCCATCGCGTCCATGTAGTCGGCGACCGACAACAGGACGTCCGGGTCCCCCGGCGTCGGGTCGCCACCCAGCTTCAACGGCGACCAGTCGCCCGGGCGATTCCCCACGGTTACCTCCCACGCGCGCGTCCCTCGATTGGTCTGACGCACGCCCGCCGGAGAGAGGTTCATGAACCGTTTCCGGGGCGCGGTGCGTCGAACCTTGCGGAGAGGCTTTGTGCGGGGAGGGACGTCGTGGCGGATCTGGTGCTCGACTACGCGCTGCTGCACTCGCTCGCGGGCAGCATGCGAGAGCTGAAGTCGAAGATCAAAACGGATGTGGACGCCGGCTCACGGCGGTCGATCGTCAGCAAGAACGGCACCGTGGTCAGTTCGGCCGAGATCGGCAACACCACGCTGTACGGGTCGTTGAGCGCGTTCTTCGCCGCCTGCCACAGCCCGTTCAACGACTCGATGGAGCTGCTCGACAAGCTGGCCGACACGTTCGACGGGATCGCGAAGGCGTTCTTCGACGTGGACGCGGACGTCGCCGGCAAGGTCGACACCGGGCGCCTGCAGGCACACATCGCGCAGTGGCAGTCGGACACCGCGGCGTACCAGCACTACCTCGACATCAAGGACAAGTCGGTCAAGTTCCAGTACTACGACGAGCACGGGAACCTGGTGTGGGGCGAGATCCCGCTGTGGAGCGGGCCGGCGCCCGACCAGCCCGGGGCGATGCCGACCTCGATCGACGGCACCTCGACGGTCGGCACCAACCACACCACCGCGACGACCGACGCGAACGGCAACATCACCTCCGAGACGACCACGGTGGACACCGGGGACGGGCTCAAATACACGGAGACGACGAACTACACGTACAAGGACACCAACGGGGACGGGAAGCCGGACGTCGTCGACTACACCTCGACGATCACCCACTCCGACGGCAGCACCGAGACGATCACCAAGGCCACCCAGGACAACGGTACGTACGTGGTCACCTCGAAGACCAGCGACGGCACCACCACCAGCACGGTCACCCCGGGCGCGAACGGTGGCACGCACGACGTCACGGTCGATCACGACGGCGAGACCACGACCACCGACATCGTGGTCAACGACAACAAGACCAGCGGCACCAAGACGGTGGTCGGCCCGGACGGCACCGACGTCTACACCGGCAACCCGCAGACCGGCCAGTGGACGCTGTCGTCCCACGAGGACCCGGAACCGGAGTACGAGTACTACCCGCCAACCTTCTGATCCTGGGGAGCTCGCATGCCCAACATCACCGTCGACTACGAGAAGGTGAACACCGTCTCGACCGCGCTGAACACCGCGGTCACCACCACCGTGCCCCGCCTGACGTCGTTGCAGAACGCCGTCACCCAGCTGCTGACCAGCGACGGCGGCCTCTGGCTGCAGAAGTCCAGCCCGACGCTGAGCACCCAGTACACCGAGTTCAACAGCTCGGTGACCGCGGCGGTCAACAACATCACCAGCTTCGCCCAGCAGTTCCAGAACATCGTGGCGCAGCTCCGGGCGATGGACGACGCGATCACCTCCAGCTCCGGTAAGTGAGCTTTCCCCGGAAGGGAAAATCCGATGGCTGAAGTAAATGTCGATTACACCGCGGTCAACACCGTCGCCACCCGGCTCACCACCGAGGGCGGCGAGATCGCGGCCGAGCTGGGCCGCCTGCAGACCCAGGTCACCGAGCTGCTGACCAGCCAGGGCGGTCTGTGGCTGCAGCAGTCCAGCCCGGTGATGGCCACCCAGTACACCGAGTTCAACACGTCGCTGACCAAGGCGATCAACGAGCTCAACACGTTCGCGCAGAGCTTCAACATGATCGCCAAGAACCTGTCCGACATGGACACCAGCCTGTCCAAGCCGAGTTCCTGACCGGTGTCGCCCCCGCCCGGCCCGGGGCGGGGGCACCCCGGCGGCTCAGCCCCGGGCCGTTTCTCCGGCCGGGTTCAGCGGCCGCAGGCGGTCGACCTTCGCCGCCTCGCCCAGCAACAGCAGCACGCCGAACAGCGTCAGGCCGATGATCGCCGGCGCCAGCGGGTTCGCGAGCTGGTTGCCCAGCGGATACATCAGGTCCGAGCCGAGCAGCACCGACGCCGTGCCCGGACCCGGCACCATGCTCGCCACGCAGTCGAGGCTGTTCACCGCGCAGGCGATCAGGGCCGGCAGGCCGAGCAGCAGCAGCCGGCGGCGGGTCGCCGGCGCGGTCCGGGCGATCCGGCGGGTCAGCCAGGTCATCGCGGACCAGGCCAGCAGCCCGCCGGCCAGGAACCCGGTGATCGCGCCGAGCAGCAGACCGGGTGGCTCGACCGGGTACCAGCTGAGGTTGACCCCGGTCCGGTCATAAGTCCCGGCGACCCGGATCAGCGCGCCGTCCCGCTCGGCCCAGAACACGCCGTCCGCGGCGTTGTCGCTGCCCGGCAGCAGGGTGCCCATCGTCCAGCCGTCCCGCTGCAACCGCTGGTAGGCGGCGTTCACCACGGCCGCCACGTCCGGCACCCGGTCGTAGCCGCGGCTCTGCTCGTCCGGCACCGGAAGCCGGCCGGTCCAGCCCTCGGCGCCGAAGGTCTGCAGGTCACCGCCGGCGACCACGGTGCGGTAGGCCATCGTTCCGGGCGACAGGCCGGACGCGTCGGACGAGTTCGCCGCCGGCTGCCCGGCCAGCTCGTCGCTGAGCGCGCCGAGAGCGGGCGCGGCCGGGCGCTGGGCAGCGAAGACCGCGGCAGTGCCGGCGCCGCCGAGGACCAGGGCGACCCAGAGCGTCACCAGGGCGGCCGCGAGCCCGGCGATCCGGCCCGGCGGCACGAACCGGTAGCGCAGCCCGGCCAGCAGCAGCCAGCGCGCCTCGTCCCGGGACGGCCGGGTCTGGCCCGGCTCGGCCGCGTCCATCAGCGTGGTCAGGATCTCCAGGCCGCGCTCGCGGCGGTAGGAGCGCGGGTACGCCAGCAGCAGGCGACGGTACGAAAGCTCCAGCTCAGGCATGCTGAACTCCCCCGATGAAGCCGAACGCCTCGCGCAGCCGGGTCGCGGCCACCTTCGCGTTCGACTGGAGCCTCGCCACCGCCTCCTCGAGCGCCGCGCGCCCGTCGTCGGAGAGCAGGTAGTACCGGCGCAGCCGGCCACCCACCGCCTCCTCGCGGTCCACGACGATCAGGCCGTCCGAGCTCAGCCGGTCCAGCGCGGCGTAGAGCGTGCCGGCCTTGAGTTGCACGCGGCCGTCGGACAGCTCGGCGACCGCCTGCATGATCCCGTAACCGTGCAGGGGCGTACGCACCAGCGCGGTGAGGATGAAGAACGTCGGTTCCTGCATCGTCATGCGTCGGAACTATAGACGATCGCTATATACAGTCAATCTGCATATGGGTTCGGACAGCCGTGCTCACCCGCCCGCGCGCGCCGCGCGGCACCGCCCGGAGCAGCGCGGACGTCGCGGCGGGCGGGCCACGGGCGTGGGCTCACGTCGTACCGAATTTTATTTGAGCACCGTGTGCGGGATGGCGATCGAACTCAGCGAACCGGCCGCCGGGTCCGGGATGTGGCCGCGGCCCGGCCGGCTGCCGGAGCGCAGCAGTGCCGGGGGCACCCGCATGCCGACCAGGTCACCCTCGATCGACGTCTGCGGGGCCAGCAGCACACCCTGCCGGGAGCGGCGCGCCTCGGCGACCCAGCCGCCCAGCGCCTGACTCAGCGTCTCCGCGGTGCCGGCGTAGGCGAGGCCGATGCCGCGGTCCCGGCCGGTCGCGACGATCTGCCGCAGGGCCGGGTCGATCGGGTTCGCGAAGCCGAACAGGTCCACGTCGTCGACCAGCACCACCACCGGGCCGCCGGCCCGCTCGACCGCCGCGGTGAACTGGGCCGGGTCCGGGTTGGCGCCGTCGAAGACGGTCACGTTGCCGTGCACGGCGAGCTTGCGCAGCGGCGACTCGCGCGGGGTGAGCACGACCAGCGCGGTGCCGGCGGCCAGCAGCGAGATCGCGAACGTGGCGAGCGTGTTGCTCCGGCCCGAGCCGGGCGGGCCGGCCACCAGGAACGTGTTCTGCTGGCCGGCGAAGTCGACCGTGATCGGCGCGCCGGCGTCGCCACCGAGACCGAGCAGGGCCCGCAGTGGGCGCCGGTCGGACTCCGGCATCAGGGCGATCGCGTCGGCGAAGGTGACCGTGCTGGGCAGCATCGCGACCGGGAACGGGCGCAGGCCGGCCGGCACGGACGAGTCGCGGTGCGCGGTCCGGACCGCGATCTTGCGCATCGCCTCGGCCTGGGCCTGCCCGGACGGGTCCGCGGTGAGCAGCGCGACCTGGACCTCGGCGCGGTCCAGCGAGCTCCAGCCCCGGCCGGCCGGGACCACCTCGGGCACCCGGCGCGGGCTGACCCCGATGCTCGAATAGTCGGTCCGGTCGGTCATCCGCAGCATGATCTTGTAGTCGTTCAGGCCCGCCGCCCGGCCGGAGAGCAGGCCGCGCTCGGACGACATCACCAGGTGCAGACCGGCCGCCGGACCCTCCCGGAGCAGGCCGAGCATCAGCTCGTAGAGCCGGCCGCCGTCGTGCTCGGTGAGCACCGCGGCGAGCGAGTCCCACCCGTCGACGAACATCACCAGGTGGGCCGGCCGGTCCGCCTCGGGCAGCGCCGCGCGCAGCTCGTCGAGGCCGGCGCAGGAGTGCTTGGCGAGCAGCTCGTGCCGCCGGGTCACCTCGGCCCGGATCCGGCTGAACAGGCGTTCCACCCGTTCCATGTCGGTCCGCGGGACCACCGCCCCGGTGTGCGGGAACTCGGTCAGCGCGGCCATCGCGCCGCCGGCCGCGTCGATCGCGTAGAAGTGCACGTCGGCGCAGGAGTACGTACGCACCAGCGACGCCCCCAGCGTCCGCAGCAGCTGCGAGCGGCCGGAGCGGGACGCGCCCAGCACGTAGAGGTGGCCCATCGCGGACAGATCGCAGCCCAGCACCCGCTGCGCCTGCTGCTCGGGGATGTCGGCCAGCGCGAACGGCGCGATCCGGCGCCCGGTGGTGAGGTCGTCCAGCAGCACCGTCGGGGCGAGCGGCGGCAGCCACGGGCTCGGCTGCGGCTCCACCTCCAGGTCGTGGGCGGCCTCGACGAGCGCGTCGACCAGCACGTCCAGCTCGGTGGCGGCCAGCTCGTCGGCCTCCTCCAGCTCGATCGGCCGGGCCGGCGGCGGGAGCACCCGGCCCAGCTTCGTCCAGGGCAGCTCCACCCCCTCGACCGGGGCGGCGACCTTGACCACCTCGCCGTGGACGGCGCCCGCGTACGCGGTCTGGAACGGCACCGTCGACCGGTGTGCCAGCCGCACCAGCGCCCGCCCGGGCACCGCGCCCGGGATCATCGCGGCGTCCGGCACGTCGATCACGTCGGAGCTCTCCTGCGGGTCGGTGACCCGCAGCGCGATCCGCAGGTTGGTGTTCGCCCGGATGTCCGAGGTGACCACGCCGGCCGGCCGCTGGGTGGCCAGGATCAGGTGGATGCCCAGCGAACGGCCCCGCTGCGCGATGCTGACCAGGCCCGGGATGAACTCCGGCACCTCCCGGGCCAGCGTCGCGAACTCGTCGATGACCAGCACCAGCCGGGGCACCGCGGGCAGCGACGGGTCCCGCTGGCGCATCAGCCGGTACCGCGGCAGGTCCTTGGCGGCGGCCCGGGCCAGGATCTCCTCGCGGCGGCGCAGCTCGGCGGCGAGCGAGTCGAGGGCCCGGGTGACCAGCGCGCTGTCCAGGTCGGTGACCATGCCCAGGGTGTGCGGCAGCCGGACACAGCTGTGGAAGGCGCTGCCGCCCTTGTAGTCGACCAGCACGAAGGTCAGCTCGTCCGGCCGGTTCGCCGCGGCCAGCCCGGCCACCAGGGTCTGCAGCAGCTCCGACTTGCCGGCGCCGGTGGTGCCCGCGATCAGCGCGTGCGGCCCGTCCCGGACCAGGTCCAGGGTGACCGGGCCGTCGAAGCCGGCGCCGATCAGGAACGAGGTCGAGGCCGGCTGCCGGGTCCACCGGGCGGCCAGGTCGTCGGCCCGCGGCGGGTCGGCGTCGAGCAGGTCCAGCAGGCGGGCGGTGTTCGGCAGGCCGGCGGTCTCGTCCGGGGTGACGTCGCGCAGCGGGGCCATCGCCCGGGCCACCCGGTCGCACCAGTACGGCGTCACCGCGTCCGGCCGTACCGCGGTCGCCTCCGGCACCCCGGTCTGGCGGCAGGTCAGGCCGTCCTCGTCGGCCCGGACGACCGCCATGCACTCCTCCGGGAGCAGGCGTTCCTCGGCGTCGATGCAGATCGCGAAGACCCGGACGGCCGGCCCCTCGGTGAGCACCTGGACCATGCCGGGCACCTCGCGCAGCCGGCGGGCGCCGTCCATGATCAGCAGCACGTCCGGCTCGGTGAACATCACCTGGCCGAGCTGCGAGCCGCGGGCCTTCTGCCGCGCGGTGATCAGGGACACCAGCTCGGCGACGCGGTTCGCCACCGTCTCCGGATCATTTCCGATCATCGTGTACGGGCGTCCGACCGGCTCGTCCGGCGGTCGGGTGTGCGGCAGCCAGCGCACCCACGCCCAGCGGTCCTGCCCGGCCGCCTCGGTGAGCACGTGCACGCGCAGGTCGCGGGGGCTGTGCAGGGCGGCGGACTGCATCACCAGCCAGCGGGCCACGGCGTACCGGGTGTCCTCGGCGCCGGCCAGGCCGATCACCCCGCGGTCGACCATGTCCAGGGTGACCGGGACGTCGGCGACCGTCCAGCGGATCTGGCGCTCCCCCTCCGGGCGGGCCGGGTCCTCGATCTCGATCAGCGACGGCTGGTCCATCGTGCCGACCCGCAGCACCAGGTGGTCCGGGTCGCGGCGACGGCGCTCCCAGAGCCGGCGGCCGGGGCCGACCACGGTCAGGAAGACAGTCGCCGGGTCCGGCGAGGCCTCGCACCGGGCGGCCCGCTCGTGGTCGACCGAGCCGGTCAGGGCGGCGATCGCCTCGGCCCGCTTGATCGTGTACTCGGCCATGTCGGCCCGGTACTTCTTGCGGCCGCTGCGCCGGTCCGACCACCAGTTGGCGACCGCCAGGATCGGGCTGAACGCCATGATGATCAGGTAGAACAGCGAGTGGAAGACCAGCACGAACGCCAGGCCCATCACCATCGGCGCGAGCGCGACGAGCACCGGGATCGGCCGGCGGGACGGCTTCGCCGGCGGCGTCGGCAGCCGCTTGCGGGAGAACAGCAGCGGCGGCACGATCCGCGGCGGCCGGTTGAAGTCGAGCACCGGCACGTCCGTCGCCGGGGTCACCGCGGCGTCCGGCGCGGACCGCTCCACCAGGCGCAGCAGCGTCTCGCCGACGGCCAGGTCGACACCGGGCAGCCAGCGCCGGGCCCCGTCCCGGCGATGTCCCGCGGGCACCGCCACGTCCGCCTCGTCCGGCGGGCGGGCGATGGTCAGCCGGGCGCTGCCGTCCCGGGCCGCGGTCACCCAGGCGTGCCCGCGCTCGTCGACGGTCAGCCGGGCGCCGTGCGAGGGCAGGCCGGGGCCGCCCGGGTCGATCGCCGAGCCGGGGGCGCCGCCGATGTCGTGGGTGCCGAGTCCGACCGGCCAGATCCGGCCGGCGGCCGGGCCACCGACGGCGTGCACCTCCAGCCAGTGGACCCGGGCATCGCCGGGGAGGTCCCGGACCGGCTTGGCCGGGACCGGGTGACCGAGACCGACGCGTACGCCGGTGAACAGGCCGGCCTCGCTGACGGTGTCGGTGGGGCGCAGCCGTTTGCCGTCCAGGTACCAGTCGGGGGTGTCGCCGAACTTCTCGGTGAGCGCCGCGACCTGGGTGTCCACCTGCACGTCCAGGGCGTGGTCGCGGCCGGCGAGGGTGAGGAGGGTGCGCATGGTCAGTCTCCGGAGCGGGCGGTGACGGCGTCGGTCGTGGTGGTGGTCGCGGGCTCGACCAGATCGGTGGGGGCCGATTTCGGCGGCTTGACCGGCTTCGGCGGCTCTGGGAGGCGCGGCGCCGGCGCGGCGATGGGCGGCGGCTTGGCGGCGCCGACCTTAACGGAAATGTCGGGTTTGGGAGCGCCGGGCGGCTTCGGCGGCATCTCCCACCGCTTCGGCTGCGGCGGGGTCTCCCGCCAGGTCCGGGCGAGATCGAGCCCCTGCCCCAACGGCGCCGAGTCCGCCTCGATCCCCAGCTCCGGCGAGATCACCCACCCGCTGACGTTCACCCGCAGCCGCCACCGCGACCCCGGCACATACCCCGCCACCAGCACCAGCAGCCCCGGATCCCGGGCGCACAGCTTGCCGATCAGCGCGGCCGCCCGCTCCTTGGGCCGGTCGCAGACCAGTACCGTCCGCCCGGTCCCGGGCGGCTGCTGACGCAGCTCCTCGAGGGCCTCACCGAGTCCCGGCCCGTCGGCCTTGTGCACCAGCAGGCGGTCGATCAGCCCGGTCCGCAGCGCCTCGCCGAGCTGTTTGGCCAGCGCCGCGACGAGCCGGTCCATCGGTCCGGGCGCGCCGTGCACCGACACGATGCCCGGCGAGCGGGCCAGGTCGAGCAGCACCAGGTCGTCCCCGGCGACACCGACGGTGACCGGCAGCGGGCCGGGCCGGGCCACGGTGGCGTCGGGCCGGGCCGGCAGCGGCCGGGCGGCGGTCCACCGGTGCCCGTCGGTCCGCCACGGCGTGACCTTCGGGTCCGGCTCGGGCAGGCGGCCGTGCCCGGCGAGGCCGACGACGACCCGCTCGGGGCCGGCGAGCACCAGGTACGGCCAGCAGTCGTCCCGGTCACCCAGCACGGCCCGGGCCGATTCCAGCGCCTCGCGGGCGTCCGCCACCGGGTCGGAGCCGGCATAGCGCCCGGCGATCAGCTGCACGCCGCGACGGAAGCGCAGCGCCCGGCGGATCGGCGCGATCGCGTCCCGCCCGACGGCGGCGAGGAAGCGGCCGAGGCGCCGGAACTGGCGGCGCAGCCCGTACTTCCGGTTGAACCAGCGAAGCACGACGATCAGGATGATCAGCAGTTCCACGGCCGCGAGCCCGGCCAGCAGGGGCTGGCGATGACTCTCGAGGAAGTTGCCGAGATCAGTCCAGGACGGTAGTTGCACCCGTGATCTCCTCTTCGCTGACCTGGGGGCGGCATCGCGATGCTAAGCCGCCACCCAGACTGCCGAGGTCGGCATAACCGCAGTTCAGCGACGTACACCGGGCATGTTGGACAGTTCTGACCTAACCATGAACTTTCCGTGAAGGATCAACAATCAAGGTCGTTCACCAAGGCTTCACGCCGTCCCGGTGACCGCGTTCAGCAGCGCGCACCTACCGTCCACTTCGCACCTTTCCGGGAAAATGAGAGGACGACGCGTGGTCGTCACCCTGCTGCTGCTCGTCGTGCTGGCGGCGGTCGTTGCCGTGCTGCTCCTCCTGCGCAAGCGCCGCCGCGAACGCTGGCAGCGCAACGCCGCCACCAACCTGCACGACGACCCGTTCCGCAACCGCCCCGGCGGCACCGGCCCGGCCACGGCCGAGGCGGCCAAGCCGGTCAGCGCCGCCGTCGAGCGCTTCGCCCAGATGCCGCTCGCCGCGCCCCGCCGGATCCGGGTGTCCCGCCCGATGCTGATCGCGGTGGTGGTGCTGCTGCTCCTGGCCGGTGCCGGGATCTTCTGGGCACAGCGGGATCCGGCCGCGCCCACCCCCGAGCCGGTCGCCGCGCCCGCCTGTGACGTGCGGCTGCGGGTCGCCGCCGCCCCGGAGATCGCCCCGGTCGTCCAGGCCGCCGCGAAGGCCGCGAACGGCGGCTCCGACTGCGGCCCGATCCAGGTCACCGCCGAGCAGCCGGCGGTCACCGAGACCGCCAAGAGCCGCCCGGACGTGTGGATCCCGTCCAGCACGCTCTGGCTGCGGATCGCCGCCGGCGACGGGCTCACCTACACCGCCGACGGTCCGCCGCTGGCCCGCTCGCCGATCGTGGTGGCCGGCCCGCAACCGGTCGTCGACCAGCTCGCCAAGGACGGCAAAACCGCGTGGGCGCTGATCGCCAAGGCCGCGACCGAGCACCGGCTGCCGTCGGTCACGATGGCCGACCCGATGCACGACACCGTCGGGATGCTCTCGGTCTACGCGATCCACCAGGCGATGAACCGGACCACGCCGGACCAGGGCATCGCCCAGCTGCGGGCGCTGACGTTGCGCAGCCGGCTGACCGACGCCGCGACCGACCCGGCCACGCTGCTGGCGAAGGCCGCCGGGGGCAGCGCCGACGTGGGTGTGTTCGCGGTGACCGAGCAGCAGCTCGGGGCGTACCAGAAGGGCGGGCACGCGGTCCCGCTCGGCGGGGCGGCTCCGGTCGACGGACTGGTGGCGGCGGATTATCCGTACGCCGTCAGCCCGGCAGCGGACCGGGACCTGACCGCCAAGCTCCGCGCCGCGCTCACCCCGGCCGTGCTGACCGCGGCCGGTTTCCGCACCGACGAGCCGGCCGGGCTACTGCCGATGCCGGCGAAGCCGGATCAGATCATGACCCTGGCCCTGCAGTGGTCCCAGTACAAGACGCTGGACTTCCAGGTGCTGCTGCTGATCGACGGCTCCGGCTCGATGAACGAGAAGATCAGCGACAAGGGCGGTAAGGCCACCACCAAGGCCGGGCTGCTGCGTACCACCGGCCTGAACGCCAGCCAGCTGTTCGGCGAGGAGACCGACATCGGGCTGTGGTACTTCGCCACCCCGAAGGCGACCAGCCCGGCGCACTCCGAGGCGCTGACGTTCGGCCCGATCAACGGCAAGATCGGCGCCAAGACGCGCCGGGAGGTGCTCGGCGCGCGGATCAGTCAGTACAGCGCGATCGGCAACGCCGGCACGCCGCTCTACCAGACCGTGCTGGACGGGCTGGACGCGATGCGGGCCAAGGCCAAGCCGGGCACGGTCACCCTGGTCGTGGTGCTCACCGACGGGATGGACCAGGGCTCCCGCTTCGCCATGACCAACCAGGAGTTCCAGGGCAAGCTGGCCGCCGAGCGGGACCCGGCGCGCCCGGTGCCGATCATCGCGGTCGGCTACGGCGCGAACGCCGACATGTCCGCGCTCAACGGCATGGCCAAGGCGACCGGCGGCGTGGCGGTGGCCGCCAACGACCCGGCCGACGTGGCGTCCGCGATGGCCAAGGCGTTCCTCGCGGCGCACGCGCCCAGTTAGCGTCCCCGGGCCGCGCGGGCCTCGACCGCGTCGAGGACCAGGTTGAGCGCGAGCTCGAACTGGTCCTCCCGGTCGACCTCGCTCAGGTGTTCCGCGACCGCGCGGATGTGCGGGTAGCGGTCGGCCGGCAGCACCACGTACTCCCTGGTCCAGGCGAGGCCGTCGCGGTGCATCACGTCCAGGCCGACGGCGTGCACGGTGGCCTCGAAGGCGGTCCACGCCAGGATGGTGTCGGCGACCACCCGGTACATGCTGGCGGCCTCCCGGCCGCTCAACCCGGCCTGCGCCAGGGCGCCGAGAATCAATTCGACGGTACGGAACTCCGCCTCCTGCCGCAGCGTCCGCGTCGCCACCAGCGCGGCCACCCGCGGGTGTGCCACGAACGCCCGGCGGCTCGCCCGGGCCAGCGACAGCAGCCGCTCCCGCCAGCTCGGCTCGGCCAGGTCCACCTCGGCCAGCGCGTTCTCCAGCAGCTGCGCGCCGATCGCCAGCAGCAGCTCGTCCTTGTCCCGGAAGTGCCGCAGCACCGCCGTCGGGGCGACCCCGAGCGCGGGCCCGAGCCGCCGGAACGTCAGCGCGTCCGCGCCGTCCGCCTCGGCCACCTCCAGGGCGACCTTGACGATCTCGGCCCGGCTCAGTGATCCCCGCTCGCGCTTCGCCATGACCACATCCTAATGAAACAACGTTGTGAACGCTGTTGACATCACTGTTCAGATGACGTTGCATCTGTGGCCAGGGTCACGCGAGCAGGGAGTCCCATGAGCTCAGCCATGCCGAAATCACTCGGCGTCATAGACGGCGTCGTCATCGCCGCGTCCAGCACCGCCGCCACCACCAGCATCGCGATCGGCACCGGCGTGCTCGCCGCGACCGTCGGCCGGCAGGTCCCGATCCTGCTGGTGCTGGCGTTCCTGCCGATGCTCGGCATCGCCGGCGCCTACGCCCGGCTGAACCGCTCCGAGCCGAACTGCGGCGCCGGCTACACCTGGGTGGGCAGCACGCTCGGCCCGTGGCTCGGCTTCCTGGCCGGCTGGATCCCGGTGGCCGGCACCGTGATCTTCCTGGCCTACACCACCGCGATCTGCGGTTCGCTGCTCATCCAGACCGCCGACAAGCTCGGCCTGCACGGCCTCGACCCGAACTCCACCGCGCAGTGCACCCTGATCGGCCTGGTCGTGCTGGCCGCGGTCACCTGGACCGCGATCCGCGGCGTCGAGCACGCCGCGAGCTTCCAGAAATACCTGCTGATCTTCGAGTACGCCGTGCTGATCGTCTTCTGCGGCTGGGGCCTGATCGTCGGTGACCAGCCGTTCTCGCTCTCCTGGCTGAACCCGTTCGCCTTCGACTCGTTCAGCGGGCTGGCCCAGGGCCTGGTACTGGCGGTCTTCTTCTACTGGGGCTGGGACGCCGCGTTCAGCGTCACCGAGGAGACCCGGAACCCGGAGGACGCCGCCCGCGGCGGGTACATCGCGCTCTTCACCATGCTCGGCCTGTTCGTGCTCGGCTCGATCGCGTTCCAGCGCGTCCTGCCCACCGAGGAGCTGGCCGCGAACGGCGCGCAGGGCCTCAGCTACTACGCCGCGAAGCTGGCCGGCGAGCCGTGGGCGTCGCTGCCGCTGCTCGCGCTGATGTTCTCGGCGATCGCGTCGGTGCAGTCCGGGGTGATCCCGACCGCGCGGCTCACCCTGGCGATGAGCCGGGACCGGACGCTCGGCCCGTTCTGGGCCCGGCTCAACGAGCGTGGCGCGCCCGCCGCCGGGACCGTCGTGATCGCCGTCGTGGCCGGCTTCGTGGCCTTGCTGGAGTTCGCGATCCCCACGCTCAACCAGGCGATCCTGGCCGCGGTGAACACCATCGGCCTGCTCGTGGCGGTCTACTACGGACTCACCGCGATCGCCGCCGCGGTCCGCTTCCGCGGCGAGGGCCTGCGCGCCACCTGGATCCCGCTGCTCTCCGGTACGGCGTTGCTCGCCCTCGGTGGCTATCTCGCCGTCTACTACGCCACGCTCAGCGACGGCTTCGCGATCAGCGTGGAGAACGGCTGGTTCAACCTGGCCGCACCCGTGATCATCGTGGTGATCGGCCTGGTCGCCGCCGCGAGTGCCAAGTGGCGCCGCCGTTCGCCGTACTTCCGCAAAGCTCGTCTCGAGGAGACCGTATGACCGCCGCTGACCTGCTCTTCACCGGTGGCCCGGTGTTCACCGCCGACGCGGCCCGATCCCGGGCGACCGCGGTGGCCGTCCGGGACGGGCGGATCGTCGCGGTCGGGCACGACCTGGACGAGCTGCGCGGGCCGGCCACCGAGGTGGTCGACCTGGCCGGTCGGCTGCTGATCCCCGGCTTCCAGGACGCGCACGTGCACGCCGTCTTCGGCGGGGTGGAGATGGGGCAGTGCGACCTGACCGGGACGACCGACCTGGACGAGTACCTGTCCCGGATCGCCGCCTACGCGGCCGCCCACCCGGACCGGGAATGGATCACCGGCAGCGGCTGGTCGATGGAGAGCTTCCCGGGCGGCGTGCCGACCGCGGACCTGCTCGACCGGGTCGTCCCGGACCGCCCGGTCTACCTGACCAACCGGGACCACCACGGCGCCTGGGTCAACTCGGTGGCCCTGGACCGCGCCGGGATCACCCGGGATACCCCGGATCCGGCCGACGGCGTGCTCAACCGGGACGGCGCCGGCCACCCGGTCGGCGCGCTGCAGGAGGGCGCGATGTCGCTGGTCAGTGCGCTGATCCCGGCGACCACCCCGGCCGAGCTGGTGGCCGGGCTGCGGCGGGCCCAGACGCTGCTGCACTCGCTGGGCATCACCGGCTGGCAGGACGCGATGCTGCGCGGCTCGAACGGCTACCCGGATCCGGCCGACGCCTACCGCGCCGCGGCCGCCGAGGGCTGGCTGACCGCGGCGGTGACCGGCGCGCTGTGGTGGGACCGGGATCGCGGCGCGGACCAGATCGCCGAGCTCGTCGCGCACCGCGAGCAGCTCACCCTCGGGCGGCTGACCTGCTCGACCGTGAAGATCATGCAGGACGGCGTGGCGGAGAACTTCACCGCCGCGATGACCGCGCCCTACCTGGACGCGTGCGGCTGCCCGACGCCGAACAGCGGGCTGAGCTTCGTCGACCCGGCGCTGCTGAACAGCTACGTCACCGAACTGGACGCGCTCGGCTTCCAGGTGCACTTCCACGCGCTCGGCGACCGGGCGGTCCGCGAGGCCCTGGACGCGATCGAGACGGCCCGGGCGAAGAACGGCTTCCGGGACACCCGGCCGCACCTGGCGCACCTGCAGGTCGTCGACCCGGCCGACATCCCGCGGTTCCGGCGGCTCGGGGCGACCGCGAACCTGCAGCCGCTGTGGGCCGCGCACGAGCCGCAGATGGACGAGCTGACCATCCCGTTCCTCGCGCCGGGACTGGCCGAGCGGCAGTACCCGTTCGGCGACCTGCTGCGCGCCGGGGTGACCCTGGCGGCCGGCTCGGACTGGCCGGTGAGCAGCCCGAACCCGATCGAGGGCATCCACGTGGCGGTGAACCGGACGGCTCCGGGCGCGGACGACGGGCGGGTGTTCCTGCCCGGGCAGCGGCTGGATCTGGGGACGGCGCTGGCGGCGTACACGGCCGGGAGCGGGTACCTGAATCACCGCGATGACAGTGGCAGCGTCCGTACCGGAAATGTCGCGGACCTCGTGGTGCTGGACCGCGACCCGTTCGACGAACCCGCCGCGGAGATTTTCCGGGCGAAGGTCGACGAGACCTTCGTCTCCGGCCGGCGCGTCTATTCGGCCTGAGCACCGATCGACGGTTGCTCTCAGTAGTGTTTCACGTGAAACATAGTGTACAAATTGGACACTCGGGCATCAATGACGGCGTTGCCGTGGCCACCCAGGCACCCACCGCTACCCCCGCGGTCCTAAAACCCGGGACGCGCCCTGATTCAGCCCGGCCCCACCGGGCAGGATCAGGGCATGCCTCTGCTCTTCTCGTACGGCACTCTGCAGGATCCCGCTGTCCAGCGGGCCAATTTCGGACGGGACCTGGAGGGCCGGGCGGACGCGCTGCCCGGTTACGCGGAGCGGCTCCTCGAGATCACCGACCCGGACGTCGCCGCGACCAGCGGAAAGACGCACCACCCGATCGTCGTGGAGACCGGTGCCGACACCGACCGGGTGCCGGGGACGGTCTTCGAGGTGACCGAGGAGGAGCTTTCCGCCGCCGATAAGTACGAAGTGGACGATTACCACCGGGTGCTGCTGTCGCTCGACTCCGGCGTCCGCGCCTGGGTCTACGTGAGCGCCGCCGCCTACTGACGGACCGCCACCGCGTGGAACCGGTGCGGCGAGTCGTCGTAACCGGTCAGGGCCCACCCGGCCCGCGCCGACGACTCACGCAGCACGTCCTCCGCCAACGGTTCGTCCGGCCGCAGCTCACGGCCGTGCCGCGCGGCCAGCGCGGCCCGGCCGGACGGGTGGAAGAGCACCAGCTTGCCGCCCGGCCGGGTGATCCGGGCCAGCTCGGCCAGCCCGGAGACCGGGTCCGGCAGGTGGTTGACCAGCCCGGCGGCGAACACCGCGTCCACCCGGGCACGCGCCACCGGCAGCCGCCGCGCATCGGCGAGCAGCAGGTCCGCCGCGCACTCGCGAGCGCGGGGTCGCGCCTCGGCAAGCATCTGCGGGGTCAGATCAAGACCCAGAATTTTCCCGTACGGCCCGATCGCGTCCCGGATCGCCGGAAACGCCCGCCCGGTCCCGCAGCCGACATCCGCCACCACCCCACCGGTGACCAGCCCGGCCTCCCGGATCGCGGCCGCATAGGCGGGCATGTCGGCACCGAACTTGGTGTCCCAGGTCGCCGCCCGCGCGGCGAAGAACGCCTGCGACTCGCTCCGGTACCACCAGTCCCCGGGCAGCAGCCACGGCTCGATGTGCCGCAGCACCGGCCAGCCCGGGTCGTGCAGGTCGATCACCGCGCCCGCGCCGTCCCCGCGATAGCCGTGGTGCCCGTTCTTCCGGGCCGGCGGGGTGCGCACCCAGATGCTCAGCTGCCAGGGCACCGGCTCGGCCCGCCAGTGCGGCCCGTCCACGATCACCAGCGTCCCGTTCGCCCGGGCCGGCCAGCCGTCCCGGTCGCTGACGCAGGACGAGCCGGGCAGCCGCACGCACGGCCGCCCCAGCTCCCGCAACCGCCCGGCCAGCCGGTCGGCGAGCAGACCCGCCCGCTCGTCGGTCCCGTCCACCAGCACCAGCCGGCTCGCGACCCCGGGCGGCGAGTCCAGCGCACTCCCCAGATGATCCAGCACCGTGATCCACCGCGCACGCTGCTCGGCGCTCAACCCGTCCCAGCCCATCACGCCATCATGCAACTGCTCCGGCATTCTCGCCATAACGACCGCATCTGCTGGCCTATCCGCACGGAAAGGCCAGCAGATGCGGTAAGCCGTCAGTGGCGGTAGGTACGGACCGTCGAGTAGCGGACGTTGCCCGCCTTGTCGTAGGCGCGCAGCCGCAGCGTGAACTTCTTCCCGTACTTCTTCGGGTTGACCGTGAACGCCCAGCCGGCCTTGGTGTCGGTGCCGACCACCTTGCCGTTGATCAGCAGCTGGACCTTGGCCACGCCGTTCTTGTCACCGGCCTTCGCCACCACGCCGAACTTGCCGCTGACCTTGGCCTTGTTCTTCGGCGCCTTGGTGATCGACAGCGACGGCAGCGTGTTGTCGACGTAGACCGTGCGCTCGGCGTAGACCGCGTTGCCGGCCTTGTCGCTGACCGCGAAGAAGATGCCGTGCTTGCCGTCGGTCACCTTGCGGGTGTCGAGCGGGATCGACCAGGGCGCCTTGCGGGTCCGCACGTTCGGCGCGCCGCCGACGATCGCCGACTCCAGCTTGCCGAGGCCGGTCTGGTCCCGCACCGAGGTCACCGCGGCGCTGACCACGCCGCGGACCAGCTTGCCGTTGGCCGGAGCGAGCCCGACGACCGGCTGGTCGCTGTCGACGACGATGTTGCGGGTGTACTCCGAGGTGTGGCCGGCTCGGTCGTACGCCCGGATGGTCATGGTCGCCGGCCCGTTCGGGGTGTCCAGCGGCCAGAGCGGGCCGAAGTCGGCGAACTTGGTCACCAGCTCGCCGTTGAGCAGCAGCTCGCCGTAGCTGACCCCGTCCGGGTCGGACAGGTAGACCGAGGGCTGGTGCCAGACGCTGACGTAGTTCTCGGCCTCTTCGTAGTAGACCGAGATCGTCGGTCCGGTGGTGTCGGCTGCTCGCGCCGGTGACGCGAACACCCCGGTGAACATGGTGGCGGCCAGGCCGGCCCCCAGAACTGCGCGAATCTTGTTCATCGCCGCGGAGCGTATCCAGACCGGTCGCTCCACTGTGGTCCCCTGTCACAGGATCTCCACATGTTCGTGTCCTAATAGACATCCCGCACATAGCGCTTGTCGGCGGCGAGCTGCTTCAGGTAGGCCGTGGCGGCCTCCGGCGACAACCGGCCGTGGTTGACCGCGATCTCGTGCAGCGCCCGGTCGACGTCCTTGGCCATCCGGCTGGCGTCGCCGCACACGTAGAAGTGGGCGCCGTCCTGCAG
Organism: Actinoplanes sp. L3-i22; assembly: GCF_019704555.1. Classification (NCBI taxonomy): domain Bacteria; kingdom Bacillati; phylum Actinomycetota; class Actinomycetes; order Micromonosporales; family Micromonosporaceae; genus Actinoplanes; species Actinoplanes sp. L3-i22. The sequence goes on from NZ_AP024745.1 coordinate 11,796,701, forward strand.
CCAGGCCCACAGGTGCGCGCCCTGCTCCCGCATCCGGTCCTGGACGTAGACCTTGGCCCGCTGGTCCCGGGAGAACGCCAGGTCGAGCCGGGTCAGGGTGCCCGCCGCGGAGAGCGCCGCGAGCTCCTCCTGGTAATAGAAATCGGTCGCCCGCCGCTGCTCGCCGAAGAACAGCCAGTTCCCGCCGGACGCGCCGGTCGCCTGCCGCTCCTGCAGGAAGCCCAGGAACGGCGCCACCCCGGTCCCCGGCCCCACCATGATCATCGAGGTGGCCGGGTCGGCCGGCGGACGGAAGTGCGGCGCCTTCTGCACGAACAGCGGCACCTCCGGATCGTCCAGCGCGTCGGCCAGGTGCGTCGAGCAGACGCCCTTGCGCGAGCGTCCGAGCAGGCTGTCGAAGCGGACCACCGACACGGTCAGGCTGACCTGGTCCGGGTCGACGAGCGGCGTCGAGCTGATCGAATACAGTCGCGGCTGGAGTCGCTTGAGCACGCCGGCCCACTCCTGCGCGGACGCCCGCACGCCCTGCTCGGCGATCAGGTCGACGGCCTGCCGGCCCCACGCCCACTTGGCCAGCTCACCCTTGTTGTCCGGCCGCAGCAGCGTCTTGAGCTGCACGTCCCCGCTCTGCTCGACGGTGAACCGGAGCAGGTCGGTGGTGATCTTCGTGATGTCCAGGTGCCGGCCGAGCGCCTCGTCGAACGGGATCATGCCGATCCGGTCCAGCTCGACCGCGGTGTCCGGGGTGAGGCCGGTGACGGACAGCCACTCGCTGACCAGCTCCGGGTCGTTGACCGGCCAGACGCCGAGCGCGTCACCGGCCTGGTAGTCCAGCAGCCCGCCGGTGTCGAACGTGAACCGGCGCACCTCCTTCGCCGAGCCCGGCCCGCTGAGCAGGCGGTTCCCGATCAGGGTGGACTTCAGCGGGGCGGCCTTGGTCGGCGCCGGGACCGGCTTGGTGGTCAGCGCCGTGACGACCGACTCCAGCCAGCCGGCGGCGGTGTCCTCGAAGTCCGGCTCGCAGTCGGCGCGCGGCGCCAGCCGGACGGCGCCGAGCTCGGCCAGGCGCTCGTCCAGACGGCGGCCGTGCCCGCAGAAGTCGTCGTAGCTGGAGTCGCCGAACGCCAGCACCGCGAACCGGCGCCCGTCCAGCCGCGGCGCGCCGTCACCGGTGATCGAATGCCAGAACGCGGCGCCGTTGTCGGGCGCGTCACCATCGCCGAACGTGCTGGTCACGACGATGAGATCGGCGCCCGGGTCGAGCAGTTCGGCGGCGGCCGCGTCCATCCCCCGTACCGAAATCTGGTGTCCGGTCGTGGAAAGCCGTTCCGACAGACCGCGGGCGAAATCCTCGGCGTTGCCGGTCTGCGACGCCCACAGGATCTGCAGCCGTGGGCCAGCCGGCTTTTCCAGATCAAGAGCCTTCTCCGGTACGGCGATGAACACGCCCGCGAGCAGCCCGTTCACCCACATCGTCGCGTCCGGGTCGAACGGCGCGTTGGCCGGCAGCACCGGCGCGTCCGGCCGCCCCGGCGGCAGCCCGGCGAGGAAGCCGGCCAGGTAGCGGCGCTGACCGTCGGTGAGCACCGGCGGCGCCGGATCCAGCCCGAGCATCTCGTGGATCGAGCCGCTCGGCGCCGGCTCCTTCTGCACGTGCACCTTGGACAGCTGGACGGCACACACCTTGAGTTCCGGCTGGAAGCTCAGCGGATCGACCGCGTCGCTGGTCACCGCGTTGACGCTGACGTACTCGCCGAACAGGTCGTTCCAGTGGAACGGGGCGAAGCAGGCGCCCGGCATCACCCGGTCGGTGATCACCGCGGGCAGCACCGCCCGGCCCCGACGCGACTCGATCTCCACCTGGTCACCCTCGGTGATGTCACGAGCCGCCGCGTCCGCCGGGTTGATCTCCACGAACGGGCCCGGGTTGAGCTTGTTGAGCTTGGCGATCTTGCCGGTCTTGGTCATCGTGTGCCACTGGTGCTGCAGGCGCCCGGTGTTCAGCACGAACGGGTAGTCGTCGTCGGGCAGCTCGGCCGCGTCCAGGTGCGGGCGGGCGTGGAAGACCGCCTTGCCACTCGCGGTCGCGAAGCGGAAGCCGCCGTCGCCGGTGCGGTAGCGGATCGGGTTCCGGCTCGGCCCGCCGACCGCGGCCGGCCACTGCACCGACCCCTCGGCCAGTCGCTCGTAGGAGACTCCGCGCAGGTCGTAGCCGGTCTGCGGGTTCGCGAACTGCTTGATCTCGTCGAGGATCTGCGCCGCGTCGTCGTACTCGAAAGCGTCCTTGAAACCCATCTCGGCCGCGACCCGAGCGATCAACAGCCAGTCCGGAATCGCCTCGCCGGGCGCGTCCACCACGGGATGCACCAGCGTCAGGTTGCGCTCCGAATTGATCATGATGCCGTCGGTCTCGGACCACATCGCGGCCGGCAACGCGATGTCCGCGTACGCGTTCGTCTCGGTCTCCGCGAACGCGTCCTGGGTGATCACCAGCTCGGCGGCCTCCAGCCCGGCGATCACCGTCTTCCGGTTGCCGACCGACGCGACCGGATTCGTGCAGATGATCCAGCAGGCCTTGATCCGACCGGCGGCCATCTGCTCGAACATGTCGACGGTGCCCTTACCCACCTCGGTGCGGAGCGTGCCGCCGGGCAGCCCCCAGATCCCCTCGGTCAGCTCCCGATCCGCCGGCACCAGCACCGAACGCTGTCCGGGCAGGCCCGGGCCCATGTAGCCCATCTCCCGGCCGCCCATCGCGTTCGGCTGGCCGGTCAGCGAGAACGGGCCGCTCCCGGTCCGGCAGATCGCGCCGGTCGCCAGGTGCAGGTTGCAGATCGCGTTGGTGTTCCAGGTGCCGTGGGTGCTCTGGTTCAGGCCCATCGTCCACAGGGTGACCCAGTTCGCGCTCCCGTCGATCCACTCGGCGGCGGTGCGGATGTCCGCCTCCGGGATGCCGGTCAGCTCGGCCACCCGCTCCGGCGGATAGTCGGCGAGCAACTCCGGCATCGCCGCCCAACCCTCGGTGTGCTTCGCGATGAACTCCTCGTCCTTCTCGACGAGGTGCAGCAGGCCGTTGAGCAGGGCCAGGTCGGTGCCCGGGCGGATCTGCAGGAACAGGTCGGCCTTGTCGGCGGTGGCGGTGCGGCGCGGGTCGACGACGATCAGCTTCGCGCCGGCCTTGACCCGCTCCATCATCCGCAGGAACAGGATCGGGTGGCAGTCCGCCATGTTCGCGCCGATCACGAAGAAGACGTCGGCGTGGTCCAGGTCGTCGTAGGAGCCGGGCGGCCCGTCCGCACCCAGCGACAACTTGTAGCCGGTGCCCGCGCTGGCCATGCACAGCCGCGAGTTCGACTCGATGTTGTTCGTCCCGATGAAGCCCTTGACCAGCTTGTTCGCGAGGTACTGCGCCTCCAGCGTCATCTGACCGGAGACGTACATGGCGAACGCGTCCGGGCCGTGCTCGTCGATGACCTGTTTCAGTCGGCGCGCGGTCTCCGCGATCGCCTCGTCCAGCGGCTGCTCCCGCGGCTCGGCGCCCCGCTCGTCCCGGACCAGCGCGTGCCCCAGCCGGCCCTCGGCCGCGAGCAGGTCCGCGCTGGTCGCGCCCTTGGTGCAGAGGCGACCGCCGTTTGCCGGATGCGCCTTGTCGCCGACCACCTTGAGCGCCCGGCGATGCCCGGCGGCATCCCGGGCGACGTCCAGCACCATCCCGCAACCGACGCCGCAATACCCGCAGACGGTACGCACCTGAGTGACATCGGCGGCCACAGGCAGATCCTTCCGTCCGACGCGTCGTCCTCGAACGGTCACGCTAGGCAGCCGCGATTACCACCGGGTCTCCCCGACATACGCCACCCGTTACCCGATCCTCACCAAGCGCCGACCACCGTTGTGACCTCGCCCGCTGCGGCGCCCCCTGGGTGGCAGTTCCGCGGCTGGGCCTTCCCGGCGGCTGCGTCGCGTGGGTTCTTTGAGACCGCGACCACCCACCGGATCTGAGACAGCGTCGGTGGCCGTTCCGGGTTTTTGGGACCGCAACCACCCGCGGACGTCGCCCTGGAGGGCCTCGCGTTCTGGGCGCCCCGCGCCCTGCGAGGACCGGAAGGGTCCCCGCGGGAGCGACGATCAGTTATTGGCCGCAGCCGAGGCAATGAAGAATTTGATCTTGATCTGAGGTCGGAAATAGATCGTGCGTGATACTCGGCGCGGCCCCGGCCCGGTCAGTAGTTCGTGGCGCCGTGCAAGGCGCTGCGTAAGGCCGCGTAGGCCGGTTTCGGGGTGCCGTCGGCGCGGCGTAGGCCGAAGAAGTTCTCGCTGGTCGAGGTGTCCGTGCCGAGGTCCCGGTCGGAGTACCAGAACAGCGCGTCGACCAGCGGCGTAGTAGCCGCCGTGGTGACCAGGTCACGCGCGATGGTGGCCTGCCGCGCCTCGGTCACGTGGGTGACGTCGAGCCCGCCGGCCCCGTCCGAGGCGCTGCCCGGCCCGCCGGTCGGCGCGCCCGTCTCGGTCAGCCAGATCGGCATCCGCGGGTGCCCGGCGCTGGTCAGCACGGCACGCAGCCCGGCGATCCGGTCCCAGGACGTGCCGAACAGGGTGTGCTCGCCGGCCAGGTGCGGATACGTGTACGGGTGATAGGCGACCGCGTCCACCGCGTCCGGCGCCACCCGCAGCACGGCGCGGGCGAAGTCCTCCGGGCTGATCTTGCCGGTCCCGGTGCCGGTCGCGGCCAGCCCGCCCATCACCAGCGTGGTGGCCGGGTCGACGGCCCGGATCGCGCGGCTGGTCGCCTGGAGCAGCGCGGCGTACGCGTCCGGGTCGGGCTCCGGTTTCCAGAAGCCCAGGTTCTCCTCGTTCCAGATCTCCCACACGCGCACGCCGCGGGGCGCGTAGCGGCGGGCCGCGGCGTCGGCGAACCGGGCGAACGCCGCCGGGTCGGCCGGGGCGCAGGTCGCCTCGGTGCAGCCGGCCGCGCGCGCCCAGGCCGGGGTGTAGGCGAGCACCGGCAGCACCTGCAGGCCACGCTCCTGGGCGGCCGCGAGCACCCGGTCGAAGAGCTGCCAGTGGTACGTACCCGAGTCCTCGTTCTGGATGTCGTCCCAGGAGAGGTCGTTCCGGATCCACTTGGCGCCGAGGTCTACCGCGTCGTCCAGGGCCTGGCCGAGTTGCTGGTCGGACATCCAGACGAGCGTGTCGCCGTACGAGATCCCGGTCTTCATGCCGTGCAACGCTTTCGGCTCGCCCGACCGGGTGGACACCACGATCAGGGTGGTGACCAGGATCAGCGCGGCCACGAGCAGCACGCGCCGGATCTTGATCATGATGGTCCAGCTTACAAACGCCGGGACAGGGCCATGCTCGCCAGACCGCAGCAGACGGTCAGCCAGGTCGCCGGGAGCAGCAGGTAGACCGTGTCCCGGGTGGTTCCGCCGAGAAGACCGCTAAGGATCAGCAGGGCGGCGCCGATGAAGACGATCGCGGCGAGGGCCACCGTGCGGCGGACGGTGATGGCGGGCATGCGGACTCCCGGGCTCGGTAGCAAGGGGTGAGCTGGAAGCCTCCCCGACGGCCGATGATCACGACAGCCGTCGTTTGGCCCATCTTTGTCCGCCGAGTGCGCAGTGTGACGAGCGCCACAGCAAGGGTCGGCAACGAATCACGGCCGGTGGGACCACACCCGTTCGTAGGTCCCCCGCCCGAGAGGAACACCATGAAGAGCGCCGAAGAGATCCCCGGTCGACGAAAGCGGAAGCTCGTTCTGGCCGGCGGCATGGCCGCGATCGTGGCCGGCCTCGGCACCGTGGCCGGCGTCTCCTTCGCCGAGACCGGCGACGAGAGCACCACCACCGCGGCCGCCACCGGCACCGCCGCGTTCTCCGACGACTTCGAGGACGGCGACACCGCCGGCTGGACCAAGTCGGGCGGCACCTGGTCGGTCGTCGCCGACAGCACCAAGGTGCTCAAGCAGGCCAAGACCGGCGCGACCCTGGCCCGGCAGTTCGCCGGCGACACCACCTGGACCGACTACACCGTGCAGGCCAAGGTCTCCCCGCTCGCGGTGGCGACCGGCGGTTACGCCGGGATCGTCGCCCGGGCGACCAGCTCGACCAGCTTCTACCGGCTCGCGCTGACCGGCGGCAACCAGGTCCGGCTGGAGTCGGTGAAGTCCGGCGCGACGACCGTGCTCGACGAGGCGACCGTGACGGTGAGCGCCGGCACGGCCTACACCCTCGGGCTCACGGTCAGCGGCAGCACGCTGAGCGGCTCGGTCAACGGCGCCTCGGTGGTGTCCGGCACCGCGACCGCGTCCACGAAGGGCCGGATCGGCCTGCAGACCTACGACGCGACCGCCGAGTTCGACGACGTGGTGGTGACCACGAGCGGGTCCGCCGCCGCCACCACCGCGCCGGCCGCGACCGCTTCGGCCACCGCGACCGCCTCGGCCACCGCGACCGCGACCCCCACCGCGACCGCCACCGCGACCCCGACCGCGACCGCGACCAGCAGCGGCAAGTTCGAGACCAGCCCGATCGGCTTCGGCGCGGGCACCACCGGCGGCGCCGGCGGCACGACCGTCGCGATCACCTCGCTGAGCCAGCTGATCACCGAGGCCGCCTCGGACGGCCCGAAGATCCTGCAGCTCTCCAGCGTGCTCAAGGGCAGCGGCTCGGACGAGGTTGTCGTCTCCTCGGACAAGACCATCGTGGGTGTCGGCGCGAACGCCGGCCTGACCGGCGCGGGCATCTTCGTCAAGAAGGCCAGCAACGTCATCATCCGCAACCTGAAGATCTCGTTCGCGCTGGCGCCGGTCGACCTGATCGCCGTGCAGAAGTCCGACCACATCTGGATCGACCACAACGAGCTGTTCAACGACACCTCGCACGGCAAGGACTTCTACGACGGCATGGTCGACCTGACCCACGCCACCGACTTCGTCACGGTCTCCTGGAACTACCTGCACGACCACTTCAAGGGCTCGCTGGTCGGCCACTCGGACAGCAACGCCGCCGAGGACACCGGCCACCTGCGGATCACCTACAGCCACAACTGGTTCGACAACGTCGGCTCGCGCCTGCCGCGCCTGCGCTTCGGCACCGTGCACGCCTACGACAACCTGTTCAGCAACGCCTCCACCAGCGGCATCCACTGCCTGATGGACGCGCAGTGCCTGATCCAGAACAACGTCTTCGTCAACGTCAAGCTCCCGGTCTGGACGACCGAGGACTCCGACAAGGACGGCTTCGCGGTCATCTCCGGCAACGACTTCGGCGGTGAGGCGCCGGTGATCACCCAGACCGGCACGTTCACCACCGCGCCGTACGCGGTCACCCTGGAGCCCGCTTCCGCGGTCTCCGCCCTGGTCAAGGCCGGTGCGGGCACCGGCAAGATCTAAATTCAAGAGCATTTGCGCGTACGGGCGGAGCATCGCCCGTACGCGCGAATCTCGTTTGGTACAGCTAGCACTACCCCGAAGACTCACGCTGTCCATATCGGAATCGCCGGGTGGATCGAGAAAGCTCATCGATGTCAGAAACGTCGATGAGGAGTCCCCGATGCTGAAGCGTCTCGCGTTCGTCTCCGCGGCTCTCGCCGCCACCATTTTCGCCGCTCAGCCCGCCGTCGCCGCCACCCAGGACCCGGTCCGGAAGGATCTGGCGCAGCTGGTCGACGCCGGTTTCCCGGGCGCGCTGGCCGTGGTGCGGGACGAGCACGGGCGGGTCCGCAAGCTCACCGCCGGGGTCGGCGACATCGCCACCGGGCGGCCGGTGCCCGCCGACGGTCAGGTCCGGCTCGGCAGCAACACCAAGACGTTCGTCGCGGTGGTCATGCTGCAACTGGTCGCCGAGCACCGGGTGCGGCTGGACGACCCGGTGGAGAAGTATCTGCCGGGCATCCTGCACGGGCAGCAGATCACCGTCCGGCAGATCCTGCAGCACACCAGCGGCCTGCCGAATTACACCGAGTTCCTGGCGCTGGACGACCTCTCGCTGCGGTACAAGCACTTCGAGCCGCAGGACCTGCTCGACGTCGCGCTGGCCCACCCGAACAATTTCCCGGCCGGCACCAGCTGGGCGTACAGCAACACCAACTACATCGTCGCCGGGCTGCTGGTGGAGCGGGTCACCGGGCACACCCTGGAGTCACAGATCCAGAAGCGGGTGATCCAGAAGGCCGGGCTGCGGCACACGTACTTCCCGGTCGACGGCGAGACCGGGATCCGCGAGCGCCACCCGCAGGGCTACCTGCCGCTGCCGACCGGTGAGCTGCTCGACATCACCGACCTCGACCCGTCCTGGGGCTGGGCGGCCGGCCAGATGATCGGCACCCCGTCCGACCTGAACACCTTCTTCAGCGCCCTGATCCACGGGAAGCTGCTGCCCAAGGCCCAGCTCGCCGAGATGGAGAAGACCGTCCCCGCCGACCTGTTCCCCGGCGCCGCGTACGGTCTGGGCCTGATCCGCTTCCCGCTCAGCTGCGGCGGCGTGGCGTGGGGCCACGGCGGCGACATCCCCGGCTACGAGACCCGCACCGAGGTCACCGCGGACGGGCGGGCCGCGTCGGTCGCCGTCACCTCCCTGCCGCAGAGCGAGGAGGCCGCCACCCAGGTCCTGGCCACCGTCGACGACGCGCTCTGCGACTGACCGCCGACCCGGAAACCGGGCTGCCGGCGTCCCGGCCCCGCCGAACTTCGGGGGACAGTGCCCGCGCGGGCACTGTCCCCCACTCCCGGTCCGTCACCCCTGGCGGGAGGCCTCGGTCCGGGAGACGGTGCGGCCGCCGGCCATCGCGCGCTGGAAGACGGCGACGTGCCGGTCGGACTGGTGCTGCCAGGACAGGTTCGCCGCGACGAAGTCGGCGCCGGTCGCGCCGAGGCGGGCCGCCAGGTCGTAATCGGTGAGCACGGTCCGCAGCGAGCCGGTGAGCGCGTCGATGTCGCCCGGCTCGTTCAGCAGCCCGCTGCCGCCCTCGCTGACGAACATCGGGATCGCGCCGACCCGGGTGGCGACGATCGGGCGGCCGGTCGCCATCGCCTCGACGATCACGGTGGGGTAGTTGTCGAAGTGCGTCGGCAGGCAGAGCACCCGGGCCCGCCGGTACGCCTCGGCCAGCCGTTCCCCGCTCAGATAGCCGGCGAAGGTGACCCGCTCGCTGATCCCCAGCCGCCGCGCCAGCTCGTGGTAGTCCTGCTCGGCGGTGCCGCTGCCGGCCACTTCGAGGTGCACGTCCGGCAGGCTCGGGGCGAGCCGCGCCACGGCGTGCAGCAGGTCGGCCAGCCCCTTGTACGCGGTCGCCTTCTCCAGCGAGGCGGAGAACACGATCCGCTGCTCCGGCGGCACCGGGGTGCGCCGGAACAGGTCCAGGTCGGCCCCGGGCTCGATCACCGTCTGCCGCCCGGAGAAGAGTTTCGGCAGGTCATCGCCGACGTGCTCGGAGGCGCAGATCAGCTCCTGCGACCGCCGGACGGTGCTGGCCAGCAGCATGCCCTCGTAGGTCGCGAGGACCAGGTCGGGCGCGAGGCTGCCCTTGCGCATCCGCCCGGCGTGATAGGTCAGCACGAACGGCACGTCGCCGGCCGCCCGCCGGGCCAGGTCGGCGAAGAGCGGGACCGGCCCGTGCGCGTTGACCAGGTCGATCTTCTCGTCCCGGATGATCCGGCGGATCGCGCCGGTCCAGCCGGTGCCGACCGGGGTGTTCGAGATCCGCCGCAGCGACGGCAACCGGTGCACGGTCACCCCGTCCGCGTCGACCTCCCGGCGGTAGGCGACGCCGGGCTCCGCGGTGGTCACCACGACGACCCGCCAGTCGTGCCGTTTGCGCAGCTGGCGGGCGAGGTTCCAGACGTACTGCTGGACCCCGCCCAGGTTCGGCGGGTAGTACGGGGTGGCCAGAAGGATCGCGGTCACGCGCATACCTCTTCGTAGTGGTGTTCCAGGAGATCGAGGAAGGTGTCCGCGTCGTACCGGGCGGCGCGCGCGGCCGACCCGGCGCCCAGCCCGGCCAGCACCTCGGGCCGCCCGAGCAGCATGTTCAGCGCCGTGGCCAGCGCGTCGGGGTCGCCCGGCGGGACCAGCAGGCCGTTGTCCGGGCCGATCAGCTCGGGCAGCCCGCCGACCCGGGAGGCGACCAGCGCGCGGCCGGCCTGCAGGGCTTCCAGCGCCACGGTCGGGAAGTTCTCCGGCCAGAGCGACGGCAGCACCACCACCGAGCTCGCGGCGACCCGCTCGGCGACGCCCTCGGCGGGGAGCCAGCCGGTGAAGGTCACGCCCAGGTCGGCGTTCTCGGCCTCCAGCCGGGCCCGGTCGGCGCCGTCGCCGACCACGGTCAGCCGGGCCGCCGGATGCTCGGCGACGACCTGGCGGAACGCGCGGAGCAGCACGTCGACGCCCTTGACGTGTTCGAGGCGGCCGACGAACAGGACGTGCGTGCTGTCCCGGACGGGCGTCGGGGACGCCGTACGCGGAATGCCGTTGGGAAGAACGTGGGTGCGGGCGGTGCCGACGTCGTCGGCCACGCTGTCGGCGAAGAACCGGCTCGGGGTGAGGATCCGGTCGACGTGCCGCAGCCGGGCCCGGTAGGCCGGGCGCTGGACGAACCGGAGGTACGCGTACCGGGCCCGGTCCCCGGCGGAGAGCCCGCCCCGCCCGGTGGCGCTGGCCAGGTTCCAGCGCAGCAGGTTCAGCGTCCAGTCCTCCGGGCCGTGCACGGTGAGCAGGCGGGGCCGACCGGCCGTCGCGGGCAGCACGGCCGGGCTGAACTCGCCGTGCGTGTGCAGGTGGACGCAGTCCGGCCGGAACCGGTCGACGATCTCGCGGACCTGCCGGTACGCCGTACCGTGCCAGAAGTAACCGGCGAACCGCCGGGGCGCCGAGCCGCTGATCGACGGCACCAGGTGATCGGCGAAGATCTCGTGCCCGTCGGCCAGCATGTCGGTCGCGACCACCTCGACCTGGTGCCCGCGGGCGCGCAGCCCGTCGGTGATCAGGCGGACGCTCTTCTCCGCGCCGCCGGCCTCGAAGCCGATGTTGACGACCTGCAGGATCCGCATCTCACTCGTCCCAGTTGACGTTGCCGAACGGCGGGCCCATCAGGGCGATCGCGGCCACCAGGCCGCTGACCAGGTTGCCGGCGCCCCAGGCGATGGCCGCCCAGTTCAGTCCCTGCGGCACCATCCAGACGGCGAGGCCGAGCACCGTGATCAGGTACGCGATGTTCGCCACCAGCAGGGACTGCAGTTGATTGGTCACCCGGAGCAGGAAGCTGGTCCAGGTGTTGAACGCGACGGCCAGCGACGCCACGGTGAACATGATCAGCGTGGTGGTGCCGGTGTCGGCGTACTCCGCGCCGAACAGCCGCAGGATCGGCTCGGCCAGCGCCGTCACGAGCAGAACGGCGGTGACGGTGACCGCCGCCATCAGCCCGGCCGAGCGTTTGGCCAGGGCCCGCAGCGAGCGGCTCTCGTGCGCGCCCTCGGCGAACGTCGACTCGCCGATCGCGTACGACGCCGAGCTGACCAGGTTCGAGATCTGGAACGCCACGAAGTAGACCGCCGCGATCACCGGCCCCAGCTGGTGCAACACGATGATCGGCAGGGCGATCTGCGGGATCAGGTTCAGCGCGCCGGAGAGGTAGCTGCTCAGCGAGTAGTTGAGCATGGTCCGCAGCGCGGTCCAGGAGATGTGCGCGCGGACCCGGATGCGCAGGTGCCGGCGGATCACCACGATGCTGACGACCGCGGCGAGCGTGGAGGCGACGCCGCTGGCCGCGAAGATCCCGAAGGCGCCGAAGGAGACCGCCACGGCCGGCAGGGCCAGCTTGGCGACGCTCATCAGGACGCCGTTGATCAGCAGGTTCGCCTTGGTGGCCCGGGCCGCCACGAAGATCGAGTCGGTCAGCAGGTTGACCGCGGCGCCCCCGGCGAGCAGCACGAAGAGCAGCACGTGCGTGATCGAGTCGTGGATGAAGCCCAGGTCGTGGGCCAGCCAGGGGCCGATCACCACGTACCCGAAATTGATCACGACGCTGCAGACGGTGACCGCGGAGATCGAGGTGCTGGTGTCCTCGGCGGGGTTCCGGCTGGTCGGCAGGAACCGGATCACCGAGGTGCTGAAGCCGAACAGGCTGAAGTAGGAGAGCAGCGCGACGCTGGAGAGCAGCGACGACGCCTGCCCGACCTGCGCGGTGGGGTAGAGCCGGGCCACGATCAGCCAGAAGACGAAGCCGGAGCCCGCGCCGAGCGCGGTGATCAGCATCAGGAAGACCGAGTTCTGCACCAGCGGGTCGTGGCGCAGCTCGCCGATCCGGTCGCGCAGTCCGACCCGCTCCATGACCTGGGCGTGGCTCATCCCCGCCCCACCACCTCGCGGGTGGCCGGGTACCGGTCCAGCAGCACGCCGACGTGCGCCGGCCAGGAGAAGTTGCCGGTCGCGTACGAGTGCGACCACCGGCCCATCCGGTCCCGGAGCGCCGGATCGCCGGCCAGCTCGGCGAGCGTCGCCCGGAGCACGGCGGCGTCCCGGGGCAGCAGGCGGACCCGCTCCCGGTCGAGCCGGTAGGAGGCGTACCCCGGATCGTCGGTGGTGACCACGGGCAGGCCGCACGCCATTGCCTCCTGAACCGTCAGCGGAAAGCCCTCGGAGGTCGAGGGAAGAGCGAAGACATCACTTGCCCGGTACGCCTCGGCGAGCCGGACCGGGTCGAGCCGCCCGAGGTGGTGCACCCCGGGTCCGGAGGCCGGCACCCCGTCGTGCCCCTCGCCGGCGAAGACCAGGTCGTACTCCGGGCCGGCGGCCGCGGTGAGCAGGTCGTACCCCTTCTTGGGCACCAGCCGCCCGGCGAAGAGCACCAGCACCCGGTCCGCCGGGAGACCCAGCCGCTTCCGGGCCAGGTCTTTGTCACCGAGCGGCGTGAACAGGGTGGTGTCGACGCCGTTCGGCAGGTGCTCGACGCGGCCGCCGTAACTCTCGACAAAAGCCGCGACCGAGTCATTGAGGACGAAGACCCGCTCGGCGCGGCGCAGCATCAGCCGCCCGGCGGTGCCCCACACCGCCTGCTGGACCAGCCGCACCACGGTCGCCGGGTGGTCGACGATCGCCACGTGCTGGTGCATCACCATCGGGGTGCGGGTCACCGCGGCCGCGAGCCCGGCCGCCCACGAGGTCAGGTAGGCGCCGTCGTGCACGTGGACCACGTCGGCCCAGCGCGCCCAGCGCAGCGCCGAGGTCAGCAGCCGCGGACCCGGCACCGGGAACGGGATCCCGGCCCGCTGCTGCAGGCCGTCCCAGGCCGGCACCCGGAGCACCCGGACGCCGTCGCTGAGCCGCTCGATGCCGCCCGGCCGTCCGGTGGTCAGCACGACCACCTCGGCGCCGGCCGCGGCCAGGTGCCGGGCCTGTTCGGCGACCACGTTCTCGATGCCGCCGAGGTGCGGCGGGAAGTAGTGGCTGACCAGCAGAACCTTCACCGGTACACCTCCGAGCCCTCGCTGCTGTAGACCTTGTTCTTGGTGGCGTCCAGGAGCCCGATCGGATACTGGTAGGTGACCAGGTCACCGCGGTAGAACACGGTCGACTCGTCCTTGCGGACGGTGGTGAAGCCGAGGAAGACGTAGGTGTCCGCGCCGATCAGGGTGGGATAGATGTCGTGGTCGGCCCGGCCCGGCAGCAGGCTCTCCGCCCGGCCGAAGGTGTACCGGTCGGTCTGGACCTCGGACTGCACCTGCTCGCGCTCCACCTCGGAGGCGTGGTCGTGGATCCAGGTGATCGCGGCCCGTTCCTCCGGGTGCAGGTAGTAGATGTCGTAGTACTGCCCGGCGTTGGCCAGGTGCAGCTGCGGCGGATACCCGCCGAGCAGCTTGGGCACCACGCCGACCAGGTCGAGGAAGAGCACCAGGGCCATCCCGAAGGCCAGCCCGGTGGCCCGTTTCCCGGCCCAGCGGAAGGCCCAGACGGACGCCGCCGCGATGAACGGCGCGAAGAAGAACAGGCCCTGCTGGAAGGCGCGCAGCACGCCGTAGTCGACGGAGAGCTCGGGCAGCACGGTGAGGATCGCGATCAGGCCCAGCGAGCCGAGACTCATCAACACCTGATCGGAGCTCGGCCGGAACACCGGGCGCCGGGCGAAAACGGTCACGATCACGCCGAGCAGCAACAGCACCTGCAGCAGCCGGGCCACCGACAGCCGGATCAGGGTGTTCAGCCCGACGACGTCCAGACCGGTTCCGGCCAGCATCCGCCCGATCGCGGTGAGCGGCATGTTCGCCTGCTCAGCGGCGGTGATCGGGAACTTGTCGATGGCGCTCAACGGCAGATAGTCGCCCTCGGAGCGGGCCTTCTCGGTCCGCGCCTCGGTCGTCGCCGCGTAATCGGTGAGCCGATCCGCCGTGGTGATCTTCTCACCGCCGAAGAGGCTGTAACCGGTGTCCGAGGACCCGGTCGCCGACTTCTTGCCGAACAGCTCCAGCACGGTCGCGGTGGCGGTGATCCGGGCCTGCTGACCGGTGTCGGTGGCCGGGCCGGTCCAGAGGACGGCGGCGACCGCGCCGACGACGATCATCCACCAGGTGATCAGCTTGGGCGCGGAGAACCGGCCGAAGCCGCCCCGGCGCCGCGCGACCAGCCGCCAGACCAGACCCAAAGACCAGGCCAAACCAAAAATGCCGAGGATTACGTACGTCGTGGAGTAGTGCGACAGCACGATGCCGACCAGGAGCACGGTGCTCGCGATCCGCCGGTCCCGCAACGGCCGCCCGGTGTCCGCGAGCAGCAACAGCAGGCAGCCGAGCAGCAGGAACGCGATCTCCTGCCGGCCCAGGAAGGCCATGTCGGTGAAGAACGTCGGGAAGGCCACGAAGTAGACCGCCGACAGCACCGCGATCGACTGCGGGGCGGTGTGCCGGACGGTCCGGTAGAGCGCCACCGGAGCGACCGCGAACAGCACCGGGATGACGACCTTGAAGACGTAGACCCCGGAGATGCCGGTGAGCTGCGCGACCGAGGTGGGGAACAGGTTGATGCTCAGGCAGGCGTTGTACGCGTCCCGGAAGGCCGCGATGTTCCAGTGCCCGGCGTCGAAGGTGAGCTGGAAGACCCCGTACTCGCGCTGGATGTCGTGCCCGGTGATGTACCAGCCGCGCAGCGAGGTGATCAGCACCAGGGACAGCGCGACGAAGAAGATCCCGGCGCCGGTGACCGCGGGCAGATGCTTGCGGCGGCGCACGAACAGGAACGTGATCAACCCGGCGACGGCCAGCAGCGCGGCGATCGCGACCCCGCTGCCCAGCCCGTTGTTGAGCCGGATCGGCGCGGCGATCGAGAGCACCAGGGCCAGCCCGCCCAGGTAGAGGACCGGTGGCAGGCCCGGCATCATCCGCGGGCGGACCCAGCGCGCCGGGGCCGGCGACAGCACCGCGAGCACGACGATGAACAGCACCGATGCCAACGTCAGCGGGATCCGGGTGAGCGGCCGCACCACGCCGGCCCACGGCAGCACCGTGTTGACCAGCAGCGCCACCACGATGTCGCCGAGCACCGCGCCGCCGATCGCCAGGATCAGCCGGCCCTCCCGGGTCGACAGCACCCGGTCGGCCAGCGGGTAGCCGAGCACGATCGGCGCGCCGAACAGCAGCCAGAGCCCGGCCACCGCGTGCACCACGACCGGCACCGGCAGCATCTCGAGCAGCGCCGCGACCAGCGTGATCAGCAGCAGCGGCCACTGCCGGCCGAGCCGCCGGGCCTGCCGCCCGAGGAGTTCCTGGGTCGACGACCGGTGCCGGCTCGGGTGGATGATCCGGGTCCGCTCGCCCACCAGGGTGCTGGTCATGCCAGCGCCTTGGCGTAGGCGGCCTTCACCCGTTCGACCACCACCGACCAGGTGTACGACGCGGCCACCTCGGCACTGCGGGCCGCGAGGCGCTCGAACAGCACGGGGTCGGCGGCGACCGAGTCCAGCCCGGCGGCGAGCGCCACCGGGTCCGGCTCGGTGAGCACCGCGACGCCGCTGAGCAGCTCGATGTTGCCGGGCACCGCGGTCGCCACGATCGGCAGACCGGAGGCCATCGCCTCGAGCGCGACCAGCGGCATGCCCTCCCGGTCGGACGGGAGCACGAACGCGTCGGCCGCGGCGTACGCGTCGCGCAGCTCGGCCCCGAGCCGCGACCCGGCGAACGTGACGTCGCGCAGGCCCAGCGCCGCCGCGTGCGCGGTCAGCAGCTCGCGCTGCTCGCCGTCGCCGATCACGGTCAGCTGGATCGGCTGCGTGCAGCGGGCCAGCGCGTCGAGCAGGCGGGTGACGTTCTTCTGCGGGCTGAGCCGGCCGACGTACAGCAGGCGCAGCGGCTCACCGGCGGCGCGGGCCCGGCGCGGCGGCCGGAAGTGCTCCTCGCCGACGCCGTTCGGGATCACGTGGATCCGCTCGCGCGGCACCCGGTACGCGGTGGCCACGAAGTCGGCCTGGCTGTCGGTGAGCACCAGGACGCCGGCGGCGGCCCGCATCACCCGGCCGAAGAAGTGCTTCTTGTAGTACGGCAGCAGCCGGCCCAGCGGCCCGGACGAGTCCACGTCCAGGTGGAAGTGCAGCAGGAACCGCTGGCCGCGGAGCCGGGCCAGGATCGCCAGCGCCTCCGGGATCAGGGCGTGCGCGCTGTGCAGGTGCAGCACCGTGTCCCGGGGCGTGCGCAGCAGACCGAGCAGCAGACCGGGCGAGATCGGGGTGTGCGCGAACTCCCACGAGCGGTGCCGGCGCACCCGCAGCCGGCCGTCGGCCGAGCGGCGCGGGGCGCCGTCCGCACCGAGCGTGGTGGTCAGCACGGTGACGTCGTGGTCCCGGCCGAGGCGGACGGCGAGGTTCTCCACCACCCGCTCCATCCCGCCCAGGTGCGGCGGGTAGTACGGCGAGATCTGCGTGATGCTGCTGCTCATCGGCTCAGTTCTCGCTGGGGATCAGCGCGGCGTTGGCGACGTACTCGACGCCGGGCCGGCGGCTGATGTGGTCGAGGACGCGCTCCAGCCGCTGCCAGTCGCCGCGGGCCTCGACCTCCCAGCTGTGTCCCCACAGGTGGTAGACGCCGCCCTCGCGCAGGCACTTCTCGAACCACGCGATGGCGAAGTCGTCCCAGTTCAGGAACAGCTTGCCGGCGGTGAACGGGTTGAACTCGGCCATCTGCAGCACCTGCGGGACGTCGACCCGGTGCGCGTACGCGTTCACCGTGGTCACCGCCTCGAACGGGTCGCCGATCCCGAGCGAGTGCCGGCGCACGGTCCGGGCCAGGCCGAAGCCGGCGTCCTTGACCTGCTGGACGTGCGTCGCGTGGTACTCGCCGCGCGGGTAGCAGAACGTCCGCACCGGGGCGCCGATGATCTGCTCGACCTCGTCCTTGCCGGCCCGGATCTCCTCCTCCGCCGCGGCGTCGGTGATCAACGGGAGCCGCTGGTGGGAGAGGGTGTGGCCGCCGATCTCGTGCCGTTCGCCGAGCTCCCGGACGCCCTGGTGGCTGAGGTGGTCACCGGGGGCGAACTCGATGTTGCGCGGGGAGATGTAGAACGTGCCGACGACGCCGTACCGGTCCAGCAGCTCCGCCAGCTTCGGGTCCAGCCGGTGCCCGTCGTCCCAGCTCGTGGTCACCACGACGCGAGGCGGGTTCGAGGAGTTGGTCACGGGGCTGTCCTTAGCTCTTGAGCTGGTAGTGCAAGGTCTGTGCGTGGCCCGGCAGGGTCACGTTCACGTCGTACGCGGTGGCCGCCGCGGGCACCGTGACGGTCAGCACGGTCGCCTCGGGGCTCTCCGGCGCGGCGGTCACGCTCGCCTCGGCGGCCGGTCCGGCCTTACCGTCCGCGATGGACACCTGCGCCCGGACCACGAACGTGGCGCCGGCCGCGCCGTGGTGCAGCAGCCCCACCGGGACGGCGATCCGGGCCTTCGCGCCGGTCCCGCTGAGACTCGGCGTGGCGCTGAAGTACAGCTCGGTGTACTCGGCCGGCATCCGGGTGAACGACTCGCGCAGCACGGTCCGGACGCCCGGCGAGACCAGCGCGGCGATCAGCGCCAGCACGACCACCAGGGCCGGGGTGAACCGCGCCAGGTGCCGGGGCCGCGGCGCCGCCCGCTTCGGCGCGGGCGGCGGGGTCCCGTAGGTCGTCACACGGCGCCCAGGCGCCCGGCCGACGCGTCCTCGTGCTGCGGCCGCTGGTGGTGTCCCACCACCGGGACGCCCAGGGTCTTGCGGAACCGGTGCTCGAACAGCTGGCGCAGGTTGGCCACCCCGTCCGGCAGCGCGTTCAGCTTGACCTCGCCGCCGCGCGGGCGGTACTCGATCGGCATCTCGGAGTAGCGGAAGCCCGCGGTGATCGCCGCGTTCTTGATCTCCTGGGAGAACGCCATGCCGCCGGACTTCACGTTCAGCCGCTCCCAGACGTACCGCCGGAAGATCCACATGCCGGACTGCGAGTCCCGCACGTCGTTGCGGAACAGCGTGCGGCTGATCCCGCTGAGGAAGTGGTTGGCGACGGTGTGCGAGACCTTCATCGCCTGCCGGTTGCTGGGCAGCAGCCGGTTCGTCGTCATGAACTCCAGCTCGTGCTTGTGGAATTCGGTGAGCAGGCCGGGCAGGGCGTCGAACGGGTAGGTGCAGTCGGCGTCCCCGGTGGCGATCACGTCACCGGAGGCGGCGTTCAGACCGGCGTGGTACGCGTTCCCGTAGCCACGTTCGGGCTGGTGGACGACCCGGGCACCGAGGCGCTGGGCCAGCTCGCCGGTGCCGTCGGTGGAGTTGTTGTCCACCACCACGATCTCGGTCCGCCAGCCGGCGGCCTCGAGCTCGCGCAGCGGAATGGTCGACATCAACGGGGGTAGGTTCTCCGCCTCGTTGAAGGCAGGGATGACAATCGAAAGCGTTCTCATCGCGAGTTCCTTCGTCGGGGCGCACTGGTGGCGCGGTGGTGTTGGCGGGGTTCGGATCGCTCGTCAGTTCTGGACCGGGACGAGCACGTGGTGTTTGCCGGCCTCGCTCGCGGCCCACTCCAGGGCCGAGCGGATGCCGTCGGGCAGGGTCAGGGTGGGGTGCCAGCCGAGCAGCTCGGTGGCCTTGTCGGTGCGGGCGTAAGCGCCCGGCACGTCCCCGGCACGCGGGCCCACCTGCTGCACCCGGACGCGCCGGCCGACCACGCTCTCGAACGCCGCGACCAGCTCACGCACTGTCGCGCCGTTGCCGCTGCCCAGGTTGATCGCCTCGTAGCGGTGCTCGCCGTGCGGCGGCAGCAGGGTGTCGAACCGGCGCAGCGCCGCGACGTGGCCGAGCGCCAGGTCCCAGACGTGGACGTAGTCGCGGAGTCCGGTGCCGTCCCGGGTCTCGTACCGGTCCCCGAGGATCTTGAACGGAGCACCGTGCTGGTACGCCTGGATCAGCAGACCCAGGGCGTGCGTGCTGCGGCCGCCCGGCCGTCCGCTGCGCATCCGCGGGTCCGCCCCGATCGGGTTGAAGTAGCGCAGCGAGATCACCCGAAGCGGGCTGGACGCGCTGACGTCGGCGAACATCTGCTCGGCCATTACCTTGGTGCGCCCGTACGGACTGGTCGCCCCGATCGCCGCCGACTCGCTGATGGCCGGCTGCCCGTCGGCCCGGTAGATCGCCGCCGAGGAGCTGAAGATCAGCCGGTGGCAGCCGTACGCCAGCAGCGCTTCCAGCAGCGTGGTCGTCTTGGCCACGTTCTCGCGGTAGTAGGCGAGCGGGTCGCGGACCGAGTCCTCCACCGAGGCCAGCGCGGCACAGTGGATCGTCGCCTCGATGTCCGGGTGGTCGGCGAAGATCTGCGCCAGCAGCCGGGACGAGCCGACGTCGCCCTGGTAGAAGATCCGGTCCTGCACGAAGTCGGCGCTGCCGGTGGAGAGATTGTCCAGAATGACCGGCGTGATGCCGGCGTCGATACAGGCCGACGCCACCGTGCTGCCGATGTAGCCGGCCCCGCCTGTGACGAGCACCTTCATGGTCTGCTCCCGGGATACCGCGACATCCCGCCGGCCGACCGTCCGTCAATCGCCTCGGCACCGTGGCGGACCACCGTCGGCGCATTGTCGAACGCCTTCCGGCCGGACCGTTTTCCACGCATGAAAGAACTCCGAAGAATTAACGAAAATGGATTCCCCCGGATCACCGGCGGGCCGTCGGGGAGCGAGCCGAACGACTCGCGATCCACACATTACGAGCTGATTTGTCGAAGTCCAGACACAGAAAGTCAACCCACTGCGCACTACCCACAGCCATCCCTCCGGCCCCCTGGACCTGGGACGATCGACCGAGAACGAAACGGGCATTTACTTTCGTTTCCACAGGTGGTGGGTGCCGATTGGTCGCGCTGTCCAGCCATTACGGCAACCCGGCCGGTCATTGATCGCGGGGCAATGGCCTTTTCGTCTCGTACTGGATCGCGAGATTCGGACACCAGGGCACGACCGGGAACGGCTTTCCCTTAATGGACCCCGAAAATGTCTGACCGGTTAACTCGAACTGTGTATCGGTCAATGGCGTTCACCGAGCGCCGACCACCGGCGATCGCAGAGTGAGCAATGCAGCGCTGAACCGGGGTGAACTCCACCACGTTGAGTATTCGCAGGCAGGTCACAGGCCCGGCACAGATCACTCTGCGTAATCTTCGACCGGCCGGCCGAGGGCCGAGACCTGCGCTACATCTGCTGGTGGCAGGCTTCCCGGTCATGGACCTGACCGTGATCCTCGGCCCGATGAAGGGCGGCAAGTCGCTCGAGATGATCAGCTTGCTGTCACCGCTGCAGCACACCGGCATCCCGCACCGGATCTACCAGTCCGCCCGGCACGGCCGGGACACCGCGGTGACCTCGCGATCCGGCGGCAGCCTGGAGACGGTGAAGGTGCACACGCTGGCCGGCGCGGCCGACGGCGCCATCGAGGTGATCGGCGTCGACGAGATCCACATGTTCACCGTGGACGACATCGCCGAGCTGGGCGTGGCGGTCCGCAACGGGGTCAAGGTGGTCGTCGCCGGGATCGACCTGGACCACCGGGGGCAGCTGTTCGCGCCGGTCCGGGCGCTGTTCGAGCTGGCGCCGGAGAAGGTGATCTACCGCCGGGCGGTCTGTGACGTCTGCCGGTCGCTGGACGCGACGCACACCCAGGTGCTGGAGCACGGCAAGCCGTTCATCCGGGAGCTGGCCCCGTCGACCGCACTGCCGGACGACGGGACGTACACCTACGAGGCCCGCTGCCGCCGCTGCGTCGTCCTCCCCTGAGAACCCCACAGAATGGACTGAGCCGACTACGCTGTCGCCCATAAAAGCGGCATCCGGACACACCCGGGCATGGCGCTACCCACGAAGACCCGTTACGTTCCAAAACTGACAGTGACGGCGGGGCTCACGGGAGGCAATGGCGCGTGGACGAAACCCCCGTAAACCCAGACGAGCGCGTGGACGGAAGCCCGGTAGACCAAGACGGGTCGGCCGGTGAGCCGGAAGACGCCGATCCGGACCCGCTGCTCGGCCGCCTGGAGCGGGTCGAGGCGCAGCTGGCCGAGTTCCACCGGCGCTCGGCCCACCGCGAGTCGATCATCGACCGGCTGCACGAGGAGAACCAGCAGTTCCGCGACGGCCTGCGCCGGGTGATCCTGGAGCCGGTCGTCTCCGATCTGCTGCGGCTGCACGACGCGATGGCCCGCGAGGCCCAGCGCCTGAGCGCCGACGACCCGCGCGCCGCCAAACTGATGGCCGGCTTCGCCGACGACGTCGCGCTCGCCGTCGACCGCTGCGGCTACGAGTTGTTCCCGGCGGTCGCCGGCGAGCCGTTCACCACCGGGCGGCACGCGCCGGCCGGTGCCGTGCCGACCGCGGATCCGAGCCTCGACGCCACCGTCGCCGAGCCGCTCTCCGCCGGCCTGCTGGAGATCGAGACTGGCAAGGTGCGCCGCGCCGCCCGCGCCCGCATCCACCGCTACCAGGCGCCCCCTGCCCCGGACGACGCGATCGATCTGGCGTTGGCCGATGACCATCCTGACCCCGTCGGAAGCGAGTGACCCATGGCCACCTTCGGCATCGACCTGGGTACGACGTATTCCTGCGTCGCCCACATCGACGACACCGGCCGCCCGGCGATCATCAAGAACCGGCCCGGCGACGACACCACGCCGTCGGTCGTCTACTTCGAGAGCCCGGACAACGTGGTCGTCGGCAAGGAGGCGAAGGCGGTCGCCAAGATCCAGCCGGACCTGGTGGTCTCGCTGATCAAGCGGCAGATGGGCAAGTCGTTCGAGATCACCGTGCACGGGCAGACGCACACCCCGGAGTCGATCTCCGCGCTGATCCTCCGCGAGCTGGCCGACGCCGCCGGGGAGAATCTCGGCGAGCCGGTGCACGACGTGGTGATCACCGTCCCGGCCTACTTCGGGGTCGCCGAGCGCAACGCCACCCGCAAGGCCGGTGAGATCGCCGGGCTGAACGTGCTGAGCATCGTGGACGAGCCGGTCGCGGCGGCGCTGCACTACGACGCGATCAACACCGGAGGAACAAAAACCCTGTTTGTGTACGACCTGGGCGGCGGAACCTTCGACACCACCGTCATCAAGATCTCGCCCGACGAGATCCAGGTCGTCTGCACCGACGGTGACCACCACCTCGGCGGCGCCGACTGGGACGACCGGCTGGCCGAGTTCCTGCTGGAGCAGTTCCAGGCCGAGCACCCGGAGACCCAGGCCGCCGACGACGAGGAGTTCCTGCAGGAGCTCGCGGCCGGCGCCGAGGACATCAAGAAGCAGCTGAGCCGGATGCAGAGCCGCCGGTTCAACGCCCGCTTCGGCGGCGACACCTCGCAGATCGAGGTCACCCGGGAGAAGTTCGACGAGCTCACCTCGGAGCTGCTGGCCCGCACGGTCACGATCACCGAGCGGACCCTGCGGACCGCCGCCGAGCGGGGCATCACCGAGTTCGACGACGTGCTGCTGGTCGGCGGTTCGAGCCGGATGCCGGCGGTCACCACGGCGCTGGAGTCGCTCGGCCTCAAACCGCGGATGCACGACCCGGACCTGGCCGTCGCCAAGGGCGCGGCCCGGTACGCCCTGATCGAGTCGCTCAAGGTGCACCTGCCCGAGGGCGGCGGCGAGGCCCCGGCCGCGCTCGTCGAGGAGGTCGCCGAGCAGCTCAACATCCCGGTGGAGAAGGTGCGGGCGCTGGCCGGCAAGCGGGTCGCCACGGTGGTCCCGCGGGCGTTCGGCGTCAAGGTCGTCAACCAGGCCGGCGGCCGGGACGAGCACTACACGGTCGAGCACGTGCTGCGGGCGAACACGCCGTTGCCGGCCGAGACCGAGCCGCAGCGTTTCGGCACGGCGTACCCGAATCAGGTCGAGGTCTCGATCGAGATCTGGGAGCAGTCCGGCTCGGTCGAGTCGGAGGCGCTGGCCGACAACGAGCACATCGCCGAGGGCCTGATCAGCGGTCTGCCGCCGCTGCCGGCGAACTCGCCGATCGACATCACCTTCCAGATGGCCGCCGACGGTCTGCTGAAGGTGCACGCGGTCGAGCTGAAGACCCGTCGGGACCTGCACATCGAGGTGCAGATCAAGGGCGGGCTGACCGACGACCAGGTGGACGCGGCGCGGTCCGCGGTGGCCCGCTACCACGTCTCGGCGTGACGGCGGCGGCCGATGTTCGATGCTGAGCGGTACCGCGAGGAGGTGCTGGATCCGGCCCGGCGCAACGGGAACACCCCACCGGCGGATCTCCTCCTGCGGTACGCCATCGACCCCGGCCGGCCACCCCGCGGCGACGACGCCTTCGACGCGCACGTCACCGCGGTCGTCAAGTACTGGCAGCAGCTGGGCACCCAGCGGCGGGTCTACCAGAAGATCATCGAGGCGCTGAACGCCGCGCACCAGAAGCTCCGGGAGGGCGACCGGCTCTCCGCCGAGCACTTCCTGGAGGAGCGCAAACGGGTCGTCCAGGAGACCGGCCGGGCGCTCGACGAGATCGTCAAGGAGCTGGCCGGCGACCCGGTGGTGGCGGCGAGCACGCTGACCGCGCTGGCCGCGCCGCTGGGTGGCGCGCCGGTCGAGGCGAAGCTGCGCGAGCTGCTGGCCCGGCGCCGGGTCCGGGTGATCGACGAGCTGTGGCCGCTGCCGGAGAGCCCGCCGGCCAAGGGCCGCGCGGTCCAGCGCAGTGTCCGGACCCTCGGCCTGCCGCTCTCCCTGCACGTGCTGGGCGACGAGCGGCCGGATCTGAGCTTCACCCTGCGCGACGGCCTGCGGGTCGCCGGGCGGCCGCTGACCGTCGCCGACTTCGACCGGGTGCGCGCCCGCGTCGAGCGGCGCAAGCAGGACGACCGCAAGACCGCCACCGACGACCTGCTGACCAACCTCAGCGGCGCGCTGCGCGACGGCAGCCTGGCCCAGCTGCTGCTCTGGGAGCTGACCGAGGCGGTCCGCCCGGCCGCCGGGCTGGGCCGGGTGCGGGTGGTGGCCCGGGAGGCGACCCGGCTGGGCATGCAGCGCGAGGAGGCCGAGGACTTCGCGCTCGCCGTGCTGAACCGGGGCGCGATCACGCCGCAGCAGCGCGACGTGGCCGGCGAGATCGAGGAGCTGCTGGTCGCCGGCGCCCTGCGCGCGGCCGAGCGGCTGCTGCTCAGCGTGCCCGCCGGGGAGGGCGCGGAGGTCCGCGACCGGGTCCGGGAGGCGGCCCGCCGGGTGGACGACCTGGCCGCGCTGGCCCAGCACGAGCTCGCCGAGGGCCGCCCGGAACACGCCGCCGAGCTGCTCACCACCGCGGTCCGGGAGGCCGACGACGACACCGACCTGGCCGGTCGGCTGCGCACGCTGGCGCCGCCACCGGTCCCGGCGGTGCGGGCCGGCACCGCGGCCGGCGACCGGGTCACGGTCAGCTGGACGGCCAGCCCGGCGCGCACCGGCGGCGTCTCCTACCAGGTGGTCCGCACCCGGCAGCGGCCCGCCGGCTCGGCCGGCGACGGCACGGTGGTCGGCCGGACGGACGGCAACGAGCTCGCCGACCCCGGCGCCCCGGCCGGCACCGACCTGCACTACACGGTCTTCGCGACCCGCTCGGCGGGCGTCTGGTCGCCGGGCGCCACGGCCGGGCCGGTGGCGCTGCTGCCCGAGGTCACCGGCGTCAGCGCGGTGGCCGACGAGTCGAGTGTCCGGGTCACCTGGACGGCCCGGCCGGACGCGACCGGCTTCACCGTGCTGCGCGAGCCGGGCGGGGTGCCGGTCAAGGCCGGGCGCAACGGGTTCGCCGACGAGGAGCTGCCACCGGGGGTCGAGTACCACTACCTGATCCGGGCCGGCTACCCCGAGCTGTCGGCCGGCGTCACCGTGACCGCGACGCCGCAGGCCGCCCCGACCGAGGTGCCCGACCTGGCCGTGGAGCCGCTGCCCGGGCAGGATTCCGGCCGGCTGCGGCTGGCCTGGACGCTCCCGGCGAGCGGGGACGTGACGTTGCGCTCGGCGGCCCATCGTCCGCGGTGGGGCCGGGGCGTGCAGATCACCCAGGCGGAGCTCACGTCGTACGGGAAAGAGGTCTTGGGTCGAACCGATCCGGCGCTGAACCGGCGCGCCGCGCTGACCCTCCCGATGCCCGCCGGGCGGATCTTCGTCACCGCCTTCAGCGTCGGCGGCGGGCGCGTGGTCGTCGGGCCGACCGTCGCGGTCACCAACCTCGCGCCGGTCACCGGCCTGCAGGCCCGCCGGGTCGGCCCCGCGGTGCGGCTGAGCTGGACCTGGCCGGAGGGTGTCGCGCTGGTCCGGGTCCGCTGGTGGCCGGAGGACGGCTCGCCGGAGCGGGCCGAGCAGGTCGACTGCTGGCTGCGCGCCTACCGCGACGACGGCGGTCTGCAACTCACCACCGGCATCCGGGCGGTCCGGATCTCGGTGTCCACGGTCAGCCGGGACGGCGAGGGCGAGACCGTCGGCACCCCGGTGAGTGCCCGGGTGGGCGGCAGCGGCGTGCCGGTGCACTACAGGTTCACCCAGGCCGGCGTGTTCCGGCGGACGACCCGGCTGGAG
The DNA here is from genome assembly GCF_019704555.1 of Actinoplanes sp. L3-i22. Taxonomy (NCBI): domain Bacteria; kingdom Bacillati; phylum Actinomycetota; class Actinomycetes; order Micromonosporales; family Micromonosporaceae; genus Actinoplanes; species Actinoplanes sp. L3-i22. The sequence continues at coordinate 11,822,725 of NZ_AP024745.1, forward strand.
CTGACCGCGGACCAGTCGTGCCCGCTGCCCGACCTGGTCGTGGTGCAGTCGCCGGGCCGGGTGGTGCCGCTGCGGGCGGACCAGGGCACGCCGGTCGCGCGGATCCCGGCGCAGCGCCTGGAGCCCGGGCAGCCGCTGACCGTCGAGGTGCCGGTGCAGGGCGCGCGGGGGCCGTACCGGCTCGGCTGTTTCGTCGACGACCACACCGGCGGCGGGTCGGACGTGGTGCTCAAGGGTATTCCGGGGAGCGGCTGACCATGGCGCGACTGACCTGCCCGTACTGCTATCGGACGTTCGCCGAGAAGGAGATGCTGTTCCGCTGCAGCGGAACCCGGGCGGCCGACGGCACGGCCTGCGTGTCGGAGCCCGATCCGGTCCGGGTCCGGCTCGGCGACCGGGACGAGGTGCCACCGGTGGTCGAGGGCGACGGCCGGAAGCTCTCCGCGGTGTGTCAGCGCTGCCGGAACACCGCGACGATCCAGATCTGCCCGCACTGCCACGCCCAGCTGCCGGTGCACTACGGCAAGATCGACACGCACATCATCGCGATGATCGGCGCCAAGTTCAGCGGCAAGTCGGTCTACACCACGGTGCTGATGCACGAGCTGATCCACCGGGTCGGCCGCCGGTTCGACGCGGCCGTGGTCGGGGCGGACGAGCGGACCCGCAAGGAGTTCCGCGGCGAGGAACACGCGCTCTACGCCGAGGGCGTGCTCCCGGTGACCACCCGGCCGGCCGGGGCCGACGAGCAGGGCCGCCAGCCGTTCGTCTTCAAGTTCTCGCTCGGCGAGCGCAAGCGGTTCCGCAGCACGCTGCGGCACACCGTGCTCTCGTTCTTCGACACCGCCGGCGAGGACCTGGAGTCGGCGCGCGGCGTGGCGCAGAACGTCGGCTACCTGAGCAGCGCGAACGGCCTGATCGTGCTGCTCGACCCGCTGACCGTGCCCGGCCTGGTGCAGACCCTCGGCCTGGACCCGGGCGTGCTGCCGGACCGGTCGCAGCGCGAGGCGGCGGTCGGCGACACCCCGATCAACATCCTCACCCGGGTCACCGAGGTGCTGCAGAAACTGCCCGGCGTCGGCCCGAACCGCATGATCGACATCCCGGTGGCGATCGCGTTCTCCAAGGTGGACGCGCTCTGGGACGCACTCCCGGCGGACAGTCCGCTGCGCCAGCCGGCCCCGGACGGCGCGTGGTTCCCCGAGCCGGACAGCCGCGCGCTGCACGATCACGTCCAGGCGCTGCTGCACGAGTGGGACGGCGGGCAGATCGACCAGCTGCTGCACAAGCACTACCGCACCTACCGGTACTTCGGCCTCTCCGCGCTCGGGGCGGTCCCGCCCGCCAAGGAGCCGCAGCAGGCCCGGCAGCGGGTCGCCAAGTCGGGCATCCAGCCGCACCGGGTGGAGGACCCGTTCCTGTGGCTGCTCAGCCGGCTCAAGGTGATCGAGACGGGGAGGGAGTGAGATGGGCGTCCCGCAGATGTACTACACGTCGTGCGAGTCCGGCCTGGCCGGTTTCCCGGGCTTCCAGTTCAACGCGGCCACCCCGGGCGTGCCGGGGGCGGTGCTGCGGCGGGTGGAGCAGGCGACGTCGTACGAGCCACCCCGCTCGATCGGTTACGAGCCGACCGCCGACCAGCTCGCCGCCACCCCGGTCAACCTCTGCTACCTGCCGGGCAGCGGCGGCGAGCCGGCGATCCTGGCGAACACCGTCTTCATCGGCAACGACTACTCGCAGCGCTTCGGGAACTACTTCGTGCACGCGCTCAGCGTCACCCCGCGGGACCTGGGCGGGGCCCGGCCGATCGACTTCTGGGGCGCGGCGTTCTGGGCCCGGGACGAGGTGCGCGGGGCTGAGCTTCCGGAGTTGGAACCCGTACCGTCGCAAGCCTTTGAAGCGGCCTGGACCGACGCCTTCCTGGCCGAAGGCCGCAGCGGCCGGGTGGCGCGGATGCTGACCGCGGTCGAGCGGGCGATCGTCACCGGCGACCGGCCGGTGATCGTGGTGGCCGAGCGGACCGCGGACGTCGCGCACTGGATCGCCGCGCTCTGCGAGCTGCTGCCGCCGGCGATGGTCGGCCGGTTCGCGTTCGCCACCTACCAGTTCCGCCCCGGACGCGGCCGGGAACATCTCGTCGGTACCGTCCCGACCAGCGATTTCACCGTGACCGACGCGGCGCTGCGCAGCTTCGCGGTCTTCGATCTGGCCGGTGGCGCCGAGTCCGGCGGCGACGAGCATCCGCTGGCCGAGCTGGTGGCCGCGATCGGCGCCGAGGACGTCCGGCTGGTCTGGGAGCTGGCCGACCAGCTCGCCGCCGGCACCGAACGGGACTTCGACGGGTGGTACCCGGTGGCCGCGTCCGCCGCGCTCTGCGCCCGGCTGCCGGTCAACGACGGTGACCTGGCCGCGGTCCTGGCCTGGCTGCCCGGCAACGCGGCCCGGCTGGCGCCGGAGACGGTCGCCCAGATCGCCGAGGAGTGTCTCGACCACGAGGCGCTGACCCTGCCGCAGTGCCTGGTCCTGGTCGCCGTCGCGGCCGGCGCGCAGAGCCCGGACCTGCACGCGAACACCGAGGTCAGCGCGTTCGAGCGGCTGCTGCGCGACCCGGCCGCGGCGCCCGCCGACGTGCCCCGGCTGGCCACCCGGGCCGGCGCGGAGTACGCCCGTCAGCAGGTCACCACCCGCCTCGACGGGGCCGCGCCGGACGCCGGCTCGGTGGCCGTGCTGAGCCTGGCCGTACGCACCCGGGTCGAGCTCTCCGACGGCGAGTTCGAGGGCTATGGCCACGACCTGATCACCCCGCTGCTGCTGGCCGACCCGGAGCAGCCGCCCCCGGCCGTCCTGCGCAGCGTCCCGGCCCTGCGGCGCGGCCTGCTCCGCGGGCTCGACGAGGCGCTCGCCGCCCGGGCCCGCGGCGTGCTGGCCGCCCTGGTCCGGCTGGCCGGCGACGCCGTGCCGGAGGAGGAGTTCAAGGCGCATCGTCCACTGTGGCGACTGCTCGCGGTGTCCCGCGCGGCCGACGACCCGCGCGAGCGGATCCCGGCCCTGAAGCGGCTCACCGACGCCGGGCCGCCGGAGCGGGCGGTGGTCGCCGCGCTCTGGCCGCAGGGCTGGCAGCTGGACGACGCGGCCGAGGCGGTCCGGGCCGTACCGAAGCGGTTCTGGGAGTCGGACGCGCTGCTCGGCCTGCTGGACGACGTGCTGTCGGCGACCCGGGTGCCGGCCGGCGGCTGGGCGCATTACGTCACGGCGAGCGACTTCGCCGCCGAGAACGGGCTCACCGGCCGGCTGTCCGAGCCCGCCCGCGCCCACGTCGAGCAGCTGCGCCGGGCCCGGGACCTGGTCCGCAAGCCGAAGTCGGCCCGCGAGGCGATCGCGTACTACGGGCAGATCGAGCCGCCGGCCCGCGCCTGGCTCGGCGGTCAGCTGCCCGGCCTGCTGCTCCGGCTGGACGCCAGGACGCTGTCCGAGGTGCTGCTGGAGGTGCCCTCGGAGATCCGCCGGCACTACCGCGAGCAGCTGGCCGAGGAGCTGAAGGCGGCCGACCTGGACGCCGCGGCGACCGCCTTCGAGCTGTTCCACCGGTTCACCGGCGTCCAGCCGGACCACGCCCGCAAGCTCGACGAGGTGCTCACCGCCACCGTCGCCCGCTGGCGGTCCCGGGACCTGGACACCCTGGAGAAGCTGCTCTCCCAGAGCAAAGTCGACGGACTGGCCGAACACGTCACGGAGTGGCGGGAGACCCGGGTGCCGCGCGGCCTCGGGCGCTTCCTGCCACGCCGGCGTTGAGCGAGGAGCGCCCGGTGTTCTACATGGTCTTCGCCCTCATCTGGTACGTGCTGGTCGCCGCCATCTTCGTGGTGGTCGGCGTCCCGCTGGTGGCCGTGGCCAGCTGCGTCTTCCTGGTCCTGGGCACCCTCGCCTACCTGCGGGCCAGCCGGCTGGCGCTGGGCGACGAGGCGCTGCCGGTCCCGGTGCCCAAGGAGGGCGAGGTGCCGGCCTACGTGCACTACCTCTCCGGGCCGGCCGGGCGGGACATGCAGCATCTCGCCGAGCTGACCGTGCGGGAGATGCGGGAGCTGGCCGAGAAGACCCGGACCTGGATCAAGAACCAGTTCTTCTACTACGGCATGGACAACTACCGGAAGGCCGTCGGCGTGCTCGTCACGGCCGGCGTGGTGGTCGGCGCGCTGATCACCGGGCTGGTGATGGTGGTCGTGACGATCGGCGCGCTGCTCGTCTGGGGCCTGCTCTTCGTGCTGGCCAAGGGGCTGCTCTACACGCTGCGCGGGGTGGACTCCGGGCTGTCGCACCTGCGCGGGGTCAAGCTGACCTGCCCGGCCTGTCATCACCGGGTGGTCTATCCGGCCTACGACTGCCCGAACCCGGGCTGCGCGCACCGGCACGAGGACGTCCGGCCCGGGAAGTACGGCCTGCTGCGCCGCACCTGCGCCTGCGGCTACCGGATGCCGACGCTGCTGCTGCTCGGCAGTCACAAGATGACCGCGTACTGCCCGCACTGCGAGGCGCCGATGGCCGAGGGCGCCGGGACCGTGCGAGAGATCGTGGTGCCGATGCTCGGCGCGACCACGGCCGGCAAGACCCGGATGATGCTGGCCCTGGCCGACACGATGACCGGCACGCTGGCCGCGACCGCCGCGGACGGGCCGACCGCGGGTTCCCTCACCCGGATGCGGGCGGCCCTGGACGCCCGCGGCGACACCGGCAAGACGATCGCGGAGGACGCGGTCCGGGCCTACTCGTTCAACCTCGGTCGCCGGCTCGTGCACATCTACGACCCGCCCGGCGAGGACTTCGCCGACTCGTCGCGGCTGCAGCTGCGGCTCTTCCTGCGCAACGCGCACGCGTTCGTGTTCGTGGTCGACCCGTTCGCGATCCCGGACGTCTGGAACTCCCTCGAACCCCAGGCGCAGCGCGATTACCAGGCGATCCGCTCGTCGCAGCCGCCGAGCTACATCTTCGAGCAGGTGCTCGAGAACCTGACCGGGATGGGCGTGAAGATCGCCGCCACGTCGCTGGCGGTCGCGGTCACCAAGAGCGATCTGACCACGGGCCTGCCGATCTGCGCGGACCTCGACGACGACGTCCGCGCCTGGCTGACCGACCGGGTCGGGATGGCCAACATGGTGCGCTCGATCGAGAAGTCGTTCGGCACCGTGCGGTACTTCCACACCACCGCCCGGAGCACCGCGGACGGCGTCGATCCGCACGTGCGGGACCTGCTCAAATGGACGCTCGGCCGGAACGGGGTGCACTGAGATGGTGGCTGTGAATCCGTACCGGCGCTGGCGCAGAGCCATCCACGTGGCCGGCGTCGCGATGGTCTGCCTGCTCACCGCGGCGGTCCTGGGCACCCTGCTGCTCGTGGTGATCCAGGTGTTCACGAACGGCCGCACGGTGTGACCTTTCAAGATCAACAGCAATTGCGGACGTACGCCGCAATCGCGCTGGCCGCCTCCGGAAACGGCGACCCGATCGAGGCGGTCGCCGCCCTGGAGCGGTTGCCGGCCGACGCGCCCGCCCGTGGCACCCTGGCCACCGCCCTGCTCTGGCCGCTACTGGCGAACCTGCAGGTAGATCTAACGACGCTGGATCGGCTGGCCCGGGTGCTCGCGATCGCCGAGGCGGATCCGCCGGCCACCCCCAAGTGGCCCGGTCTGCGGGCCGGCGCCCGGGTCGCCGCGCTGATGGCGGACACCCTGGCCGACCGGGTCACCGACCCGCACGCCGCCCTGGCCGAGCTGGACCGGCTCGCCACCGAGGCCGGCCCGGACACCCCGTTCGTCCCGATCCTCGAGTCCGCCCGGATCGGTCTCACCCTGATGACCGCCCTGCACGACGGCGACGAGTCGGCCTACCGCCGGCTGCCGGAACAACTGGCGGCGATGCGCGCCCGGGCCGGCCCGGGCGCGCGGTCGCTGCCGCTCGAGCCGCAGCTCGCGCTGATCGACGCGCTCGTCGAGGCGATGCACGCGCGGCGGCGCGGCACCGACCCGGCCGTGGCACTGCGCCGGGTCCGGGCGGCCGCCGAGCGGCTGCCGGCCGACGATCCGCTGCGCGGCATGGCGCTGCAGCACCTGGGCGTGCTGGCCGGCGACACCACGCCGCCCGGCACGGACTGGACCACCGATCAGGACCGGGCCCTGCACCGGGGGTTCGCCGCGGCCCAGATGCTCGGCCGGGGCGAGGAGACCGACCCGGCGAAGATCGAGACGGCGATCGGGCACCTGCGCGAGGCGGTCGCACTGACCCCGCCGGACGACCTCAACCGCGCGTTCCACCTGGCCGGCCTCGCGATGGGCCTGTTCCGGCGGACCGAGGTGACCAACTCGACCGCCGGGCTGGACGAGGCGCTGGCGGTGATCACCGAGGCCCGGCGGCTGGCCGGGGACGCCGACCACCCGCACTGGTCGCTGATCAACGACATCCTCGACGCCGTGCAGCAGCGCCTCGGCCACGCCCCGACCCCGGCCTGGCAGGACGCGATGCGCGGGCACACGTTCCACGTGATGGTCCAGTCCGACCTGGCCGGGGCGACCATGGCGGCCGCCGACGCGGGCCGGGACGCGCTCGACTTCGCCCGCCGCAGCCTGCACGACCGCGACCCGGCCGGCGCGATCCGGGCGCTGGACGCCGGCCGCGGCCTGGCCCTGTTCGCCGCGACCGAGGTGGGCCGGGTCCCGGCCCGGCTGCGCGCGGCCGGGCGGGCCGACCTGGCGGTGCGCTGGGACGCCGCGCTGGCCTCGGGCGACCCCGAACGGTTGCCGACCACGCTGCGCCGGGAGGCGTTCCGGGTGCTGACCGGGCAGGGCATGGCGGCCCTGCTGGACCCGCCCGAGCTGCCGGAGATCCGGGCGGCGCTGCGCAAGCTGGACGCCGACGTGCTGGTCTACCTGGCCCCGGGCGAGCGCGGCCTACCCGGGCACGCGGTGCTCGCCCCGGCCGACGGCCCGCCCGCCTATCTCACCCTGCCGAACCTGCACCTGGACCAGGACGTCGACGTCGAGCGGTACCTGAGCACCGCCGCGCGACGGGACCTGGGCCCGGCCGACGACGAGCCGGACGCGGCGTTCACCGGCAGCCTGGACGCGTTGTGCCGGTGGGCGTGGCGGGCCGCGATGGGCCCGATCGTCGACCAGTACCTGCCCCGCCTGCGGGACCAGCCGTCCGGGCGCCCACCCCGGATTGTGCTGGTCCCGACCGGTCGGCTGGCGCTCATCCCCTGGCCGGCGGCCCGCCGCCCGGACGGCCGGTACGCGATCGAGTCGGCCGCGATCTCCCAGGTGGTCTCGGCGCGGATGCTGTGCCACGCGGCCGCGCTCCCGCCGGTGCCGCTCGCGCCGACCGGCCTGATCGTCGGCGACCCGGACACCGGCGGGGTGGCCGACGACCTGCCGGCGGCGCGCGTCGAGGCGTACGCGATCCGCCGCACCTTCTACCCCGGCGCCCGCTACGTCGGCCGCCGCCGCGACGACAGCGTCAGCCCCACCGGCCCGGGCACCGCCGCCGAGGTCCGGGACTGGCTGGTCTCGTCCTCCCCGGGCGCCGGCGCGGTCCTGCACCTGGCCTGCCACGGTTTCGCCTCGACCGGCACGGGCACGGCCTACCTGCTGCTCGCCGGCGGTGACCGGCTCGCCGCCGAGACGCTCGGCCCGCTGCTGGCCCGCGCGCCGGAGCGGGCGATCGGCCTGATCGTGCTGGCCGGCTGCCACACCGGGCGGGCGATCAGCGGCTACGACGAGGCGTACAGCCTGGGCACCGCGTTCCTGGCGGCCGGCGTGCGCTCGGTGCTCTCCACGCTGTGGCCGATCCCGGACGCCGCCACCTCGGTGCTGATGTTCATGTTCCACCACTACCTGCGGGTCGAGCGTCGCCCGGTCTGGGACGCCCTGCACCAGGCGCAACTCTGGATGATCGACCCGAAGCGGCGGCTGCCCGACCGGATGCCCGGCGAGTTGCGCGACGAGCTGGCCCGCACCGATCCGGCCGAGGCCGCCGCCTGGGCCGGGTTCGTCCACTGGGGACGCTGATGGCCGACGTCGACGACGTGCGCCGGGAGCTGGGCCGTCAGACCGGGGCGGCCCGGGTGCCGCACCTGCAGGAGCTGGCCCGGATCCAGACCGACCGCTACTGGCGGGCCGGGACCGGCCAGGCCCGGGCGCTGCCCGAGCTGACCGAGGCGATCGGGGCGCTGGACGAGGCGTACCGCTGGTTCGCCCCCGGGGACAGCCTGCGCGCGCCGGTCGCGGCCCAGCTCGGCACGTTGCTGGCCGCCCGGTACATCGGGCACAGCGGGCCGGACTCCGACCGGGACAACGGCATCGCGCTGCTCACCGAGGCGCTCGCGAGCCCGCGACTGCCGTTCGGGCCGGGCGTGCTGGCCCGGCTGATGCTCGGGCAGCTCCAGATGCGGGTGGCGCTCGGCTCGGTCCGTACCGGCGGCGTGCTCCCGGCGCTGCGGCCCGGCGGCGGACCGCAGGTCGAGGCGGCCCGCGCCGCGGCCGGGTGTTTCCGCGAGGTCCTCGCCGGGCCGGAACTGTCCCCGCAGGTCACCACGGTCACCCGGACCATGCTGGCGATCGCCGAGGGCTTCGTCGAGGCGTTCCGCGGCGTCGGGATGAACGTCGGCGCGGTCAGCCGCGCGGCCCGCAACTTCCAGCAGGCCCAGAAGCAGTGGCGCGACCTCGGCATGGGCTCGCTCTTCACGGCCGGCACCCGGCTCGCGCGGACCGACCCGCTGGACCGCCCGGTCCTCCTGATCGAGGGCGACGACGAGCCCGCCCAGGAACCGGCGAAACCCGAAGACCGGCCCGCCACCAGGTCCGCCGATCCGCGCCGGGAGCTGCAAAAACTATTTCGGTACGAGGAAGCCGGCGCCCTCCTGGCGCACCCGGACGTGGCCTTCGCCGACGAGTTGGTCGCGCTGGCCACCGCGGTCCTGCACGGCGACGACGCCCGGCCCGCCGACCACCTGCCGCTCGCGCTCGGCCTCACCCTGCGGGCCCGCGCCGACCGCGGCCCCGGCGCGGACGACGACACCACCGACGCCCGCGACAGCCTGCGCGCCGCCGCCGCGAGCGACCTGCCGCCGGACGCGTTTCCACTGCTCCTGCGCCTGTCCCAGGCGCTCGACGAGCCGTGCGTCCCGGACGTCACCGCGGCGCTGCGCACGGTCGGCGCCGACGCCCTGGCCGTCCCGCAGCCGGACGGGACGCTCCTGCTGCACGCCGCCACCGGCCGGGTCGTGCTCGGCACCGGGCGCTCGCTGCCGCGCCGCACGCTGATCGTCACCGACCGCCCGCCGGCCGGCACCGGGTCGATCGTCTCCAGCCTGGCCGGGCACCGGCAGCTGCTCGACCTGGCCCGGCGCAAGCGGCGGCCGATCATCGCGGAGCCGGTGCTGCTGGCCGGCCCGGACCTGGCCCGTGCCGAGGAGCTGCGGCGCTGCTACGGACGCGGCGAGCTGCTGGCGCGGGCCACGCCGGCCGACGTGCTGGACCGGCTCGGCGCGACCGTGCTGCACCTGGACTGCCCGGCCGGGCCGACCGGTGGCCTGCTGCTGGCCGGGCCGGCCGAGCTGACCGCGGCGATGGTCGCGGACGCCCGGATCCGGCGCGGCGGCGGGCTCGTCGTGCTCCCGCCGGGAGTCGCGTTTCCGCAGCTCGCCGACGCGTTCCTGACCGCCGGTCTGGCCGGGGCGATCGGCTGGCTGCACCCCGTCGAGCAGCCCGCCGAGGTCTACCGGGAGCTGCACCGGCGGCTCGGCGTGGAGCGGCAGGAGCCGGCCGCGGCCGTGCAGGCGGTCCGGCGGCAGCTGCGGGACGCCGCCCGCGGCCTGGTCCACCGCGGCGTCTACTGAGGAAGCTCGGTGACCATCGGGACGGTCACAGTGGTCCAGTCGCAGGCGGGCTCGGCGTCCGCCCGGAAGTGCGGCCCGCGCAGCCGGATCGGGCCACGCCGGGGGTCACCGGCCGCGTCGATGCCGGGCAGCTCGAACGGTGCCGAGCCGAACTGCTCCTCGGCGACCAGCAGCTTCAGCCAGTCCCGCAGCGGCTCCACGGTCGGCGCCGGCCGCCACCAGGAGCGGCGGCCCGGCTCGGCGGCCGATCTCGTGATCCGCACCGGTTTGCGGCCCAGCGCCCAGCCGGTCGACCGGGCGTCGAGGAACGCGCCCGGGAACAGCCCGGCGTGCACCCGGTACCGGCTGGTCAGGTTGAGGAGCACGCAGTAGAGCGGACGGTCGGTGCGGTTGTACATCCGGATGTAGACCTGGTCGGACGCCAGGTGGATGACGCCGCCCTCGGGCTCGATCGGCTCGGCGTCCGGATCACCCGGGCGGAGCTCCAGGGCGACCGCCCCGGCCAGGCGGGACAGCGGATTCGCCAGGGCACGGATCTGCCGCCAGCGGGCGACGTGCTCCAGGCGCTGCGGCACCGTCCCGGGACCGGCCGGCACCTCGCCCTCCGGTGACACGATCCGGGCGCCGCCGACCACGCGCAGCTCCGGCTCCTCGTCGGGGGCGGCCGGGCGTACAAAAGCTGATCTTTGAATCTCCTCGGCCGGAAGGCCGGTGACCGTGGTCCTCGGCGGCGGCACCCGGGAGAACACCACCGGGTACTGCCGCTCCGGATCGGGCGCCCAGCCGAGCGGGGTGACCAGACTGCGCTCGGTCAGCACCCGGGTCACCCGGGCCTCGCGCGGCCGGCCGGCATCCACCACCGCGACCCGCAGCTCGTCGTCGCCCACCGGCAGGCCGTGGCAGGCGCCGGCGTCCAGCTCCCAGCCGTCCCGGCCGTGCCGGAGCAGCATCCCGGCGCCGGGCGCGGCCGTCGCGCCGCCGAGAAATGGCTGGTCGGCTAGGCCCGGCAGCTCCGGATCGAGCTGCGGGACCTGCCCGGCCACCCGGGCCTCGACGTCGACCCGGGCCGCGACCAGCAGCCGGCGGTAGGTCGCCGAGCCGCCGAGCCGGCCTAGCGCCCGCAGCAGCGCCCAGCTGAAGACCCCGCGCGGCGCGCCGTCCAGCTCCAGCTCCTGGGCGAGCTCGGTGCGCCGGGCCGCGGCCAGCGCGACGTGCCGGACGTCCGCCCGGCCGACCTCCGCGTACGGCCGCCCGCCCAGCTCGGGCAGCAGCACCGGCGGCCGGTCCGCGACCCGCAGGCTGGGCCGCACCGACCGCACCCGGACCGTCCGCCGGCTCGCCCCCGCGCTGTGACAGCTGTCCAGCACCACCACGACGTGCGCGCCCCGCCCGGCGATCGCGTCCAGCAGCAGCGACAACTCCTTGTCGAGCAGGTCCGGCACGCCCGGGGTGCGGCTGTCCGCGCAGACCAGGGTCTGCATCATCGGGCCGGTCTCCAGGTGCGCCAAGCCCGGCGGCACCCGGACCTGCGAGCCGTGGCCGCTGAACCAGAACAGCGCGGTGTCGCCCGGGCCGGCCTGGCCGAGGTGCCGGTGCAGCCCGTCGATCACGGCGGCCCGGGTGGCCGCCGCGTCGTGCAGCCGCAGCACGCGGGCCGCGGTGCTCCGGCTGGCCAGGAACGCCGCGGCGGCGACCACGTCGTTGCGGCATCCGCGCAGGTCGGGGACGTCTTTCGCGGCGTACGCGTCAATCCCGGCAAGCAGCGCGAAAACCGTCACCGCGCCAGTATCGCCAGGCCGGCGGTCCGCCGTCAGTCCGGTGGAAGCCGGCCGAAGAGCCGGTTCTTCCCGGTAAACCTTTGCCGGGCCACCGGCGTGTAAGCCATGTGACCCCCCGAAGCGAACCGACGGACTCGACCGACGCCGGATACGTGGCTTTCGTCGCGGCCGGCTGGAGCCGCTATCTGTGGATGGCGAGCCTCATCACCGGCGACCGGCACCATGGCGAGGAGCTCCTGCAGGAGTCCCTGGTCAACCTGTACACCAAGTGGAAGCGCGTGGCCCGCGACGGCAACCCGCACGCCTACCTGCGCAAGATGCTGGTGAACGGCAACGTCAGCCGCTGGCGGCGCTGGCGGCGCGAGGAGCCGGTGGCCGAGACGCCCGAGCGGCAGGACGGCCGGTCCGCGCTGATCGAGCCGCACGACTCCCTGCAGCGGGCCGTGCTGCGCCTGCCCCGGCAGCAGCGGGCCGTGATCGTCCTGCGCTATTTCGAGGATCTGTCCGAGAAGGACGCGGCCGCCGTGCTCGGCTGCTCCGTCGGCGCGCTGAAGTCCACCCACTCCCGTGCCCTGGCCAAGTTGCGCGCCGAGTCGGCGCTCCTCGAGACCCGCGGCTGACCCTCCCCAACCCTCGAAAGGAACTCCCGTGAGCGACCTCAAGACCTCCCTGCACGAGTGGGCCGCCCGCACCGATGCCGGCCAGGCACCCGTCGGCGACCTGATCGCGGCCGGTACCAAGCTCCGCAACCGCCGCCGGGCCGGTGCCGTCGGCACCTCCGCCCTGGCCCTCGCCGCGGTGGCCGGTGTCGCGTTCTCGCTGTCCGGCACGACCGCGCCGGCCACCCCGACCGCGGCCGGCGACCCCGGCACCGCCGCCACCCCGGCGATGGAGCTGGCCGCGGCGGCCACCTCGACCGCGGGCTCCAGCTTCAAGTTCGCGGTGAAGTCGACGCTGACCCTGGCCGAGTGGAAGATCGACCACGTCACCTCGGTCTGCAGCGGCGCGCTCGACCCGGGTAAGGAGACCGGCTTCGTCGAGGGCGGCGTGTTCGGGACCCGGGTGGTCGACGGCCACTACTACGTCCGCAAGTCCACGCTCTGGGTGGACCGGGGTAAGGGCACGCTCGCCGAGGCGATGCTCTGCAGCGACGCCAAGGCCCCGGCCGGCCTGGCCGCCGACCCGACCGCCGAGCTGAAGACCCTGGCGAAGCAGACCAAGGTCACCAAGACCGCGACCGGTTACACGTTCGTCGGCGACGAGGTCCACGGCACCGTCAAGGTGTCCGGCGGCAAGGTCACCGAGCTCTCCTACTCGATCGACCACAAGAAGTCGGCCGACTACCCGGCCTACACCCGGGAGACCACCCTCAAGCTGTCCGGCTACGGCGAGAAGGTCTCGGTCAAGAAGCCGCTCTGACCCCCGCTGAAACGGGAAAGGGCCTGAACCGTCCTGGTTCAGGCCCTTCGTGCCGTGATCATGGGGGTCAGCGGCGATAGGTCCGCTTGGTCGTCACCTTGAGGTTGCCCGCCCGGTCGTAGGCGCGCAGTTGCACGGTGAACGTCTTGCCGTACTTCTTCGGGTTGAGCGTGAACGTGTAGGCCGACCTGGTGTCGGTCGCGACCACCTTGCCGTTGACCAGCAGCTGGACCTTGGCGATGCCGTTGCGGTCGGTCGCCGTGGCCTTGACCGTGACAGTCTTGCGCAGCTTCGCCTTGTTCGCCGGCGCGCTCTTGAACGCCACCGCCGGAGCGGTGTTGTCGACGATCACGGTCCGCTTGAGGTACGCGTAGTTGCCCAGCTTGTCGATCATCACCCAGGTGACCGTCCGCGCGCCGTCCCGGCCGGTCCGGACCCGGGCCGAGGTCAGCGGGCCGACATTGTCCGGCGCCTCGAGAGCGGTGTAGGCGATGCCGTTGCGGTCGGTGGCCTTGATCGTGGTGACGAACGTGGTGCCCCGGACCAGCGTGTTCTGCGCCGGGGTCACGGTCGCCGCCGGGGCGGCCTTGTCGATGTTCACCGGGAACGACTTCGACGACGGGTTGCCGGCCGCGTCCCAGATCCGCAGCTCCACGGTCGCGGTCGGCGCGGTGATCGCCTGGGCGTCCCACTCGAACGTCGGGAACGACGTCGAGACCAAAGACCCGTTCACCCACCATTCGGTACGGGTGATCGGCGACTCGTCGGTGACCTCGGCCCGCACGTAGCTACGCGCGCCGACCCACCCGGTGCCCTCGTCCAGGCGGTTCGACGAGTACGAGCCGTCGAACAGCACCTGGTCGATGACCGGGTTCTCGTCGTCGACGATGTAGTCGGTGCAGTGGGTCATCAGGTTGCCGGCCGGATCGGCCGCCTGGAAACACGGCGGGGTCGCGCTGTCGGTGGCGTTCCAGGCGTAGGACCACGGCGCGGCGGTGAGCGTGGTCAGCAGCGGGCCACCCAAGCCGTCCGTCACCTTCACCGAGGTCACGTCGGCCGACATGTCCGGCAGGGTGATGGTGACCGGGCCGGACCGCAACGACGACTTGGCCGCCGGCGACAACGAGTAACTGGGCCGCTTGTTGTCCACGTGGACCGGGACGACGACGGGATCACTGACGTTGCCGGCCGCGTCATAGGCCTTGACGGTGATCGTGCTGTCCAGCTCGTTGTCGAATCCCTGCGTCAGGACGATCTTGCAGACCCACTTGTCGGGCTGGGCGGTCGACTTGCCGCAATTGCCGTACGGACCGACCAGCGACGTCGAGGTGACCTCAAGCCGGGTGACCGCGACGTTGTCCGTCACGGTCGCATAGAACGGGTGGACCGCCCGGACCGGCTGGTTCGCGACCAGACCGCTGTCCCGGATGACCGGGGCGGTGACGTCCGGCACCGCGGCGGTCGTGGTGACCACCAGCGACGCCTTGTCGTTCGACTTGTCGCGGTCCTTGGTCCACCGATCACACTGGCACGTCGGGTTGACCTCGATCGGCACGGTGACGTCGCCGAGCTGGTCGAGCCGCAGGGTGATCTTGAAGGTGGCGGTCTCGCCCACCTTGAACAGGTCCGGGGACTGGCACCCGTAGTGGGTCGGCGCACTCAGCACCTGGTAGCAGCCGGGCGCGCTGACCACCGAGGTCCCGGCCGGGATGGTCACGTCGACGAATCCGGGCGACGTACCGCTCCGGGTCATGTTCAGCGTGGCCGGGCCGTCGTTGCGCACGCCGACCTCGGCCTCGACCACGGTGCCGAGCGTGCCGGTGACCGTGCCACCGATCGCGACCAGGTCGCTGCCCTGCTCGCCGGTCACGGCGACCCCGATGTGCTGCCAGTCGCCGTCCTCGCTGGTCCCGAGCCGGTCGCCGGCCGCCAGCCGCAGGGTCGAGCCGGTGCCCGGGGTGCCGGACGCCTGGTGCCCGGCCGCGGGCAGCCAGTGGTAGACGCCGTAGAGGGTGCTCGGCGCGTAGGTGTCCGCCCGGGCCCGGTACGGCAGGACCACCCGGTACGACGCACCCGGCGCGATGGTCTGGTCGAAGGTGCAGGCCTGGGCCTGGCCACCCGTGTAATCACAGTTGGCGTACTGCTCGAGGTTCTCGAAACCCCAGTCGGTGTCGATGGTGACGGTCAGGCCGTCGACCGGCTCCGCGCCGGTGTTGGTGACCGAGAGCGTCGCGTCGAAACGCCCGCCCGGCGCGGCGGCGACGTTCGCCACGACGCCGGCGGTCAGGGTGGGCCCATCGGCCGCGTAGGCCGGAACGGCGAGCCCGGCGACCGACAGCGCGGACGCGGTCAGGCCGCCGAGGAAAAGACGAGAAATGGGGTGCTGCAACGGGTTCCTCCCCGCCGAAGATCAATTGATTCGCATCTTAAAGATCTTCGGCGAGGCTCGCTGTCCCCGTACGGCTCATTTCTTGATCTTGATGGTCGAGCTGACCGCTTTCCCTGCGTAATGTCCGGTCCGCTTGGCGATCACGGTCACCGTCAGCTTCTTCCCGGCCCATGACTTCTTCAGCTTCAGCGACGACGAGGTCGCCACCAGCACGCCGTTGACCCGCCACTCGTACCCGTAGGAGCTGGCCCGCGGCGACCAGACACCGACCGAGACCTTGACCGTCCGGTTCACCTTGACCGTGCCGGTGATCTTCGGCTTGGTGGTGGCCTTGGCCGCCGGCCCATAACCGACGACGTACGCCGCGGTGGTCACCGTGTTGTCCCGATAGCCGAGGCGGTGACCGATAACGGTCACGGTGAGGCGCTGCCCGCGCAGGGTCGCCGGGATGGTGAACGAGGCGTCCCGCGCCCCGCGGATCGCCTCCCCGTTGGCGTACCAGTAGTAGGAGTAGTAATCCACCGCCGGGCTCCACACGCCCGGCTTCACGGTCACCTTGGCGTCGGCCACCACCGGGCCGCTGATCGTCGGCCCGGTGGTCACCGCGAGCTGCGGCTCCAGCACCGTCACCCGGTCGTCGACGAACGTGCGCTCCGGCCGGCCGTAGGAGGTGGCCGTCACCTCGTACGACCCGGGCTCGACGCCGGTCAGGTCGATCTCGGCGGTGTAGAAGGTCCGGCTCGGGTCGACCGACCGCACCACGATCGGCACGATCTGCCTGCCGTACTGGGTGAGCGTCACGGTGTCCTGCTGGTGCAGGGCGTTGCCGTAGATCTTGACGGTCGCCTTGCTCCCGGCGGTCAGGTTGTACAGGCCGCCGACCGAGAAGCTCGCCCGGTCGCAGAACAGGTCGGCGCACGTCGCCTCGGCCCGGAACGGCCCGGTCCCGGTCGCCAGGAACGCGATCAGCGCCCGGTCGCCGGACGGGGCCGGCCGCGGCGAGCAGGTCCAGGTGGCGCCGTTCCCGGCACAGCGGGCGATGGTGCCCTGGCCGTTGATCACCCACGGGACGGCATTCTCGACGGTGAGCCGGAAGTCGTCCTCCAGGCCCATCGGGACGGAGACGCAGGCGGCGCGGTCGGTGGCGGTGAACGTGCCGGTGATCGGGCCGAAGCCGTACGCCGTGCTGTCGGTGAGCACGTCACAGTCGACCGGCTCGGCGTAGTCGTAGCCGACCGCCCAGGTGTCCAGCCGGTAGTCGACCGGCTCGGCGCCGCTCACGATCACCTCGCCGGACGCCAGGCAGGGCAGCGTCGCGCAGGTGTAGAGGCCACCGTCCCAGCCGAAGCGCCGGACGGTCGGCGTGGACGCGCTGTCCGGCGCGGTCCCGATCCAGGAGTTGTCGGTGACCCGGTAGCAGCGCACGTCGCCGGGGACCGCGATCGAGCCGGCGGTCGGCACGCCGCCGAACGCGGTGGAGGCGGGCGCGGCGCAGTTCGCGGCGATCGCGGTGACCTGGCTGATCCGGAACTTCCCGGCGCCGGTGGCGGACCGCACCACCACCATGTGCGAGGAGTCGCCGAGGGTGCAGCCGATCTGCTGGTACGCCGCGGCGGTCTCGTCGGCACACCGCAGGATGCCGTCGTAGTCGTACACCGAGAGCCGGGCCGTGCCGTCACCCTCGACCCGGTCCAGGGTGAGGACCTCCTCGGAGCCGGACCCACCGGCCGGCACGGCGAAGCAGGTCACGAAGTCCGCGCCGGAGAGCGGCACGGTCATCGAGCCGGGCGCGCCCGGCTTACCCGGCGCCAGGGCGGCACAGGTGTTCCCGCGGCCCAGCCGCTGCAACCCGACCTGGTAGTCACCGGCCGCCGGCCCCTGGTTCACCACGATCAGCCGGGTCGGCCGGTCGATCCGGACGGTGCAGCCGGCCGTGGTCGTGACCGGGGCGTTGCACAGGAACGCGTCGCCCTCCTGGACGAGCTGCGTCAGCGGCTGCCGGCCAGGCGCGGCCGGCGGCAGGGTGACCTGGTACTGGCCGGTCGCCACGGGCAGCTCCAGACAGCCCACCGCGCCCACGTGCGCGAACGTTCCGCGGTACGCGTCGCTGAAGCCCTGCCCGGTCACCGGCTCGCAGCCGGCGCCGAACAGCCCGGCCACGGTCGCCCGGAACGGCTCGGCGTACGGCTGCCCGGCGCCCGGGTCGACCACCAGGTAGTAGGTGCCCGCCGACAGGTTGCAGAACGCCTGCGCGCAGGCCATCGAGCCGCTGTAGCCGTAGACCGCGCTGGGCAGCGTCGCGTTGTCCGCGTCGGCCGCCCGGGCCAGGTAGGAGGTGTAGCCCCCGGTGACGGTGAACCGGCGGCACGCGCCACCGGCCAGTTCATCGGTCGGGGCCGCGCCGAACTCGATCGGCGCGGTGACCGCGCACGCCGCCGGATCGACCGGGATCGTCCCCGGCGGCCCACCCGCGGCGGCCGGCGCACCGGTCAGGACGAGACCGGAAGTGATCACCACCAGCGCGGTCGAGGCAGCGGTCAGCATCCGGCGGATCATGGTGCTCACGTCGTGAATGTCTCCCCCGTGCGTGGACGCCCGAGCATGGCGTCCGGCGGAGATCATAAATGGACTCGGCTACCCATGATCATCAACCGTTTCGGCCTTTGTGTACTCGTCCTTCGTGTAGAGCACCTCGCGCGCCTGCTCCGCGGACCGGAAGATCGCCTCGCTGACGAAGTCGAGGAAGCGGGCGATGTTCATCAGCCGGACGGCGGCCGGGCTGTCCGGGCCGAGGACACTGCCGCCCTGCCGGGCGATCTCGGCGAGCCGCACGTTGGCCTGCGCGCTGGCGATCGTCGACTGGTACCACAGCTCGTTGTCCACCGAGTACCGCTCGCGGCGGCGGTCGTCGCGCACCCGGCGGACCAGCTCCTGACTCTCCAGGAACGCGATCGACTTGGAGATCGTCGCCGGGCTGACCTCGAGGCGCTGGACCAGGTCGGCCGCGGTGAGGCTGCCGCCGTCACTGATGTAGAGGCAGGCCAGCACCCGCGACATCATCTTGGCCAGGCCGGACTGGATGAAGATCTCGGTCAGCGTCTCCTCGTACGCCCGGACCGCCGCGGCGTCGCGCCCGTCCGGCTGGGCCGGCGCCTCGGCGCTGCGGGCGGTGGTCGCCCGGCGCTGCCGGGAGCGCCGCTCGGTGGCGTGGTGGGCCAGCTCGGCGCGGTAGCCGCCGGGGCCACCGTTGCGCATCACCTCGCGGGTGACCGTCGACGTCGGACGGTCGAGCTGCCGCGCGATCTCCGCGTAGGCCAGGCCGTCGGCCAGCCCTGACGCGATCTGCTGGCGCTCCTGCTGGCTGAGCCTGCCTCCCGGCATCGCGATCTCCCTCGTCCGTGTCTCCCTGGCGCCGCCAGCATAGCGTTCACTCTCATGCCATTGCAACGAATAGACGGGCGCTGTTGCATTAGCTTCAGGACCATTGCAACGATTTCTCTGCTCTGAGCTGCGGTTATGAGTTTTACGTGCAACAAGCTCGTTGCCTGGATAGCGAACGCAACGTAGCGTTTCCCTCATCGGAAACAACGCATCGAAGGAGCACACAGTGCACAAGTTCGAGACCACCGCCCCGATCGCCGCCGTCCTCGAGATCGCCGCCGGCCGCATCCAGGTCCTCGCCGCCGACCGGTCCGACACCGTGGTCGAGGTCCGGCCGGCCGACGCCTCGAAGAGCCGCGACGTCAAGGCGGCCGAGGAGACCCGGGTCGCCTTCACCGACGGGGTCCTGCGGGTCGAGGGCACCACCACGAACCGGATCTTCGGCAGCTCCGGCTACGTCGAGGTGACCGTCCAGCTGCCGGCCGGCTCGCGGATCGAGGCCAAGGCGGCCGCCGCGGACCTGCGCGGTGTCGGCCGGCTCGGCGACGTGACCTTCGAGGCCGCGCAGGGCGAGATCAAGCTCGACGAGGCGGCCGGCGTCCGCTCCACCACCGCCGCCGGCGACGTGGTGATCGGCCGCCTCACCGGCCCGGCCGCGATCACCACCAGCAAGGGCGACATCCGGATCGCCGAGGCGTCCCGCGGCGAGGTGGTGCTGAGCACCCAGGCCGGCTCGATCTCGATCGGCGCCGCCACCGGGGTCTCCGCGGCGCTCGATGCCCGCACCGGCTACGGCCAGATCAGCAACAGCCTGAAGAACGACGGCTCGATCGCGCTCGACATCCACGCCACCACCTCGTACGGCGACATCGCCGCCACGAGCAACTGACCAGCACACGACTGAGGAGACCCCGGACATGACGAATTCGGCCATCGCGGCGAGCGGGCTGCGCAAGTCGTACGGCGACAAGGTGGTGCTCGACGGGGTCGACATCGCCGTACCGGAAGGAACAATCTTCGCTCTTCTGGGTCCGAACGGCGCCGGCAAGACCACCGCCGTGAAGATCCTCTCCACGCTCCTCTCCGCGGGTCCCGCCTCCGGCGAGATCCGGGTCGGCGGTCACGACCTGGCCGCCGACCCGCAGGCGGTGCGCGCCGCGATCGGCGTCACCGGACAGTTCTCCGCGGTCGACGGCCTGATCACCGGCGAGGAGAACATGCTGCTGATGGCGGACCTGCACCACCTGTCCCGGGCCGAGGGCCGCCGGATCACCGCCGAACTGCTGGAGCGCTTCGACCTGGTGGAGGCGGCGCGGAAACCGGCCTCCACCTACTCCGGCGGCATGAAACGCCGCCTCGACATCGCGATGACCCTGGTCGGCCGGCCGCGGATCATCTTCCTCGACGAGCCGACCACCGGCCTCGACCCGCGCAGCCGGCACAACATGTGGCAGATCATCCGCGAGCTGGTCGCGAGCGGCGTCACCGTCTTCCTCACCACGCAGTACCTGGAGGAGGCCGACGAGCTCGCCGACCGGATCGCGGTGCTCAACGACGGGAAGATCGTCGCCGAGGGCACCGCCGGCGAGCTCAAGCGACTCATCCCGGGCGGCCACGTCCGGCTCCGCTTCACCGACCCGGAGGCGTACCAGGCGGCCGCCGCCGCGCTCCCGGACGCCGCCCGCGACGAGGAGTCGCTGTCCCTGCAGATCCTCAGCGACGGCAGCCAGCGCGACCTGCGCTCGGTCCTGGACCGGCTGGACTCGGCCGGCGTCGAGGCCGACGAGCTGACCGTGCACACCCCCGACCTCGACGACGTGTTCTTCGCCCTGACCGCCAAGCTTGAGGAGACTGTCCGATGAGCACCCTGTCCCTGGCCGTCCGCGACTCGTCGACGATGCTGCGCCGCAACCTGCTGCACGCCCGGCGCTACCCGTCGCTCACGCTGAACCTGCTGCTCACCCCGATCATGTTGCTGCTGCTCTTCGTCTACATATTCGGCGACACCCTGGGCGCGGGGCTCGGCGGCGGGCGGGCCGAGTACATCGCGTACCTGGTGCCCGGCCTGCTGCTGATGACCATCGGCAGCACGGTGATCGGCACCGCGGTCTCGGTCTCCACCGACATGACCGAGGGGATCATCGCCCGCTTCCGCACGATGGCCATCCACCGCGGATCAGTGCTGGTCGGGCACGTGATCGGCAGCGTCCTGCAGTCCGTGGCCAGCGTGGTGCTGGTCGGCCTGGTCGGCGTCGCCATCGGCTTCCGGTCGACGGACGCGACGGTGCTGGACTGGCTGGCCGCGTTCGGGCTGCTGGTGCTCTTCGCCCTGGCGCTCACCTGGATCGCGGTCGGCATGGGCCTGATCAGCCCGAGCGCCGAGGCGGCCAGCAACAACGCGATGCCGCTGATCCTGCTGCCGCTGCTGTCCAGCGCGTTCGTCCCGATCGACAAGATGCCCGGCTGGTTCCAGCCGATCGCCGAGTATCAGCCGTTCACCCCGGCCATCGAGACCCTGCGCGGCCTGCTCCTGGGCACCCCGATCGGGCACAACGGCTGGCTGGCCGTGGCCTGGTGCGTCGGCCTCGCGATCCTCGGCTACTTCTGGTCCACCGCCAAGTTCAACAACGATCCGCACTGACAAGATCAAGACCAAGGGCCTGACCATCGCGTACGCGGTCAGGCCCTTGGTCTTTTGACGAATTACCTGGTGAAGGTGAAGTACCGGTACGAGCCGTAGGCGGTGACGTTCGCCGTGTCCCCCGAGCTCCGGGCGAGGTAGGCGGCCCGGACCCGATAGCGCACCCCGGTCGTGTGGGTGCCGGTCAGCGTCCGCACCGATTTCCCGGCCGAGGTCAGCCCGTAGTAGGCGCCGCTCGCCTTGACCCACTTGCCGCCCTTGTACACATCCACCTGGAAGTACTGCTTCCGGCCCGGGTACGGGTTGAGCACCGTGGTGAACACCGGGTTCGTCGTCTTCCGGAAGTAGTAGTACGACGTCGAGCCGATCTTCCCGATCTTGTACTGCTTGGCGACCGTGGTCGCGACGCTCGCCCGCACGCTGACCGCCGAGGTCACGGTCTTCGCCGGAGTGAAGTCGTCACCGGCGAAGACCGCGGTGATCGTCGTGTTGCGGGTCAGCTTGAGGCTCGCGGTCTTGCTGCCGGTGCCGTCGACATTACCCGCCGCGATCCGTCGATTCGGCTGGTCGCTGCCGGCCGGGTCGGCGAAGATCTGAACCTCCCGGCCGCGGTAGGTGGCGCCGAGCTTGGCCGTGAACGTGACGGTCGCGCCGTTCGCCCAGACGGTGCCGTTGCGGTCGAGGGTGAGCGTGGTGGGCCGGGTCGTGCCGGCATCCACCCCATTGGTGTCCGACGCGGCGGCGTACACGTCGTCGCCGGGGAAGCTGATCACGTAGGTGACCCGGCCGGCGACCGTCTGCACGTCCTGGAACTCGAAGCTGCCGGACGCGGGGACCGTCTCCGGCCCGACCCGCCGGCCGCCGGGCGTCGCGGGATCGGTGCGGGTGATCACCAGCGGCAGACCGGCCACCGCGGGTGTCACGGAGCCGGAAACGGTGTAGGCCTGGCCGACCTCGACCGTGGCCGGCGGCCAGATCCCGACGCTCACCGGCTTCCTGATCGGGTCGTTCAGCACCTGCAACGACAGGATCGGGTCGGGGTGCGACGCCATGCTGGAGGACTTGATCGCCACCGCGAACAGCCGCTTCCCACCGGGCTCCCAGGCCGCGACCGGGGCGGGCGCGGTGAGGCTGAGCGAGATCGGGTTGCCGTCGGCGTCGAGCGCCTGCCCCAGGTCGAGCTGCTTGGTCGGGGCGGCTGTCCCGGGCGTGTAGACCGCGATCGCGTTCTGGTAGCCGTGCGAGGAGCCGGCCGGGACCGCGACCGTGCCGTCGTCGCGCACCGCGGGCCGGCCCGGGAAGGTGTCCGTGGCCTGGTAGCTCTCGACCGTGGACAGATCGGTCGTGGAAAGCGCGGCGACGGTGTTCTGCGGCCCGGTCACGATCAACCGGCTGCCGTCCGGGCTGAAGGCGAGGCCCGCACCGTTGTGGACAGCGCGGTGCGCGATCAGGATCGGCGGATCGGCGGAGACATCGAGCAGGGCCGCCGTGCTGGCCGACGATCCCGGCTCCATGGTGGCGACGAGGTCGGGATTGCTCGGCGAGGTGACGATCATGGGCGGGTAGTCCCATAGATCAAAGATGTCCGGGAACGGTCCGTCGGCGTTGGGGATGTCCGAACGGTGGACGACCACCGGCTCGGGGCCGGAGAGGTCGATCGAGCCGAGACCCTGCCGGCCTTCCCCGAACCAGATCTTGCCGGCCGCCGCGCCGAGCGTCTTCGGCGTGCCGCCGGTGTCGTAGGTCGCCGCCTTCGCCGACGTCGCCGGGTTGAACGCGACGATCGTGCCGGCCTCCGGCACCGCGGCGTACAGCCGGTCGGTGAGCAGCAGGTCACGGACGCCGGGCAGGCCGTCGGTGGTGGCCAGCACCTTGCCCGCGTAGTCGGTGGTGATCACCCGGCCGCCGGTCGGATCGCTCAGGAAGATCCGCTGGTGGGCACCGTCGACGACCAGGTCGCCGACCGAGGTGCTGGGAAGCAGGGTCGCCGAGTCGGCCGCGGCCGGCCCGGTGGAGAGTTGCAGGGCCACCGCGGTGGTACCGGTCATCACGGCCACGGCGACGGCCGCACGAGTCACATGCACCCGCCGAGAGTAGACGATCTTCGACGTGACGCCCGCGACGAAGGGTCGCGGGCGTCTCGTCGTACGGGAAAAGCGGATTTTGATCTTTTAGTTGGTGGACGGCTCGCCGGGGACGTTGAAGAGGGGGAGCCACGGGTCGTCCGCGTCAGTGGGGAATTCCGTCGACGGGGCCTCGCCCTTGGTGTTCCACCGCGCCTCGTAGGGCAGGTCGTTGTAGAGCACCCGGCCGCCCCGCTTGTACGTGCTGTCCGGCGTCCACTGCTTGGTGACGTCCTTGACCAGCGGAACCGGCGTGGGCGCCTTGTCGACCGGGTTGACCGGGCCGATCACCGACCACGCGGTCTGGGTGCCGGCCGGCGGCGCCGCGGACGGGTCGTTGCCGGAGTTGGCCCACTTGGCCTCGTAGACGACGCCGTGCCAGACGACCTTGTAGCCGGTGACGTAGAGCGCGGTGAGCCGCCAGATCGGGTACGGGCTGGTCTTCGGGTCGTCGACGGTGGCCGCCTGGTCCGGGATCTCGACCGAGTCCTGCTTGTCGCCGCTCGATCCCTTGCCGGGCAGCCCGGCGAAGACCTTGGAGAAGGCCAGCGACTCCTGGTCGACGCCGCTGCACGTGTTGGAGTGCACGACGACGTTGGCGAAGGTGCCCTGGCAGGGCGCGTCCCGGTTGATCGACCACATGGAGACCCGGCCGAGGCCCCGGTCGATCGCGAAGTTCGCCAGGCCCTGGGCGTCGTCGACGGTGAAGCGCTCGGCGTCGACGTCGTTCTGGCCGATCATCGGGGTGGCGCCGATCCGCGACCAGGCCTGCGGCGACGTCAGCTTCTGGCCGAGCTGCAGGTACAGGTCGGTGATCTGCTTGTGGGTGCCGTTCAGCGCGCTGGTGCTCAGCGCCAGCATGTCCGGGTGCTTGTCGCCGTTGTTGAAGTCCATCGTCATCACGTTGACGCCGCGCAGCGTGACACCGCCGTCGAGCATGCCGCGGACGACACCGACGCCGTCGGCGGTCAGCCCGTCCGGCGTGACCGGCAGGGTCAGCCACACGGCGAGCGGCTTGCCGGCGCCGGCCCGCTCCTTCTGGACCGCGGCGACGGCCTGCACGCGGCGCTGCAGGGAGGCCTGGTCGGCGGTCGCGGTGCCCTCGATGTCGAGGTCGAGGGTGTTCACGTCGTACCGCTTGATCAGCTCGCGGTACGCGTCGGTGAGCCGGGTCTGGTCGGTACAGGCCACCGCGAGCTCTTTGTTGTTGAGCCCGCCCAGGCTGAGCGTGATGTCGCCGCCGGCCTGCCGCAACTGGTCGATCCGGCGGTCGAGCTCGAGCGCCGAGGCCGCCTCGTCGAGCGTGTACGCGCCGCCCCAGCTCGGGGTGCAGGCGCTCTTCGGGTGGGCGACGACGAAGCCGAGCGCCACGGTGTTGGCCGGGTTCGCGGTCGGGTCCTGGAACTGGAACGTCGGCGTCAGCGTGACGTCCACGTAGGGCACCGCCCAGGACTTCGCGGTCGGGCCGGCGGTGTCCCGCAGGTGGATCACGCCCATCGTGCCGCCGGCGCCGATCAGGCCCAGCGCGAGGAACAGAACTCCCAGCCTCGTCCATGACAGCCGGCGGCGTGGCGGCGCCGGTTCCTGCCAGTCCGGGTCGGCGAGCGGATCGTAATCCGGCCGCGCGGCTACGGGGGTGGCACGGTCCGTCATGAAGGCCCTTTCGTGTTATCGAGTCGTCACACGCTGGCGCACCGGGCCGACTTTTGCGATCGGGCAAAGGGATGACGACCGGGGGGTCGCGGGCACAGTCGCTCCAATCCGGACAAACGAGCGCCAAATCGCGATCTTGCAACGACAATTCCGCCGGGTACTGCCTCGCGGTACCGACGCAAATCGCACCGAAAGGCCCAGACACGCATGCCACGCAAACCGGCGGACCAGCGCAAGCGCGACGCTCAGCGCCAATGGGGGGCCGACCGGAGGACGGATCCTCATCCGATCGTCCCGCCTCCGGTCTCCGAAGGCAGGATCACCCGGGGCCGACTCGCCATCGTGGTGACCATCACGGTCTGGGCCTGCTACCTCGCCTACACGATCTTCCAGCAGTTCATCGAGGGGCATGCCTACACTGCCCGGCTCGGTGCCGAGGCGATCGTGTACATGCTCGTCATCACCGGGCTGGCGGCGTCCGCGATCGCCTACCTGATCACCCGGATCGGCTACTTCTACCGCGGCCGTGGCCACCAGCGTGCGCCGCGGATCATGCTCGACGAGTTCATCGGCGGGAAGACCCCGAGTCTTACGGTTCTGGTCCCCTCGTATCAGGAGGACCTGCGGACCAACCGGAACACGCTGCTGTCGGCCGCCCTGCAGGAGTACCCCGGCCTGCGGGTGACGCTGCTGATCGACGACCCGCGGACGCCGAAGACCCGGGAGGCGCGGGACATGCTCCTCGCCGCCCGCGCGCTGCCCGGCGAGATCGAGGCTGAGCTGAAGGTCCCGTTCCACCGGGTCTCGAACGGCTTCGCGAGCTTCGACGAGCAGGTCCGCTTCCGCGGCGGCTACCTGGTGGTGCCGGACGACATGCGCCGGCTCGCCGACGAGTACCAGTTCTCCTCGGACTGGCTGTACGACCTCGGCGCCCGGCAGGAGATCGTCGACCACACCGACACGTTCTTCGTCGAGCACATCCTGCACCCGCTCGCCGCGGACCTCGGCCAGATCGCCGGCGCGCTGGTCAAGGGCGCCGAGGAGCAGGTCGCCCTGCCGATGGCGCGGATGAACCAGCTCTACCGGCGGCTGCTCGCGATCTTCGACGCGCAGGTCAGCAGCTTCGAGCGCAAGAAGTACGTGTCGCTGTCGCACGAGCCCAACAAGGCGATGAACCTGAACAGCTACGTCGGGCTGATGGGCGGCGCGTACCAGGAGATCAACACGCCGCTGGGCACCGCGCTGGTCACCGCCGGACCGAACCGGGCCCACCTGGTCGTCCCGGACCCGGACTACGTGCTGACCCTGGACGCGGACAGCGTGCTGCTGCCCGAGTACGCGCTGCGCCTGGTCCACCTGATGGAGCAGGGCGCGTACGCGCAGACCGCCGTGTCGCAGACGCCGTACAGCGCGTACCCCGGCTCGGCGACCCGGGTCGAGCGGATCTCCGGCGCGACCACCGACATCCAGTACATCGTGCACCAGGGGATGACCCACTACGGCGCGACGTTCTGGGTGGGGGCCAACGCCGTACTGCGGAAAAAGGCTCTTGATCAGATCTGTGAGGTCTCCTACGAGGGCGACTGGGAGATCAAGCGCTACATCCAGGACCGCACGGTCATCGAGGACACCGAGTCGACGATCGACCTCGGGGTCAACGGCTGGACGCTGCACAACTACCCGGAACGGCTCGCCTACAGCGCGACCCCGCCGGACTTCGGCTCGCTCGCCATCCAGCGTCAGCGCTGGGCCAACGGCGGTCTGCTGATCCTGTCCCGGCTGAAGGACCAGTTCCGGGCGAAGTCGAAGCGTGAGGACAAGAACCGCTTCGGCGAGTACTTCCTCCGGGTCAACTACATGGCCTCCATCTTCTGGAGCTCCGTGTGCCTGGTCGTGATGCTGGTCTACCCGTTCAACAACGACCTGCTCAACCCGATCCTGCTGCTGGTGTCGGTGCCGTACTTCTTCATGATGGCGGCCGACCTGAAGCACCTGGGTTACAAGCGCTCCGACATGCTGCGGATCTACGGCTTCAACCTGATCCTGCTGCCGGTCAACCTGTCCGGCAGCATCGCCTCGCTGCTGCAGCTGCTGACCGGTGAGAAGAGCTCGTTCAAGCGCACCCCGAAGGTCCGCGACCGCACCACCGCGGCCACCTCCTACCTGCTGCTGCCGCTGGCCCTGATCGCGCTCTGTATCTACACCGTGTGGCACGACATCCAGCTGCGGCAGTGGAACAACCTGGTCTTCGCCGGCCTGAACCTGCTGCTGTCGACGTACGCCATGATCGCGTTCGTCGGTCTCGGCAACACCGTCGTCGACCTGGTCACGCACCTGCGCGACTGGCTGGTCCCCACGGTCAAGCCGAAGAAGGTCAAGAAGAAGAAGGCGGAGAAGAAGGTGGCCGGCGCCCCGGCGCCGAAGGCTCCCGCGGTCGGCGACTGGGCGACGGTGCTGCACTACCGCCAGGAGCACGGCCAGGCGGCCGGCCAGGTCACCGTGCGGCTGCAGCGCAACGACGCCGGCGCGTGGCAGACCGACCGGTCGAAGTCCTCGTCCACCCGCGCGCACCTGTTCGAGGAGTTCAGCTTCTTCACGGTGTTCCAGCCGATCATCAACATGATCAACGGGCACGTCGTCGGGTACGAGGCGCTCACCCGCTTCGCCGACGGCAGCAACCCGCGCGAGGGTCTCGAGGCGGCCGCCCAGCGCGGCGTGCACATCGCCCTGGACGCCGCGCTGCTGCAGGCCGCGATCGCCTCCGCGAACTCGCTGCCGAACGGCACCTGGCTGGCCGTCAACGTCACCACCGACCTGCTGCGCCGCCCGCACGAGCTGGCGCCGCTGCTCGCCGAGGCGAAGCGGCCGCTGGTGCTCGAGGTCGGCGACGCGGCCCCGGCGGACCTCGCGCAGCTCGGCGGCGTACGGATCGCCGTCGACGACCTGGGCGCGGGCTACGAGACGCTCGCCCACCTCGAGTCGCTGCGCCCGGCCTTCCTGAAGCTGGGCCTGGACACCATCGAGGGCCTGGAGAACGAGACCGCGCGCCAGGCCGCGATCCGGTCGCTCGTCGAGTTCGCCGAGCAGCACGGTTGCACGATCATCGCCGAGGGGATCGAGACCGCGGCGCAGCGGGACGCGCTGGTGGCCTGCGGGGTGCCCTTCGGCCAGGGCTTCTACCTGGGCAAGCCGGTCCCGGTCGAGCGCGTCCTGGCCGGCGTCGGCGGCTGGTAGACCCACCCGGTCTGTTTGCCGAAGCGGCCGTGATCAGCATTTTCGCTGGTCACGGCCGCTTTCTTGGTCCGTCGGAAAAATTCTCGAAAAAGTTTGGCGGAGGTGTCACCTGAGATGTGGGTGAGGTGGCGTCTATACAGGCGTCAGTCACTCATAGCAGGGAGCAAGAAAATGCGCGCCACCAAGACCGTTCTGATCATGGCCGCCGCCGCCACCATTGCCGGCCTCACCGGTTGCGCCGGAAACAGCAAGCCGGCAGCCAGCCCGGCGGCGCCGGCCGTCACCCCTGGTCAGCAGCGCGCAGTCGAGCCGGTCGCAAACGTCACCGCGCTGAACGGCACATTCTTCTACATGGGCGGCTACAACATTTCCGGCGAGTTCTTCTCGGTCCAGAACGGAAAGAAGAAGACCGTTGCCGCGGACACCCGGGACGGATTTCAGTATTACGCGTCGGTCTCCCCGGACGGAAAGCACGTCGCCTATCTCGGCTCCGGAATGAAGGTGGTCGTCTCCGATGTCGACGGCCGCAACAAGAAGACGTTCGCGGTGAAGCTCGGCCTCGAAGCGCACGGTCCGGCATGGACCGCCGACAGTACCGGGGTGATCGGGGCGCTGGCCGCGAAGTCGGGCCCGTCGACCGCCGGTGTGGTCCGGATCGCCGACGGCCGGTTCATCGCGCTGCCGAAGTCGGTGCAGGGCGGCTACCACTACCGGATGTCCGGTGACGGCAAGCGGATCTTCTGGGTGTCCTCGAAGATGGCGGTCTACTCGGCGGCCGTGGACGGCAGTGCGGTGCGGCGGATGCCGGTCTTCGGCCTCGACACCACCAAGGCGCAGAACCCGAAGCACCTGCTCGCCGGCGACCTGGGGCAGGTCGACTTCACCGGTAGCCGGGTGACCGTCGCGGTGCGCGGCTGGGCGAACACGCACGCCGTCGACGCGTTGGGCGCCGACCGGTCCGACACGCTCGTCGACACCGCGACCGGCCAGGTCCTGCCGCTCCCGCTGAAGGGCTACGTCCTGCACGTCATGCTGCTGCCGGACGGCTCGGTGCTGACGCTCAGCGGCGAGGGCGACTCCGCGGCGAAGAGCCCGGTGTTCACCCTCTTCTCGAAGGACCTGAAGAAGGTCCTGACCCAGCCCACCAAGCTCGGCAACAACGTGCTCCGCGACTACCGTATGTAAACACCAGCCCCGATGCCCGGTCCTTAACAGGGGCCGGGCATTTGTGTCTCCACGGTTAAGAATATTGACAGTCACCTTCGCCTTGGCGATTATCTGAGAGCGCTCTCTCGAACCCGCTGACATCACCGTCGCTCCCCCCGACAGCTCCGAGACCTCAGCGGGCACGTCCTCCACCGCACCCCGAGGAGTCCCCATGTCCACCCGAACCAGGCTGCTGAGCGCGCTCGCCGCGCTCGTCGCGGCGATCCCGATCGGTGCGGCCGTCGCCGCGCCGGCCGCCCAGGCCGTCGGCCCAAACCTGCTGCCGTTCACGGTGAGTAACAGCACCGGGCGCGGCGACGCCGTCTACCTCTACGTCATCGGCGTCAACCTGAACACCGGCCGGCTCGGGTACGTCACCGCCGGCGGCACGTTCAACGCCTGGCCGGCCGGCTCGCTCCCGCCGTCCCCCGCGCCGGACGTCGCCATCGGCGGACCGGGCAACGGCGGCAGCACCACCGTCCAGTTGCCGCGCAACTTCTCCGGCCGGATGTACATGTCCCTCGGCGCGAAGCTGAAGTTCTTCCTCACCCCGGACGGCCTGGTCCAGCCCGCGCCGTGGGCGTCCGGCGACCCCAACCACGACATCCTGTTCGACTGGAGCGAGTTCACCTACAACGACTCCGGCCTGTGGCTGAACAGCTCGCAGGTGGACATGTTCGCGGTCCCGCACGTGGTCACCGTCTCCGGCAGCGACGGCACGAAGAGCACCGGCGCGGTCGTCGCCAACGGCCGGCAGAACGTCATCGACCAGATCAAGGCGCAGTCCGGCTGGGCGAACACCGTGGTCACCCGCTCGGACGGGACCGTGCTGCGGGTGCTCTCGCCGGGCAAGGCCGCCGGTGCGGGGCTGCTCAGCAGCACGTACCTCGACTCGTACATCAGCTCGGCCTGGAACGCCTACGCGAGCAAGACGCTCACCGTCGTTCCGTTCGGCGACCAACCCAACACCAAATTCCTCGGACGTACGTCGGGCAACACGATGACCTTCACCAACACGTCGGGTGCGCAGGTCGCGTCGTTCAACAAGCCGTCCAGTGCGAACGTCTGGGGCTGTGACGGCAACCTCGCCGCCCCGAACGACCTGGTCGTCGGCCCGATCGCGCGCACTCTGTGCGCGGCGCTGAACCGGGGCACGCTCGGCACCATCGACACGCAGCCCGGTGGCTCGGCGGCCGACTTCTACAAGAACAGCCCGACGAACCAGTACGCGCGGATCATCCACGCGAACATGGCGGACGGGAAGGCTTACGCGTTCGCGTTTGACGACGTACAAAATCAAGAGTCTCTGGTCTATTCGAACAATCCCTCGTCGGCCGGAGTCACCCTCTCGCCGTTCACCGGCGGCACCGGAGGTGGCGGCGGCAGCACCGGCGCCACCACCATCGCCGCGCCCGGCGGCAAGTGCGTCGACGTGGCCGGCGACGACATCGGCGGTGACGGCGCCGCCGTGCAGCTGTGGGACTGCCAGTCCTACGCCGTCGACCAGCACTGGGCGTGGACCGGCCAGTCGCTGACCACGCTCGGGATGTGCCTGGACATCGCCGGCGGCGGCACCGCCAACGGCAGCGTGCTGCAGCTGCACAACTGCACCGGCAACGCGGCGCAGACGTGGATCGCCAACAGCAACGGCAGCATCAGCAACCCGCAGTCCGGCCGGTGTATCGACACGCCGTCCGGCAACACCGCCAACGGCACCCGCCTGCAGATCTGGGACTGCAACGGGACCGCCGCCCAGAAGTTCGCCAAGTCCTGACCGCCGGGTCCCCGGACACCCTCGGGGGTGTCCGGGGATCGCGTTTCAGTTCCCGTAGCGCGCCGACCGGCCGAGCTCCTCCTCGATCCGGATGAGCTGGTTGTACTTGGCGGTCCGGTCACTGCGCGACAGCGACCCGGTCTTGATCTGCCCGCATCCGGTGGCGACGGCCAGGTCCGCGATCGTGGTGTCCTCGGTCTCGCCGGAGCGGTGCGACATCACCACCCGGTAGCCCGCCCGGTGCGCGGTGTCGACCGTACGCAAGGTCTCGGTCAGCGTGCCGATCTGGTTGACCTTCACCAGGATCGCGTTCGCGTAGCCGCCCTCGATGCCACCGCGCAGCCGGTCGGCGTCGGTGCAGAACACGTCGTCGCCGACCAGCTGGAGCCGGTCGCCGGCCTGCGCGGTGAGCTTCTTCCAGCCGGCGAAGTCGTCCTCGGCCATCGGGTCCTCGATCGAGCTGATCGGGTACCGCCCGGCCAGGTCCAGCAGGTAGGCGATGTGCTCGTCGACGGTCCGGGTGCGCCCCTCCCCGGAGTACCGGTAGACCCCGTCACGGAAGAACTCCGAGCTGGCCGGGTCGAGACAGACGGTGATGTCGACACCGGGCCGGTAACCGGAGTCCTCGATCGCCCGCACCACGAACCGCAGCGCCTCGTCGGCGTCCCCGAAGTTCGGCGCGAACCCGCCCTCGTCACCCACGTTGGTGCTGTGCCCGGCCGCGGCCAGCTGCCCCCGCAGGGTATGAAAAACCTCGGATCCCATCCGTACGGCCTCGAAGAAGCTCGCCGCCCCGACCGGCGCGATCATGAACTCCTGGAAATCGAGCGGGTTGTCGGCGTGCGCCCCGCCGTTGATGATGTTCATCATCGGCACCGGCAGTGGTCGCTCCCCGACCCCACCGACGTAGCGGTAGAGCGGCAGCCGGTGGGCCTGAGCCGCCGCCTTCACCGTCGCCAGGGACACCCCGAGGATCGCGTTGGCACCGAGCCTGCCCTTGTCCTTGGTCCCGTCCAGCTCGATCATCGTCGTGTCGATCAGCCCCTGCTCCTCGGCGTCCAGCCCGGTCACCGCGGCGGCGATCGCCCCGTTGACCGCCGCGACCGCCCGACTGACCCCCTTGCCGTGGAACCGCTCCGGGTCACCGTCACGCAGCTCGACCGCCTCGTTCGCCCCCGTCGACGCGCCGGACGGCACCGCCGCCCGCCCGAACGAGCCGTCCACCAGCACCACATCGACCTCGACACTCGGGTTGCCCCGGCTGTCGAGGATCTGCCGCCCGATCACCCGGCTGATAGCCGTCATCGCCAACTCCCTGGTCCCGTCGTCACTGGCCGGGACCAGCCTGGCCGCCCACGGGCCGCCCTGTCACCGCGACAAGGATCGCGTTGACCCGCACCCCGAGGTACGGGTCTAGAGTCCCCGACTCTCCCGATCAGAGCTGCTATAGGCTGCCGTCGCAGTGATCTTGGGGGATGTCTTGACTCTCGCACTCCGGCACACCGGATTCGTCACCGCGGCCGCACTGGTCGCCTCACTCATCACCACCTCACCGGCCTTCGCCGCCACCGCGGCGCCGAAGGTCTACGCGTTCACCTCGCAATACTGGGTCGGTGGCGTCACGCCGGTGACCTTCGAGACGCAACCGGGCGAGGACCTGGCCGCGGTCACCAGCCTGACCCTGTTCGCCGACGGCAAGGAGGTCGGCACGGACACCGCCGCGCCCTGGGGCATCGACTGGGACACCACCGGTTTCGACGGTCTGCTGCTCCTGAGCACCCGGGCCACCACGGCGAGCGGTTCGGTCACGACGGACGGCGTCCATGTCAACGTCGACAACAACGCGCCGACCGACCTGACCGTCGGGTTCCCCCGGCAGAACGGTTACATCGGCCAGGGCGGTGAACTCGCCGTGGACGCGAACGACGACGTCTTCGTCATCGGCTCCGAGCTGATCGTCAACGGCGAGGTGGTCTCGTCGAAGAACCTCGCCGACGGCGGCAACCTCGACCTGCCCTGGAACGTGGCGGTTCCGAACGGCCCCACCAGCATGACGGTTCGCGTCCGGGACAAGGTCGGCAACGTGACCGCCCTGACCAGGACGGTCATCGTCGACAACGACCGCCCGGTGATCACCGGCAGCACCACCGCCGGCAGCGTGGTCCGGGGCAGCTTCACCGTCTCGCTGAGCGGCTACCGGGACACCAGCCCGTTCATCGCCTTCGAGGCCTCGCTCGACACCCCGACGCACTTCCGCTCGTACGGCCGGGAGAACTCCCGCACGGTCGCCATCAACAGCCGCGAGGTTCCGGACGGGAAGTACACGCTCGGCTGGCACGCCTTCGACGCGGCCGGCAACGAGGCGGTCCTGAGCCGGTCCCTGATCGTCGACAACCGGGCGCCCACGGTGTCGATCGGCAAAGCGCCGAAGAACCAGGCGAAGGTCGGGAAGAAGTTCGCGGTCCTCGCGAAGGCGAGCGACACCTACGGCATCGCCAAGGTGCAACTGCTGGTCAACGGCAAGGTCGTCAAGACCGACACCGCCGCGAGCTACTCCTTCGTGATCGACCCGAAGAAATACGGCAAGAAATTTACGGTACGAATCCGCGCCTACGACCGGGCCGGCAACGTCCGCGACACCACGACGCGAACCTACAAGCGCTAGCCCGCACACCGATGCGCCGCGTCCGGGACCCCGGTCCCGCGCGGCGCATCGGGACGGTTACGGCAGCTCGGACGGGCGGTGGGTGGTCGTCCCGGCGGCGGTGTGCACGACGACCGTCAGCTTGTCGACCTCGCCGCCCTCCGCGCCCGGCCACCAGGCGGCCCACCAACCCGCCTTCACGCTGGCCTGGAAGACCTTGCCGCGGTCCAGCCGGACCTCGACGCCGGTGACCCCGGGACCGGCCAGGCCGACGATGTTGGACCACATGCCGCGGCCGGAACCCAGCGAGCTCATCGTCTCCAGGGTGACCCCGTTCGGGGCCGGGGCCGGCGGCTTCGACGTCGCGTCGGTCAGGCCCATCGACGCGAACTGGTCGGCGCCGGCGGCGAGACACTCGATGACGGCGTCCCCCTTGCGCATGATCAGCAGAGTGGCCCTACCGCGCTGCTCGGCCAGCAGCACGTCGGCCGGGTCAGCGGTCGTCGCGCCGCCGCCGACCTGGTTGCCGGCGCACTCCCGGGCCTGCGGCAGCACCTGGTCACCGGTCCGGGAGGTGGGCGCGGCCGTCCAGGACGCCACCGCTTCCTCGGCCGCGCCGGGGATCAGGGCCGGCACCACGACCGCCCCCACGACACCGGCCACGGCGGCCGCGGCCCCGGCGAGCAGCCAGCGGCGACGGGACAGCCGGGCCGGCTGTCCGGCGGTCATCATCCGCTCCACGGCGGCCTGCGAGCGGGTCCATTCCATGGCACTGGGCTCGCGCCCCCGGGCCGGGTCGAGCACGGCGAGGCTCCGCAGGTCGTTCATGCGTTCGTCCATGACTGCTGCTCCTTGAAAACGGAGGAGAAAGAGGCGGTGGAGGCGGTGCCACCGGGGTCGAGGGCGGTCTGCAGCCGGGTCCGGGCGCGGGACAGCCGCATCGCGAACGTCGACCGCCGGCAGCCCAGCACGGTCGCCGCCTGCTCGGCGGTCAGTCCGTCGAAGGCGACCAGCGCGAGCACCTCACGGTCCGCGGCACTCAGCGACCGCCAGGCCGCGGCCAGGTCGACCCGGTCCGCGGCCGCACCGGCGCCGTCCGGCGCGTGCTGGACCTCGACCCGCATGAGCCGGACGTCGAGGGCGCGGCGCCGCAGCCACCCACGGGTCTGATTCGCCATGGTCTTCCGGGCGACCGCGAACAGCCACGGCCGGGTGTCCTCGGGCAGCTCGTCGAGCCGCCGCCACGCGGTCATGAAGACCGTCGAGACGACGTCCTCCGCCTCGTCGGGCGGGACGCGCCGCTCGACGAACCGCAGAAGGTCGGCGAACGTGTCCCGGTGCAGCGCCCGGAACCGTTCCGCGTCCTCCGCGCGCCTCATCTGCGTACTCCTTGGTAGTCCATGCCCCACACCTGTCCGGCCCGGCGGCACGTGTCACACCCCGTACCAAATTTTCTTGTCGGTCTTGATCGGCAGTTTGTCCGGACATGACAAGGGCCTGTCCGCGAATCCGCGGACAGGCCCGTCACCGGAACCGGGTCAGCCGATCTTGCGGCAGTTCATCGGGGCGCCCTTGGTGACCAGGGACTTGCCGAACTTGTTGAAGTCGCCGCTGCCGGTCACCGAGAAGACGCTGAAGTAGACCTCGCTGCCCTTGGGCATCACCGTCGGGTTGATGACCAGGTCGTACCGGGAAGATCCGCCGGTCAGCACCTGCTTGACCTGGAAGACCTTGTCGGACTCGGGGAGCTCCGCGCCCTTCGGCTCACAGAGCACGCCGGACTTGACGACGGCCGGGATGCCCGCGCCGGCCAGGGCCTTCTCCAGGACCGTGGGGTCCAGCAGCTTCTTCGGGTCGAGGGTGACCTTCACCGAGCCGTCGGTCGCCTTGGCCAGGGTGAATCCGACCGTCTCCATGGCCGGTGCGCTGGTCGCGGTGCCGCCGTCGGCGAGCGGCTGGGTGGTGGTGGGGGTGGTGGTGCCGGACTGGCCTCCGGAGAACGCGACCGCGAGCGCGGCCACGGCGGCGAGTCCGCCACCGGCCACCGCGCCGAACAGGTTGCGGTTGCGCCGCCGGGTCCGGCCACGCTCCTCGATCGCTTCGACCGGGCGGTCCATCTGCACGTCAGAAAGGGTCTGCTTCACGGCGTTCAACACCTCATCGTCGTTCATGATCAATTCCCTAGCTGGCTACGGGCGTCAACTGCGCCCGCAGAGTGGCGATGGCACGAGACAGATGGACAGCTACCGTCGGGGCGGCGATCCCCAGTTCTTCGGCGACCGTTCGCGTGTCGAGGTCCAGCCAGATGCGCAGGACCACCACCTCGCGTTGCCGGCGCGGCAGCGACCGGACGGCGGCGAGCAGGGACGCGTCCGCACCTGAGCTCACCTCGCCGAGCCGCTGGTCATGGCCGTCGAGCGCGACCTCACGCCGACGCCGGCGCCACCACGACACCCGGACGTTCAGGGCGGTGCGCACCACCCAGGCCGCCGGTGCGGGATGCCGGCTCACCTTCGACCAGGACGACCAGGCCCGGGCGAACGCCTCCGCGACCAGGTCCTCGGCCAGCGCGCGATCCCCCGTACCAGCAAGGACGGCGCGCAGGCAGTTGTCCCTGGAGCGCTGGTAGAAGTCCGCGAAGTCCTTCCGTTCTCGTTCCACACCCGGCTTACGCATCAGCGCCCCGATCCATTTACCGCCCGGCCGGAGAATTTTGGCCACGCCCGGCCCGACCACGGTCTCCAAGGACGGGGGTGCGGGGATCGAAAACCAGAAAAACGGCCGTGATCCTGTTCTCACAGGTCACGGCCGTTTCTTGACGTGCGTCTTGGTCGTCTCCGTCAGCGGATCCCGCCCGGCACCGGGCCAGGCCAGTACTGCTCGGAGTACTCGCAGTTCACGGTGACGTCGGCCTCGCTCGCGTAGCAGTTGTCCCCCTTGTCGGTGGCGTTGTCGCCGCCGTCCAGGTGGTCCGTCTCCGTGCCGAGGCCGCCGCCGGTGTCCAGCCAGTCGTCGCCGGCCTCGCCGGACAGCGTGTCGTTGCCGTCGTCGCCGGAGAGCAGGTCGTTGCCGGCGCCACCGCGGAGCACGTCGTCGCCGCTCTCACCGAACAGCCGGTTGTCCGACGCGTTGCCGGTCAGGTGGTCCGAGCCCTGGCCGCCGACGACCATCTCGACGTCCGAGCCGACCGTGTCGTGCTCGCCGGCCTGGCCGTCGTCCCGGGACGCGCCGTCCAGGTCGACGGTGATCGGCCGGGTGTAGCCGAAGTAGTCGACGGTGTCCTGGCCGGCGCCGCCGAGCAGGATGTCCGCGACAGCGCTCGCCGAGTCGTAGTCGCCGACCAGCGTGTCGTTGCCGTCGCCACCCTCGAGCCGGTCCTGGCCGGTCCCGCCGTCGAGGTAGTCGTTGCCGCCCAGGCCGCGCAGGGTGTCGTTGCCGGGGCCGCCGGTCAGCAGGTCGTACCCGGCGTGGCCGGTCAGCCGGTCGTTGCCGTTGCCGCCCTCGATCCCCTCGAGGTCGGCCAGCAGCGTGTCGTGCTCGCCCGCCTGGCCGTCGTCACCCTTGACGCCGTCCAGGTCTGCGGTGATCGCCTTGGTCCGGCCCTGGTAGGAGACGAAGTCGACGCCACTACCGCCGCTGATCACGTCGGCGCCGCTGGAGGCGTACGGGATGGGGTTCTGGTAGAGCCGGTCCTCGCCGGCCCCGCCGTACTCGCTGTCGTTCCCCGGGCCGCCGTCGATCGCGTCCTGGCCGGCGTCACCGTACAACCGGTCGTTGCCCTCCGAGCCGTCGAGGGAGTCGTTACCGGCCTCGCCGTGCAGCTGGTCGGCACCGAGCCCACCGAAGAGATGATCGTTGCCGGCGCGGGCCCAGATCTGATCGTTGCCGTCGCCGCCGGTCAGCGAGTCGGCGCGCGGACCGCCGTAGATCTTGTCGTTGCCGTCCCCGCCCCACGCGGAGAGCGACAGGTCGGACTTGTTGACCACCGAGTCGTTCTTGGCGCCGAGCGAGACGCTGACCCGGGTCGGCGTCGTGCCGGTCGTGCAGCGGACCTTTGACGTGTCGACCTTCTTGCAGCCCTTGCCGGGCTTGACGGCCACCACGTCGTCGATCGTGACGGTCCGCCCGGAGCGGGTGATCACGACCCGGTTCGTCTTGTTGGAGCCTGCGGTGAAGACCACCTTGGTGCCACTGACCGACGCGACGCCGGTGGTGGCCGCTTGCGCCGGCGCGGCGAGCACGCCGACCGTGGCGGTGGAGGTGAGAAGGACCAGACCGGCCCTGGAGAGCCAGAGTGAGCGGGACATCGAAAAACTCCCCCGAATCAGAAACTGATCAGGATCATAGATGCCTTGTACGGTTTGGACGATCCCGTTTCGTCGCTCCCCGAATCGGCCTGGGCCGGGTCGGGCACCCGTCCATCATCGACATCGATGTCCAGGCCGTGACGACCTGCGATGGTTCTCGCCAGCCGCGGCCATCGAGCCGGCGCCAGCCGGTGACCGGGCCGGCCCGGCACCCTCGCCCGAGAGTGCCGTCTGTCGTTCGTACTAGCGGCTGCCCGGCCAGCCGCTCAGGTACTCCTCGAAGGTGGGGCCGGTGTGCGACGTGTCGCCGACCTCCGAGTACTCGCCCTCGGGGGGATCGTCGGCAACCATCTGGTCGTACCGCTGGCTGAACTCCCGGACCGACTCCAGCGGGTGACCAACGTGATCAGCCAGGAACTTCCAGACCGACTTGGCCAGCTCCGGCTGACGCCAATTGGGCTCCTTGCTTCCCACCGCAAAGTAGATGATCCGGGTGTCGTCCTGGATCGCCTTGCCGAGCCAGATGTAGACGCGGCAGTCCACGCAGAGCAGATAGCCGTACTCGCTCACGCTCGCCCCTTACCTCGGCAGCTACACCGCGATCTTCCCAGGCCCAAAAAAAAGGCCCCGTGGCCGCTATTTCAGCAGCTCACAGGACCTTTCACAAAAGTGCGCCCGAAGGGACTCGAACCCCTAACCTTCTGATCCGTAGTCAGATGCTCTATCCATTGAGCTACGGGCGCTCGTTCAGTGCTCGACCAGCATACACACCGGTTTTCGCGCGGAGACTCCGGGATTCGAACCCGGGAGGGGCTATAAAACCCCAACCGCATTAGCAGTGCGGCGCCATAGACCAGACTAGGCGAAGTCTCCTCCGGTGACCTGCAACAGCCACCGAGGTCTGAGAATACCGGACCCGTTCGGCGCCGCACAAAGAGGTCGGCCCGAAACCTCCCGAAGATCTGCCGCGAAGGCCGCGAACAGGCGAAACGTCGCGGTTGCGACTACGCTGCGCAGGATGGAGGAGAACCAGACGCCGCGTGCCCGGGATCCGCGTGCCCCCTTCAGCGCCCCGGCGCCTGAGCAGCCGCCGGCTCAGCCGTCGCGCCGCGGGGCACCGCCGGCGGTCACCTTTCAACCGCCCCAGCCCGAGGCAAGTGCCGAAGGTCACCCTTCAAAGACCACCCCAACCCCACTTTCGGGTACGGACGAGGAGCCCCCCGTGGTCCTCCCGGTCCCGAGGCCCGCCACGAAAGTGGCGAAAGCCACAAAAGCCCCCGCCAAAAAGGTCGCGGCCCCACGAGCCCGCCCGGCCGCGAAAAGCGCCGCGAACAGCACCGCAGCCGTGACCGAGCCGACAAAGCCGCCCCGCCCCCGCAAAACCGCAGCAAAGCCGGCCGTCGAAGTAAAGCCAGCCGTAGAAGCGCAGGCAGCAACAGCGGTGGAAACCCCGGTAGTAGTACAGGCGGAAACCCCGGTAGTAGTACAGGACAAGCCGGAAACCCCAGCCCTGGACCAACTACTCCTGGACCTCTGGCCCCGCCTACTCGCCGACCCCCGCAACGCCCCCAGACTCCTCGCCGACACCGCGGTCCAAACCCTCGGCCCCCGAGCCGCCACCTGGGCCGCCCGCACCCGCGCCACCTACCCCACCGCCACCCCGCAGGCCCTGGCCCGCCTGGCCACGGCCCAGTTCACCCGGGCCGCCGAGCGCCGAGCCCTGCTCAGCGCCCTGTCCGGCTCGTACGCCCCGGCCGCCCTGGTCGCCACGGCCGCGCTCACGCACGCGGACCTGGTGCTACACCTGGCCGCGGCGTACGGCCTGAATCCGAGCGACCCGGACCGGGCAGCGGAGATCCTGGTCCTCCTGCCGGGTTATCGCAGCGGTGCGGCCTGGGCCGCGCTGCGGCTCGCCGACCGTTACCTGCCGGGGGCGGCCCTGCTGGGCGCCGTTCTCGGTGGCCGGAACACGGCCGAGGCGGTCGCCACCCGGGCGGAGCGCCGCTACGGGTGGTATTCGAGCCAGCTGAGCCAGGAGTCGGGGAGCAGGTCGTAGCCGACGAACGCGGTGATGTCGAGCAGGCTGTGCGCCACGATCAGCGGCATCACCCGTTTCGTCCGCAGGTAGAACAGCGCGAACACGATGCCCATCACCACGTTGCCGATGAAGCCGCCGAAGCCCTGGTAGAGGTGGTACGACCCGCGCAGCACCGCCGAGCACAGGATGATCAGCGGCATGCTCAGCCGGCCGATCTGCTGCAGTCGCGTGATCAGATAGCCGACGACCAGCACTTCCTCCAGGATCGCGTTCTGGATCGCGGCGAGAATCAAAACCGGGACCGTCCACCAGTACGGCTTCAACCCGCTCGGCACGATCTGTGCGCTCAATCCGAGCTGGAGTGCGGCGTACACCAGAAGCAGTCCGGGAATGCCGATGCCGGCCGCCAGGCCGGCGCCCCAGCCCAGGTCGTAGCCGGGGCGTCGGTAATCGATGCCGAGCTCGCGGCCGGGCCGGAGGCCGTCGCGGCGCAGCAGGTACCAGGCGAGCGCGACCGGCACCAGGTCGAAGAAGATGTTCAGCAGTTGATTGGTCAGGTCCAGGTACGGCCGCGGCGAGTAACTCGGGTTCAGTGTCGCGGTCTGGCTCGCCAGTGGTTTGTCCGCGGTGAGCTTGGCGGTCAGCGAGACGACCGACCAGATCGCCGACTGTCCGAGGGACAGCAGCAGGACGATGGCTATCTCGACGGGGTACGCCGATCGGGTGGACTGCTGTCGCTCAAGGGTCACGCGCCCAACTTTACGAGGGCACAAAATCGGTCATATAGACAAGCAGTAGGTGACGAGTCGCACTGAGCGTGCGTCGTGTTCCCGACTGTGCTGACCACCCTGAATGCATGGGAGACCTCGCACGCTTGCTCAAGGAGAGCTGGAGTCTCGTCGAGGAGCATCAGGACAAGGTGGCCGGCTACTTCTACGCCCGGTTGTTCCTCTCGCACCCGGACCTGCGCGAGCTCTTCCCGGTCCACATGGACGTGCAGCGGACCCGGTTGCTGAACGCGATCGTGACCTCGGTGCAGACCCTGGAGGATCCCGAGAAGTTCGAGGACTACCTGCGTTCGCTCGGGCGGGACCATCGGAAGTTCCATGTGGTGCCGGAACACTACGAGGTGGTGGGCGGGGCGTTGATCGAGGCGATGCGGTCCTTCGCGGGCGAGCAGTGGGGCGTCGAGTACGACCAGGCGTGGGCCGACGCGTACGCGGTGATCGCCGCGAAGATGCTGGCCGGCGCGGAGGCCGATCAGAATCCGCCGTACTGGTACGGCGAGGTCGTCGCGCACGAGCGCCGGTCCCGGGACATCGCGGTCTTCACCGTGCTGCCGCTGCAGCCGCTGGAGTACCGGGCCGGGCAGTACCTGAGCCTGGAGGCGACCCGCTACCAGCCCCGGCTGTGGCGTACGTACTCCCCGGCGAACGCCCCGCGCCGGGACAACACGCTGGACTTCCACGTCCGGGCGGTGGGTGCAGGCTGGGTGTCCAGCGCCCTGGTCCGCAAGCTGCGGGTCGGCGACATGATCAAGCTGGCCGCCCCGATGGGCTCGATGACCCTGGACCGAAGATCGACCCGGGACGCCGTGTTCGTCGCCGGTGGCACTGGCCTGGCTCCGATCAAGTCGCTGCTGGAAGAGCTGACCCGGTACAACCGGACCCGCTGGGTGCACGTCTTCTTCGGCGCGAAGAACCGCGAGGACCTGTACGACCTGGCCGATCTGAACCGGCTGGCCGCCCGCTATCCCTGGCTCTCGGTGGTGACCGCGTGCAGCGACGACCCGGGGTTCGCCGGCGAGCAGGGTGACATCGCGGAGGTGGTGGCCCGGTACGGCCCGTGGAACGAGCACGACTTCTTCGTCTCCGGCTCGGGCTCCATGGTGAAGACGACCCTGAAGAAGCTGGCCGAGCTGCAGGTCCCGTCGGTCCGGATAAAGTACGACAGCTTCAACGATCAGTAGTCCCAGGGGCGACCGGTCTGCTGGTACTGCGCGATCGGGACCAACTTGGCGTCCGGGTCCATCCGATCCACGTACAACCGGCCCTCGAGATGGTCGATCTCGTGGCTGACCAGCCGGGCCAGGGCCCGCTCGAAGGCGGTCACCACCCGGGTCCCGTCGAACCGGGCGTGCTCCACCTCGATCCGTAACGGCCGGGCGACCAGGCCGCGGTAGTCGAAGAAGGACAGACAGCCCTCGTACTGCTCGTCGCACTCCCGGGACTCGGCGACCACCCGCGGGTTGAGCAGCACGACCGGGTCGAGCTCGCGTTCCGGCGGGCGGACCACGGCGGCCGCCACCGGGATCCCGATCTGCGGCGCGGCCAGCCCGACCCCCTTGCTGAACTCGTGCAGGTCCTCGAGCTGGGCGAGCGAGGTGAGCAGCCGGGTGACGGTCTCCCGGGCGGCCGGCGCCTCCCGGGGCAGCTGGAAGTGCCGGGCCCGCTGCCGGAGCAGGTCGGACCCGCGCTGGATGATGCCGATGCCGCGCATCCGGTGCGAGGCCCGTGGCAGGACCGGCTCGGAGGGCGCGAGTTCGTCGAATTGCGGCGCGTCGGCGCCACGGAACCGCCACTCCAGGCGGTACCGGGCGTTCAACAAAGGCTGATCGGTGGACCACTCGAAGATGGCGCGACCTCCCTCGTTGCGGCGTTCCAGGGGACTGCGCACCGGGACTTCCGCGTTCAGCGAGACCTCGACGCCCCAGACCTGGGGTTCGAAGTGCTCCGGGAAGTTCAGGCGCACGGTGAGCGAGCGGGTGGGCAGCCGCACGGCGCGCTGGAACCACTGGCCCCACTTCTCCTCGCCGACCGTGTACGCGTACTCGATCGTGGTCCGCTCGCCGGGGTAGAGCGGGAACTGGCCCCGGTCGTTCGCGAACAGCAGCCAGATCTCCTTGGCCGCGTCCCGGTCGAGCTTGACCCGCCACTGCATCGGCTCGGCCGCGTCGCCCTCGCCGGCCACCGCGTGCACGTCCATGTCGTCGAACGTCAGCGGGTGCTCCCGGTGGTGCCGGTTGGAGCCGGGCGGGTCGTTCGGGTACCGGTCGACGGCGATCTTGACGAGGTAGCGGGTCACCGCCTCGACGCCGGCGTTGTAGAGCGACCGGCTCACCCGGCACCGGTAGCCCCCGCCGATGTACGCCAGCTCGGCGACCTCGCGTTCGACCACCAGGCCGGTGCCCGGCGGCAGCCATTGGGCCGGGACCGGTGGGTCCCGGTGCATCGCCCCGCGGGCGTGCCGGAGCTCGTCGTACTCCTGGAAGCGCTGCCAGATCGCACCACCGGCACCCAGCACCGCCTCGG
Organism: Actinoplanes sp. L3-i22; assembly: GCF_019704555.1. NCBI lineage: Bacteria > Bacillati > Actinomycetota > Actinomycetes > Micromonosporales > Micromonosporaceae > Actinoplanes > Actinoplanes sp. L3-i22. The sequence continues at coordinate 11,866,506 of NZ_AP024745.1, forward strand.
CCCGGCGGGCGAAGTCCTCGGTCGGCTTGTGGCGACGCCCCTCGACGTGGCTGACGTAGGAGGGGTCGAAACCCATCCGCGCGGCCAGCTGCTTCTTCGTCATTCCGCGCTCGACCCGCCATTGCGCAAGCGCCGAGACGAACTGATCTGCGGCCCGGTCAATGGGCGAGGTGGTCATCACGGATGTCCCCTTCGCGACGGCACTCTCAGTGTCACGGCGTCGGGTGTCCGGATGGGGCTAGTAGCGCGTTGCCGACAGGTATCTTGACAAAACCGGCAACATTGCCACGCTACGTTAGGTAATCCTTGCAGAGGGTATTCGCCCGAAAGATCCCGGCTCGAGGTGTTGGTTAGGCTACCCTTAACCGAGTACGCTCGGTCGCCTTGAGGCGCTGCATGGATGCGGTTAGGTGGAGAAGCTGGTGAACGCGTGACCGTCACCCTGGAACTCACCGGTTCCCACCCCCTGGCCCCCGTGACCGAATCGCTCGCGACCATGTTCGGCGGCCTCCAGGCTCCCTCGCTGGCACCCGGCCTCACCGTGCCTGACCAGGCAGGCTGGACCCCCACGAGCGACCTTGCCGGCCCCGCCCTGGGCACCCTCCTGGAGTCCGCCGGCCGCCGGTGGAACGCGCAGCCGCACGCCGCCGCCGCACTCGCCTGGAAGGCCTACACCTACTGGCTGGCCCTGCCCGCGGTGCTCGGCTGGGCCTCCGCCCGGCGAGTGCCGTTGATCACCGCCAGTAACGTGCTGATGAGCTTCGACAACCCGACGGTGATGATCACGCTCGGTGTTCGCGCCGGCATCCCGGTCGCGGTCCTGCCGACCGACCCGCTCGCACTCGCCGGTCACCCGGACGCGGTCGTCGTCCCGGATGAGGACGCTCTGCTCGCGGAATTCCGCCGGGCCCTGCTCGACGAGCACCTGACCCCGCTGCTGGCCGCCATCCACGACCGCGTCCGCCTGGGCAAGCGCCCCCTGCTCGGCTCGCTGGCCTCGGGCATCGCCTACGGCATCCTGCGCTCCGCCGACACCACCCCGGGCCGCTCCTCGGAGTCGATCGACCTGCTGCTGGGCGCGCTGGGCATCCGCGACCTGATCGACCTGGTCCCGGCCCGCAACGGCCAGCTCGACGTCCAACGCAAGACCTGCTGCCTGGCCTTCACCCTGCCGACGCCGAAACTCTGCCCCGGCTGCTGCATCAAACCCTGATCGGGCCCGACCCCCACCCCGGCCGCGCCGACCCTGGCCACGCCGATCCTGGCCACGCCGATCCTCTCCCCGGCCGCGCCGATTGCTGCCCGGGCCGCCGCACCACACCCTGATCGCGCCGATTCCGGTTTATCGGATTACGACCGCAACTCCCCGCAATCCGGCATTCCCCAGATCACCCGGTTTCCGCGACGTTCCGGCCGCTTCCCGGACAACCCCTCAAGATCAACTTCAAGTTCTTTCTTGCCTCGGCTGCGGCCAATAACTGATCGTCGCTCCCGCGGGGACCCTTCCGGGCCTCGCAGGGCGCGGGGCGCCCAAAAACGCGAGCCCCTCCAGGGCGACGTCCGAGGGTGGTCGCGGTTTCGAAAACCCCGCCCCGCCTCGGAAACACTCGTGCCTACGGACCGACCCGCAAGGCAGGCAAAAGTCGGCCAGCAGAAAACCCCACCGGAATGCTCACGGTGGGGTTTGCAGAAAACCGGGCCGGCCCACCACCGGCATGCGCACGGTGGTGGGCGACCTCAGCTGGTGCCCTCGGCGGTGATGACCGCGTCCGGGTCGTCGACCAGGTTCCGCACGTCCCACATCCAGACACCGTTGGTCCAGGTCGGCCGGAAGCCGACCAGGTCCGACATCGCGCGCAGCATCTCGATGTCGCGCGGCTGCGGCGTGAGCACGATCACCGCGGCCTTCCAGTACCGCAGGTCGGCGAGGGTCATCTCGCGCCGCGCGTCGGTCACCATCGGCAGCGGGTTGCCCTGCCGGACCGAGGCGATCAGCCCGCTGGTCGGCCGCCACGGCGGAGCGAACGCGGCCGTCCGGTCGGTCGGCTCCGACGGGTTCTGGGTGGGGAGCAGCGCGTACGCCCCGGCGATCCGCATGTCCTGCTTGGTGTAGGCGCTCCAGCGCAGCGGGTCCGGGTACGAGCTGTCCGGCAGCGGCAGGGCGACGACGGTGTGCTCGTCGTCCACGTACTGCCGCCACTGGCCGGAGGTCACGAACGCCGGCACCGGGTCCATCTTCACCGTGTCGATCTGGGCCGGCACGAGCGGCACGAGCGCCATCGCGACCGCGGTGATCATCGCGACCCGGACCGGGCCGCGGGTGTGCGGCTGGGCGCGGACCAGCTCGGCGGCGCGCTGGCAGCCGAGGGCCAGCATGATCCCGACGACCGGGGCGATCGCCATCGCCCAGCGGGTCGGCACGGCCGAGTTCAGCACCGGCAGGTGGTGCAGGAAAGCCCAGATGCCCGGTACGCCGGTGTCCTTCCCGTTCAGGTAAATGCGCGGTCCGAGCGACATCGCCCCGAACAGCAGGGCCAGGAAACCGAGGATCAGCACCGTCGCGCTGCGCCGCAGCCAGAGGATCAGCCCGAAGAACAGGACGACCAGGCCCCAGCCGAAGAACGCGTTCTGCTCGGACGGGTTCTGCGCCAGCTTGAGCGGGATCTCCGGGTTGCCGGCCACCGAGTGCGTCGAGTACGCCGTGAAGGAGGCGAGGTCGGCGCCGAAGCTCCGAACATAAACGGACAGACCCTGGTACGACTCCGGGCCGAAGAACTGCACGCTGAGCGGGTAGGCGAGCGCCGCGATCGTGATCGCGGCGGCGACGCTCAGCCCGCGCAGGAAGGCGAGCGCCTCACCGCGGTGCCGCTTGCGCCGGACCAGGCCGATCACCGCGCAGAAGACGCCGAGCCCGACCGCGGTCATGAACAGGATCTCGAGGTTGATGAACGCCTGCCAGATCAGCAGGCCCCCGAGGAACAGGCCGTTTCGGACCGCGCGACCGGGAACCCGCAGCTCCGTGGTCCGCCAGATGATCAGTGGAACCAGGAACTGGGAGACGATGTTCGGGTGGCCGTTGGCGTGCGAGATCATGCTCGGCGCGAACGTCGCGAACAGCGCGCCCACCCACGCCGCCAGGCGCGAGGCCACCACGCGGCGCGAGAGCACCAAATACCACGAGGCACCGGTTAATGCCAATGCGCCGGTGAGAAATACGTTGAACGACACATGTGGGCCGAACAGAAGAGTGATCGGCGTCAGTGGCAACGAAACGGCCAACACCGAGGTGTTGGCCATCATGTTCACCCCATCGGGGTAATTCATGCGATCCGAGAAGAACGGATATACGCCATCCGTGAGCACGCGGGCACCGTGCGCCAGCATCCACTCGAAGAAAGCCTGATCCTGCGGATCATCGCGTATCTCATGATCAAGATTGAGCCACAACGGGGCCGTGACGAAGAGCGCAACGGCAAGGAAACTTGCTATCGCGAGAACGTCCGGCCAGGTCACCAGGCGCCACAGAGGACGGCGGCGGGCAGGCTCCGTGGCCTGCTCAGCAGCCTTTTCCCCGGCAGGCGCGGGGGAGAGCGGTGCGACCGTGTCGATACCGCCCTCAAGCGCCCGCAGCTCGGCGTCCAGGTCCTCGGCTGCGGTCACTTGGCGGGGCGGCAGAACGTTCTCACCGGCCGTCTGGCCCGTCGAGTCATAACCCGTAATCGTCATAGCATCGGCGAGCCTAACCGAGGTGGGGAAGAGTTCCTCGCTGAGCGCCCGCAGCGTGATAGAGACGATATGTACGCGTGTTTTCCGCGTGTCCTTCGATCAACCTCAGAGGAACCTGGGAGCGACGCGTAACCCACCGACATACCCGAACCGGCTATGTCTCAATCAGGCCAAAAAATCGGCGCGAGCCTGCGCTCAACTTTCGGATAGCGGCGGTAGATGGTTAACTTCACCGGTCCTGCTGTCAGCTCGATCGGCAAGATGAGGGAACCTCACCTATGGCAGACATCACTGGAGACCAGCGGATCCAGTCCGAAGTGCTCGAAGGCCTCGCCACGGCCGTGAACCACCGACGGTGGTTCGTTGAGCTCGCTCTCCCATACCTTGGGGACAACCCCATCGAGATCGGCAGCGGCCTCGGGGATTATGCGGTTGAGTGGGCCGAGCACCTTCCGCGGTTCACCGCGACCGAGGCGGACCCGGATCGACTCGTCCTGCTCAAGGAGCGGATGGCCGACCACTCGAACATCGAGGTCCGGCAGATGCTGCTCCCCGCGCAGGACGCGGACGGGCAGTACAGTGCCGCCGTCTCGTACAACGTGCTCGAGCACATCGAGGACCACGTGGGCGCGCTCCGCAGCATGCGTGAGCTGGTCCGCCCGGGCGGCCGCGTAATCATCATCGTGCCGGCGTTCATGTTCGCGATGAGCCAGGTCGACATCGCCACCGGCCACATCCGGCGGTACACGAAGAAGACCCTGGGCGCCGCGTTCGCCGAGGCGGGCCTGCAGATGGAGAAGATCCACTACGCGAACGCGCTGGGTCTGATCGGCTACTACGGCGCGACCAGCATCTTCAAGCTGGCGCCGAAGGAGGGCCCGATGGTGAAGGTGTACGACTCGGTCGTGCTCCCGGTCACCAAGGCCGCCGAGCGGATCGTCCGGCCGCCGTTCGGCCAGTCGGTCTTCGCCGTGGCGCGCACGCCCCACTGACGTACCGAAGCAATCGAGGCGGTGGCCGACCCGGCCGCCGCCTCGTCGTTTCGCGCGGACCTGGACCGCCGCCGCGCAGCCGGCCGCCGCGTTCCAGCGACCGTGAGCCGGGGCAAGTTCGGACACGCGTGCCCAGCGGGCCGTGAACGACAGCCGCGCTCCTTCGCCGGCGGCGGGTGCTCAGGCATGCGTTTTCGACGGCCCTCCGAGCGGCGGGTGCTCAGGCATGCGCTTTCGACGGCTCCCCGAGCGGCGCGCGCCTAGCCACGGACCTCGAAGGTCGGGCGGATCGTCGCCCGGGCCAGCGTGTGAAAGGCCAGGTTGAAGCCGACGTAGGCGGGCGTCGCGTCCGGCGTCACCGCGAGCGCGTCGACGTCGATCGCGTGCACGGCGAAGACGTAGCGGTGCGCGCGGTCGCCGGGCGGCGGCGCGGCACCCCCGTAACTCCGCTCGCCGTAGTCGTTCCGGACGCAGAAACCGTCCTCCGGCACCGGGTCGGCACCCCGATCGAGAACGGTCACCGAGGACGGCAGGTTGACCAGCACCCAGTGCCAGAAGCCGCTGCCGGTGGGCGCATCCGGGTCGAAACAGGTGACCACGAAGCCACGGGTCTCGGCCGGAAACCCGGACCAGGACAGCTGCGGCGAAAGATTCTTCCCGCCGACGCTGGGGTGCGCGAACAACTCGTCGAGCGGCTGCCCGTCCGCCACATCCGTGCTGGTCACCGGGAAGGACGGGACCTCCGGCAGAAGATCGTACGGATCGGGGGCCAGAGCTCGGTCAAGACTCATCGGGTCCTCCGGCGATGCTGATCTGCGTTCCCGCGATGAGCCGAGACTAACCGCCGCAGGTGTCGCCCGCCTTTCCGCGGTGTTGCCCGCGCAGGTCACTCTTCCGGGTAAACGCACAGGTGGTGCGCACCGTCGGCGCGATGGTCGGCGATGCTTCTGTCAGACATCCGACCGGGTGCGTGTGGCCGAGATCCCCGCGCCCGGTAGCGATCGGTCCAAGCCAGCCGGCACCCGTCTGACGGGTGTCGGCTGGACCACTTTCCGCATCGCTCAGCGGATCCGCTTGACCGTCAGACCCCGGTAGACCTTGCGGTAGCTCACCCCGGTCCGGTGGTTCCCGGCGTCGATCATCATGCCCCGGCCCATGTAGATGCCCACGTGCCCGGGCCCGACCACCAGGTCGCCCGGCTGGGCCTGCCCCCGCGGGACGTTGCGGGCCCGCGCGGCCTGCGCGCGCGACGAGTGCGGCAGCCGCATCCCGGCCCGCGCGTACGCCTGCCGGGTCAGCCCCGAGCAGTCGAATCCGCCGCGACCCTCGCCGCCGGTGACGTACCGCTTGCCGAGCTGCGACCGGGCATACGCGAGCACCGCCCCCATCTGCCCGCCACGGGCCAGCCGCAGCGGCCGTTCCACGGTCCGCCGCACCGACCTGCGCACCATGCCACGGTGCGACACGGTGGTCCGCCGCTGGGCGACCACCACCCGGCGCTGCTCGCGGACCGCCTGCCGGCGCAGCACGCTGCGTTCGGCACGGCCGGTGCGTTCGGCGCGCTGGAAGTGCTGGGGTGCCCGGGTGGCCGGGCGTCGTGGTGTGCCGAGCGGCGCCGAGCGGCGCAACGGCAGGGCCGTAGCCGGTCGGACCCGCAACGGCGCGAGTGGCGCGGGCCGGACCACGCCGGACCGGCGCTGCATCGCCCGGCTGGCGCGCGCGGAGGCCGACTGGCGCTGCTGGTACAGACTTTCGTCGAGTCCGCCCGGGACAGCCCGGGCGGCGATGCCGTCCGCGGCGCTTCCGGCCGGATAAGCGGGTAGTTCCGGATTCGCCGGCGAGGCCGACGGAGCTTGGACAGCCTCCGCGGCGTGCTCGGCAGGGTCTACGGCCGGTGCGATGACAGCGAGCGCTAGTGCGCCGGCGGTCAGCACGCGGCGTGTGGACGTACCGTGCAGTGTTGCCTCCGAAATAGGCCCGGGGCACTCACGCGAATCCCATCATCAGCACGGGTGAACCTGCTCTACCGCGCTATTGCCGCCGTCTAAGGAGGGCAATGGGAACCCGGACAACTTTGTGTATTCCGTGGACCATGCCAACACACCTTGAAATTTGGCGTGGCTGAATTCAGATAATTATCCCCCAGATCTCGAACAGATAAAGGCGCGCTACTGCTCGGCGACCGGCAGGGACATCCGGATACCCGGCGTGGATCCGGAACCGCGCAACGACAGCTCGCTGAGCTGGGAATCCTTCGGTACGTCGAAGGGCAGCACGCCGTTCACCGACGCTCCGGGACGAATCTCGTCGAGCAGTGTCGGACTGCCATCGTTGAGAAATACCGCGGCCTCGTCGGCAACGGCGTAGGCTCCACCCGCGGTGTCGTAGACGCGTTGCGCGGAGCTGTCGAACAGTTCCGGCTCGGTGCCGTTGTTGGTGACTCGCACGTCGAGCAGACAGAACTGTCCGTCGGCGCGCTGTTCCAGCCCTTCCGGGCCGATCGCGGAGACGCCGCACCGCACGTTCCGCACCCGCAGGCCGAATCCACTGGGTGCCGAGTCGTGGTAATCCGCCGGCGGCAGCCCCCGGATCACCGCCGGGCCGCCGGACGGGCGATCCGCGGTCGCCACCGCCCAGATCCCGAAGGTGACCAGGGACAGGGCGGCGAGCAGGCCGCCGCCCACCCAGATCCGGGTCCGCCAGCGCAGCGCCCACTCGTCCACACCGTCGTCATCCGGATCGTGCACCCGGATGGTCGTGGCACGGTGCGGTGTGTACGTCACGGGGGCTCCCAGCGAACGGATCCGGCGCGCGGCCGAGGATCGGACGCGCTGTCCGTCCATGCTGGGTTCGCCACGGCCACACGCCGACGCGACACTCCGCAAAAACGACTTTATCGGTCATATCAATAGTCGGATATTCCCCCGATCGGGTGATCAGCGGAGCAGAAGCAGCTTTCCGAGGTGATCGCTGGACTCCATCACCCGCTGCGCCTCGGCCGCCTCGGCGAGCGGGAACGTGGTGTGGATCACCGGCTTCACCAGACCGGCGGCGACCAGCGGCCACACCTGATCCCGGACACCGGCGACGATCCGGGCCTTCTCCGGCACCGGGCGGGCCCGCAACGAGGTGGAGGAGATGCTGCCCCGCTTGGCCATCAACGCGCCCAGGTCGAGCTCGGCGCGGGTGCCACCCTGGAAGCCGATCACCGAGATCCGCCCGTTCGTCGCGAGGGCCTCGATGTTCCGCGCCAGATACTTCGCGCCGATGATGTCGAGCACCACATCGGCGCCCCGGCCGTCGGTGACGTCGTGCACCACCCGTACAAAATCCTGCTCTGAATAATCGATCGTCACGTCGGCGCCGAGTGCCCGCAGCCGCTCGTGTTTCGCCGCTCGCGCGGTCACCAGCACCCGCGCGCCCAGCGCCGTGCCCAACTGGACCGCGAACGTGCCGATGCCGCTGCCACCCCCGTGCACCAGCAACGTCTCGCCGGCCCGCAGCCGGTCGTGCGCCACCGTGTTGGACCACACCGTGCACGCCACCTCGGGCAGCGCGGCCGCCTCGACCAGCGACAACCCGGCCGGAATCGGAAGCAGCTGACCGGCCGGCACGGCAACCCGCTCCGCATAACCACCGCCGGCCAGCAGCGCGCAGACCCGCTCGCCCACGTGGTGGCCCTCGACACCCGGCCCGACCGCGCTGATCACCCCGGAGCACTCCAGCCCCGGATAGGCCGGCGCACCCGGCGGAGGCGGATAGTTCCCCTGCCGTTGCAGCAGGTCAGCCCGGTTCACCGCGGCGGCGGTCACCTCGACCACCACCTCACCGGCACCGGCCTCCGGCTCCGGAACCTCGGCCCACCGCAGCTGCTTGTCCTCGATCACGATCGCGCGCATGCCCCCGACAATGCCGCACGGGTACGACACAAGCGACAGCAACGCCAAGGCATCTGGCAGACTGGAGCGGCAGTACTGGAGGACTCGCCTAGTGGCCGATGGCGCCGGTCTTGAAAACCGGTATGGGGAAACTCATCGTGGGTTCGAATCCCACGTCCTCCGCTCGATCATGAGCAGCAAAAACCCCCGTCGACCTGCGAGAACGCAGGACGGCGGGGGTTCGTCAGGTCAGCTCGTGAGTCTCACTCGATCTCACTCCGGACCGCTCGATCTCGCTCGTCGCGACCATGGTGCGACCACGAAGCCGAGCGGCTGCCCGTCACGCGGCCTGCGGATCTTCCCTCGGCGGGCCGCCGGCCGGCGAAGTAGAGACAGGCGAAGAACGCCACCAGCCGCGGCGAGAAGCGCGATTGCCTGCCACGGGTTGACGACGGATCGCCGGTCCACCTCGTCGCCGGCCTTCGGCGTCACCCACTGCACGTGATCCATCGGATGCGCCAGCAGAAGACGCAGCTCCACCGCGTACCGCAACGAGCCGTAGAACACCGCGCGCTTGCGGGCGATGGTGTTCGCCGCGGCCTGCTTGCCATCGGTGGTGCGCAGCGAGAGCGTGTCAAGCGCGGCGTCCTGCAAGGCGCCGCGCTTGACGCTGTTGGTGCTCAGCCACCGCACTGCGGGAGCGAGATCTTCCGGAGGCGGCCCGGCCTGCCGGCGCGTCGTGTTGAACACGTACGCATAGAGCGCTCGGCGAATGTCCGCATCGGACGGTGCACCGCGGGCAAGGCTACCGGTGGCAGGGCCGCGCGGCCCCTATCGAGGCGTAGCTCTCCGCGAAGGATCCGGTTGCCGTTGTCCGCGGCGCCGCTCTGCGAGCCGCTTATTTCCCCGCGGCTTTATCCGCTGGCGTTTCGTTCAAACCCAAACCACGCAGGATGTTATCGCGGTTCGCGTTTCCGCGCAGCGCGGTCAAGGAATTCAAGCGGCCCAGCAAAGTCGTGGAAGATGCCGGGCACTTCAAGTCCTGAATCGCCGACAAGGTTTTCTCGAAACGCTGGATGCGGCTTTCGAGGTCCGTTCCACTCGGCAAGCTCGCGTTCTTGAGCGCTACCTGCGCGTTCACCTGGGCTTGCGTGGGCGGGCAGCGACCGGGGACGTTTACCCCGGTAGGACCCACGCGGTCGGCCGTCGCGTTCGGATTGCCCGGGCTGAAACCCAGCGCCGGCACCAAAGCGTCAATGTTTCCGGAACTGGCTCCGGCGTTCCCTGTCGCTCCACCCGCGGCCGCGTCACCGGATCCTGTGGCGGCGGCTTTATCCGCTGGCGTTTCGTTCAAACCCAAACCACGCAGGACGTTATCGCGGTTCGCGTTTCCACGTAGCGCGGTCAACGAATTCAAGCGGCCCAGCAAAGTCGTGGAAGATGCCGGACACTTCAAGTCCTGAATCGCCGACAAGGTTTTCTCGAAACGCTGGATGCGGCTTTCAAGGTCCGTTCCACTCGGCAAGCTCGCGTTCTTGAGCGCTACCTGCGCGTTCACCTGGGCTTGCGTGGGCGGGCAGCGACCGGGAACCTTTACCCCGGTAGGACCCACGCGGTCGGCCGTCGCGTTCGGATTGCCCGGGCTGAAACCCAGCGCCGGCACCAAAGCGTTAATGTCACCGGAACTGGCTCCGGGTTGAACAGCGGCCTGGCTCATCCCCGTGCCGACCGCGAGCGCCGAACCGAGCAGCGCCGCTGCGGCACCTCCAATCACCAGCTTGCGCGTCCGGCTGCTGACTCCGCGTCGATACATGCACGGCTCCTCTTCGTTCCGGTACTGCTTGTGCCGAGATATACGAGCAGTGATGTGGCAGCAGTTCAGGACGCCGAGCAAGCGTTCCTTAAAGTTTCTTTAACGAGACTCCCGGGGCGTGCAGCCGCCGGCATCGTCGCCGACCAGCTCGGCGACGGTGAGCTGACCGCGGGCGCCGGCCTGCTTGCGCAGCAAAACCGCCGCTGACCTGGACCAACTCAAGTCAGCGGCGGCCCTCGTCGGTCACCGGCCGGTCTCCCTCGAAGCCACTGAATCTCGCTCGTCACGGCAAATACGCGGCACCGGAATCTCAGCGTTCCTCCTGCTCATCGCCGCAATCCGGTGGCGGGCCCACTCGGCGACCCGGGTGCCCGCCCGCGTTGAGGGTTGCCAGGACACCGGTGTGCCCGCAGGCCATTCGGCCGGGCGGCATACGGCGTCCGCCGCTGCGCCGACGACAACGCGATGTGCCGCGCAGCCGCGAGTAGTGCTCGAATGGCAGGCCGTCGTCGGGGCGTTCCGGCGGCTGGGGTCATTCGCCGGCGGAGGGGTCCGCGGCCGGTGGGTTCAGTATCATCTGGGGGCCGGTTCCGCGGCTGGCCAGCCGGTCGCGTGGGTTGATCAGGCTGCAGCGTTGCAACGACAGGCACCCGCACCCGATGCACCCGGTGAGCTGATCCCGCAGCCGTTCCATCATGTGGATCCGCTCGTCCAGCCGGTGCCGCCAGTGGCTGGAGAGCCGGGACCAGTCGGCCTTCGTCGGGGTCCGGTTCTCCGGCAGTTCGGCGAGCGCCCCGCGGATCTCGTCGAGCGACACCCCGACCTGCTGGGCGATCTTGATGAAGGCGATCCGGCGGAGGTCGGCGCGTTCGTATCGCCGCTGGTTGCCGCCGGTCCGGGCGGCGTGCAGCAGGCCTTCCCGCTCGTAGTAGCGCAGCGCCGACGGCGCCACCCCGCTGCGGGCCGCCATCTCTCCGATCGTGAGGGTCTCCACCCGGTCCCCTTGAGTTGAAGTGAACTTCAAGTTGCAGCCTATCCGACATGACCGTCACGACGTTGCGTCGCCTGACCGGTGACGAGAAGCACGCGCCCAGCGCGTACTCCACACTGGACGTTCTGCGGGTCCTCTACGAGCGGGTTCTCCGGATCACCCCGGCGACCGCCGACGAGCCGGACCGGGATCGTTTCCTGCTCTCCAAGGGCCACGGGCCGGCCGCGTACTACGCGGTGCTCGCCGACCGCGGCTTCATCCCGGCCGACTGGCTGGACCGGATGGGCCGGTGGCACAGCCGGCTCGGCACCCACCCGGACCGGGTCCTGATCCCCGGCGTCGAGATCGGCACCGGGTCGCTCGGGCACGGGCTCGGGCTGGCCGTCGGGACGGCGCTCGGGCTGCGCGCCCAGGGCTACCCGGAGAGCCGCACGTTCGTGCTGCTCGGCGACGCGGAGCTGGACGAGGGGTCGAACCACGAGGCGATCGCGTACGCCGCCGCGATCCGGCTCCCGTTGACCGCGATCGTGGTCGACAACCACTCCGCCACCCACGGCTGGCCGGGCGGGATCCCGGCCCGGTTCCCCGGGTGGTCCGTCGCGCTGGTGGACGCGCACGACCACGACGAGATCGAGCGGGGACTGCTGGCCCGGACCGACCGGCCGCATCTGGTGGTGGCCGACCATGCGTGAGACCTTCGTCGCCACCACGACCGCCCTGTTGGACGAGGACCCGCGGACCGCGCTGGTGATCGCCGACATCTCCGCCGACGTCTTCGGGCCGGCGCTGCGCAGGCATCCGGACCGGGCGCTCAACGTGGGCATCCGGGAGCAGCTGATGGTCGGCGTCGGCGGTGGGCTCGCGCTCACCGGGATGCGGCCGTACCTGCACTCGTACGCCCCGTTCCTGGTCGACCGGGCGTACGAGCAGATCAAGCTGGACCTCGGGCACCAGGACACCGGCGCGGTGCTGGTCAGCATCGGCGGGTCGTACGACTCGGCCGCCTCCGGATACACCCATCAGTCCCCCGGCGACGTGGCGCTGCTGGACACCCTGGAGGGCTGGACGGTCCAGGTGCCCGGGCACCGCGACGAGGTGCCGGCGATGCTGCGCGAGGCGGCCCGGCACGACGACCGGGTGTACGTCCGGCTCGGCCTGCAGGAGAACAGCCGCCCCTACCCGGACGGCGGCCGGCTGCGGGTGCTGAAACGGGGTGGGCCGGTGGTGCTCGCGGTCGGGCCGATGCTCGACCCGGTGCTGGCCGCCACCCGGGATCTGGACGTCACGGTGGCGTACACCAACACGCCGCGGCCGCTGGACACCGAGGGACTACGGCTGCTGGTCGAGAGCGAGGTGGTGGTGGTCGAGCCGTATCTGGCCGGCACGTCGGCGCACCTGGTCAGCGCGGCGTTGAGCGGCCTGCCGCACCGGGCGCTGCACCTGGGCGTCGGACGGGCCGAGGTGCGCGACTACGGGACCTGGGAGGACCACGCCCGGGAACACGGCCTGGACGCGGCCGGCCTGCGCCGGTCCCTCCAGCGATTCCTAGGAGGCGGTGCCTAGGAACACTTCGCGCAGCTTCGACTCGAAGTGCCACACCGCGTCGGTGTTCGCGAACTTCATCCGGAACCGCTCGCGCACCCCGTCCACCGCGGTCGCGGCCATCTCCAGGGCCGGGCGGCTCAGGTCGGGGCGCCAGGTGACGTTGCTCAGGTGGCGCAGCTTGACGTTCAGGTGCAGGCGGAGCCGGTGCAGCACCGGGGTCCGCTGAATCACCACCAGGCGGCGGCGGGTGAGCAGCAGCAGGTATTCGCCGGCGAGCGGGGCCTCCGGGCGCGTGCACCGGGTCACCAGGACGGTGTCATCGCCGGCTTCGACGCAACGTTCCACGATCGGAAGGTGCCGGTGGGAAATGACCGTGCCGGCTTCGGTGGCGGCGGGAAGGAACGTACGCGAGATCACGTCCATGACATGTTTAACGGCCTGTGAACTGCAAGGCAGCGGCCTGAGCTGCTGAATAACGAATTACATCGAACGGGCTGCCATAGTGTCCCCATGCAATGGCGCGTCAAGCCGGTCCTGCCGGTCACCAAGCTGATGGGCGCGGTCGCGGTGGTGGTGCTGGCCGTCGCGTTCGCCGGCCGCGATCCGGTCCGCTGGACGCTCGCCGTCGTGGTCGGCTCGGGGCTCGCCCTCTGGGCCCTCCGCGACCTGCTGGTGCCGGTCCGTCTCGCCGCGGACACCGACGGCGTCACCGTGGTCACCGGGTTCGCCGGGCGGCGGCGCCTGCCCTGGCCGCAGGTCGAGCGCCTGCGCGTGGACCGCACCAGCCGCCGCGGCCTGAGCAGCGAGTTGCTGGAGATCGACGCGGGCGACGCCATCTATCTCTTCAGCGCACACGAGCTCGGCGCCCTGCCCGAGGACGTCCTTGCCGAGCTCACGGCCCTGCGCATTTAACTGCCGATTTGGTACGACGTGAGCACGGTCCCCCGGCGGTCGCGGTCGCGAGGTCGTCCCCACTCACGGCCGCGGCGCGACGCGCGCGGGGTCACGGGGCGGTGCTCACGCCGTACCCAATAAGGGGTTGAAGTCAAGGAAGAATGTCGTTGGTGCGCCAGATGGCGATGGCGATCAGCGCGACCAGCAACAACACGCAGCCGACCACCTGTTTCGCGGTGCGGTGCGGAAGGCGGGAGTAGGCCAGCACCGTGGTGGCCGCGGCACCGACCGCGAGCCCGCCGAGGTGGCCCTCCTTGGAGACCTGCGGGATCCCGAAGGTGAAGAGCAGGTTGGTGACGAGCAACGGAACCAGGGAGCTGGTGTCCAGCATCAGCCGCCGGTTCACGATGATGATCGCGATGATCAGGCCGAACGTCGCGGTGGAGGCGCCGGCCGACGGCTGGTTGGCCGGCTGCAGGAGGTAACACGCGACGTTGCCGCCGAAGCCGGCCAGGAAGTAGATCGCGAGGAAGCGCGCCGGGCCGAAGCGGGATTCCAGATATGTCCCGATCTGCAGCAGCAGCGTCATGTTGAGCAGCAGGTGCACCACGCCGTAGTGCAGGAACATCGCGGTGATCAACCGGTACCACTCGCCGGCGGCGATGCCGTGCACCGAACCATCCGGATAGGACGCCCAGCCGATCACCTCACCGGCGTCGGTGACCGGGGTGCCCGCGCCCAGCAGGCCGAAGAAGCCACCGGCGCCGGCGATCGCCTTCGGTCCGCCGAGGATCACCGATGCCACCATCACCAGGACGTTGATCCCGATGATGGTGCGCACGGCGTAACCCCCGCGGCCCGCGGCGAGACTCCCGCCGAAGGCGTTGAGCGCTCGCCGCTGGGACCGGCGGCCGTCCTTGACGCAGTCCGGGCATTGATAGCCGACAGTCGCGTCATTCATGCATTTGGGACAGATCGGCTTTTCACACCGACTGCAGCTGAGCAGGGTCTCCGTATCCGGATGCCGGTAACACACCGGAGTCTTGGAGGGCGCCTCACTCATGGCACCAAAGGTACCGTGAGCGCTCAGGCGCGCTCGATCACCACCCGCTCGATGACGACATCCTCACGCGGCCGGTCGCCCGGGCCGGTGGGGGTGTTCGCGATCGAGTCCACGATCTTCGCCGACTGCTCGTCCGCGACCTGGCCGAAGATCGTGTGCCGACGGTTCAGGTGCGGGGTCGGGCCGACCGTGATGAAGAACTGCGAGCCGTTGGTGCCCGGCCCGGCGTTCGCCATGGCCAGCAGGTACGGCCGGTCGAAGGACAGCTCCGGGTGGAACTCGTCACCGAACTTGTAGCCCGGGTCGCCACGGCCGGTGCCGGTCGGGTCACCCAGCTGGATCATGAAGCCGGCGATGACCCGGTGCGAGATGGTGCCGTCGTAGTACGGCCCGCTGCCCGGCTGGTTGGTCCGCGGGTCGGTGTACGGCTTGGTGCCCTCGGCCAGTCCCACGAAGTTCCGGACGGTCTCCGGAGCGTGATCCGGGAACAGCTGAAGCCGGATCGGACCATGGTTGGTTTGCAGGGTGGCGTAAATCGTCTCGGCCACGGGTACTCCCGTCTGCGTTGGATGGGAACAGTCTCTTCAGTTCGGATCCTCCCCCATGTGTCTGATCCGGCCGCGCGGGGGTACCCGAGAGGGCAACATGGGCTGGGAATAACCACAGGAGGTGGCACTGGTGTTCGCAACGATGCGTCGTAAGCGCCGGAGTGCGCGGATGCGTACCGAGCTCGGGCAGAGCGTGGATCACTTCAAGCGCGCCGCTTCGATCGCCGCGCAGGAGACCAGCTCGACCGTCGGGCCTCGGCTCAACGCCGCGGTCGAGCGCGTCCAGCCGGCCGCCGAGAAGGCCAAGGGCGCGGCAACGCAGAGCTGGGACAGCGCGCTCGCGGCGCTGACCCCGCTGGTCACCGCCGCGACCGACAACGTGCGGCAGGCCGGCAAGACCAGCAAGAAGGTCACCAAGCGGGAGCTCAAGGCCCAGCGCAAGCAGGCCGAGAAGCTGCAGCGCAAGGCCCAGAAGGCGCTCGGCCGCAAGCCGCGTGGCCGGGGCAGCAAGCTGGCCGGTTACGCGCTGCTCGGCACCGCGCTCGGGGTCGGCGCCGCCTGGTACGCCAAACGTCGCAGCCAGGCGCAGTGGGAGGAGTACGACGCCGCGCCCAACCCGTCGCCGACCGCTGAGGCCGACGACGCGGCGTTCGAGCCGCTCGAGCCGACCGTCTACACCACGGCGAACGGCACCGCGGCGGCGGCCGAGACCGGCAAGACCAACCCCGCCAAGTAACGAGATCCACCGCTCAGTGCCGGCCGGCCAGCTCCCGATCCAGGAGCGGGCCGGCCGGCAGCATGCCCAGCAACTCCGCCGGGACGGTCACCGGCCGCACGTCCGGGTAGCCGAGCCGGGCCAGTAGCTCCTGGCTCGCCAGCGGGAAGCCCCGCCCGTCCTCGGTGATCAACTGGACGGATCCGGTGCCCGAGGTCACCACGGCGCCCGTGCCGCGGGGCACGTAAATCTCCGCCGTTCCGGCCGGGATCACCGGATCGAGGCGGATCGTCGCCGGCTCGCCCGCCGGGCGGGTGACACACGCCCGTACCGAAAAATCGGTCTGCTCCTCCTCGGCCGGCGCGGCCGTGAGGTCCGGACCGGCCGGCACCGCGTCGATCCAGGCCGTGCTGACCGGCGCCGGGGTCCGCCCGGGCCAGAGATCCGCCGAGCCCTGGAACCGCCGGCCGTCGCGCACCAGGAACGTCCGGCCCGCCGGATCGCGGACCAGCAGCGACCGCGCCCCGGCCGGCGCACCCGGCGGGACCGTGCCGACCAGCAGCGTGCTGCGGCCCGCGCGGTCGGTGCAGACCGTCCAGGCGCCGGTGAGCAGACTCTCCCTCGGCGGCAGCGCGTCCGGCGCGTCCGGGATGCCCAGCGTCGCGCCCAGCGGGACCTTGGCCAGCTTCCCGGTCGCGACCGGCCGGGCGCCGGGGCTCTCGCCGGCCGCCAGCAGCAGACCGGACGTGTAGTTCAGCACCGGGTGCAGGCGGCGGTCGGACTCCAGGTAGACGTACTGCGCGCCGGAGCCGCGGTCGAACAGGACCACCGACGGGTCGGTGGGCTCGGCCAGGCTCGCGCCGGTGAGCATCCCGTAGCCACCCAGCAGGCCGGCGCCGAGCGCGGCGATCAGGACCCCGGTCAGCGCCACCGGGCCGGGCCGGCGCAGCGCGGGGCGGCCCGGATCCGCGTCGTGGGCGACCAGGGCACCGATCAGACGTTCCGACGAGAGCCGCAGGGCCGGTAGATCGCGCACCCGGTCACCTTATCTACCGCTATCGATCTCCGGTCAGAGCCAGCCGTTGCGGCGGAACGCGCGGTACAGCACCACGGTGATCAACGAGAGCAGGGCGACCAGGCCGGGATAGCCGTAGCGCCACTGGGTCTCCGGCATGTAGTCGAAGTTCATCCCGTAGACGCCGGCCGCCGCGGTCCACACCGTGGCGATACCGGCCCAGGCGGCGATCTTGCGCATGTCGTTGTTCTGGTCGACCGTGACCTGGGCCAGGCGCGCCTGCAGGATCGAGTTGAGCAGGTCGTCGTAGGAGGAGACCTGCTCGACCGTACGGGTCAGGTGGTCCTGCACGTCCCGGAAGTACCGCCGGATCTCCTTGGGCACCACGCCCTGGCTCGCGATGATCCCGGCGAGCGGGCGCTGCAGCGGCACCACCGCCCGGCGGAACTCCACCAGCTCCCGCTTGAGCTGGTAGACCTGCTGGATCGGCGCGCTGCGATCGCGGGAGAAGACGCCCTCCTCGATCAGGTCCAGGTCCGCCTCGACCTGCTCGGCGACCTCGAGGTAGCTGTCCACCACCCGGTCGGTCACCGCGTAGGCCACCGCCCACGGGCCCTGCTGCAACAGGTTCACCCGCTGCTTCTCCAGGTCGGCCCGGACCGGCGACATCTCGGACGCCTCGCCGTGCCGGACGGTGATCACGAACCGGTCGCCGACGAAAATCATCATCTGGCCGGTCTCCACCACCTGGGAGCTCTCGGTCAGCTCCTGGTGCGGCACGTACCGCGCGGTCCGCAGGACCAGGAAGTGCATGTCGCCGAACTGCTCCAGCTTCGGCCGCTGCTCGGCCTTGACCGCGTCCTCCACGGTCAGCTCGTGCAGGCCGTAGGTGTGGGCGATCGCGGTCATCTCCAGCTCGGACGGCTGATGCAGGCCGAGCCAGACGAACGCGTCGTCACGCCGGCGCGCCTCGGCGAACGCCTCGTCCGGAGTGAACATGCCGGGAATCCGCTCACCGGCGACGTAGACCCCGCAGTCGACGACGGCGGTCCCGTCCGTACCGGGCTCGCCGGTCTTCTGAATCGCCTCGGCGGAACCGAGGAAGCGATTCATCGCGCGAGCCGCCCAAGCCCTGGACAACGGGCGGTTGCGGCTCCAGGAACCGTTCTCCTGCTCGCTCATGCCGACCTCCCCCGGGTGACCCGACAAACCAATCGAGGCTACTTCGTCGAGCCGCGGGGAGGTTCGGCCGGGCGGGCCGCCGATTGTCGGCGGGGGGTCGGACGCACGGGGCCCACCCGGACGGACCTACTAATGCCCCGATCCGCCCGGGTGGAAACCGGCTGAATTAACCGCGAACCTCGGCGATCGCCGCGGCGAGCCGCCGGACGCCCTCGTCGATCTGGTCGACGGTGACCGCGGAGTACGCCAGGCGCACCGAGCTGCGGCCGCCCTCGAGCAGGAAGTCGCTGCCCTTGACGATCGCGACGCCCTTCTTCATGGCCGCCGGGAACAGCTTGTCCACGTCGACGTCGGAGGGCAGGTCGACCCAGAGGAAGTAACCGCCGTCCGGCTCGGTGAAGGTCGCACCCGGGATGTGCGTACGGATCGACTCGGCCAGCACCCGGGCCCGCTCGCCCAGCGCCGAGCTGACCTTCTGGACCGACTTGTCGATGTCGCCGGAGACGCAGAACTGGTGCACGATCGCCTCGGAGACCATGCCCGGGGAGATGTAGAGGTTGGTCGCCTTCTTCGCGATCGCGTCGATCAGCGCGGCCGGGCCGACCAGGTAACCGACGCGGACGCCGGGGCAGACCGTCTTGGTGAAGCTGGAGGCGTGCACCACCAGGTTGTTCGAGTCCAGCGACAGCATCGACGGCAGCGGCTCGCCACGGAACCGGATGTCGACGTACGGGTCGTCCTCGAAGATCAGGAACTCGTACTGCTCGGCCAGCGCGAGCAGCTCGCGGCGCTTCTCCGCGGAGAGGGTGAGGCCGGCCGGGTTCTGATAGTTCGGGATGATGTGCGCCAGCTTCGGACGGACCCCGGACTCCAGCAGCGCGCGCAGCTCGGCGGTGTCGATGCCGTCCGGCAGCAGCGTCACCTGGTGCACCTTGGCGCCCAGGTTCTGCAGGTTGAGCAGGGTACGGTCGTAGGTCGGCTTCTCCACGATCACGTCGTCGCCGGGCCGCACCAGGTGGCCGAAGAGGAACGCGTCGGCCTGGAGCGAGCCGTTGGTCACGATGACCTGGTCCGGCGAGACACCGTGCTTGTCCGCGATCCACTTGCGCAGCGGCAGGTAGCCGACGGACGTGCCGTACGCGGTAACCCCGGCCGGATCGGCGTCGAAGGCGCGGACGGCGGCGGCCTTCAGGCCCTCCACGTCGACGATGTCCAGCGACGGAGCACCACGGGCGAACGAGATGAGCTGCTCAGCGGTCATGCTGACAAGCTTAGAAGCAGCCCTCGCGGCCTTTGTCCAGTGGCCCGGCGTCCCAAAAACCCTGGCTGCTAGGGAAAGCCAAGGTCACAGGGAAAACAAAGTGAACAATGGGTATATTGCCGGGGTTGCATCATCACCCCTGAAAGGAACGCTTCATGATCGGTCTCGTTCTTGCCGCCGGTGCTGGCCGCCGGCTGCGCCCGTACACGGACACGCTGCCGAAGGCGCTGGTCCCGGTCGACGGGGAGACCACGATCATGGACATCTCCCTGCGAAACCTCGCCGCGGCGGGGCTGACCGACGTCACCATCGTAGTCGGGTACTGCGCAAACGCGGTCGAAGAGCGCAAAGAGGGCTTCGAGCAGAAGTACGGCGTCACGATCTCCCTGGTCCACAACGACAAGGCCGAGGAGTGGAACAACGCCTATTCGTTGTGGCTCGCCCGGGACCACTTCGCCGCGGGTGTCCTGATGGTGAACGGCGACACCGTGCACCCGATCAGCATCGAGCACACCCTCCTCGCCAAGCGTGGCCCCAGCATCCTGCTCGCCGTCGACACCGTTAAGAAGTTGGCCGACGAAGAGATGAAGACGGTTTTCGACGCGGACGGCCAACTCACCAAGATCACGAAGCTGATGGATCCCTCCGAGGCGTACGGCGAGTACATCGGGGCCAACATCATCGAGGCGTCCGCCGCGTCCGCGCTGGCCGACGCGCTCAAGACGACCTGGGAGCGCAACCCTGATCTCTACTACGAGGACGGCTTCCAGGAGTACGCGAACCGCGGTGGCCAGGTCCGCGCGGCCGAGATCGGCCAGGTGGACTGGGTCGAGGTGGACAACCACGACGACCTGGCGAAGGCCCGGGACATCGCATGCCGCTACTAGCCCGTAGCGTCCAGACCCCGCTGCACATCGACGTCCGGCGGGGTGCGGTCGCGGACCTCGGCCGGATCCTCGCCGACGGCCGCATCTCGGCCGGTGGCGACGTCGCGGTGGTGGTCGGCCCGGGGCTGGGCGAGCGGATCGTCGACCTGCTGCGGCCCTCGCTGAAGTCGGCGACGGTCTACGTCACCACCGGCGGCACGCTCGACGCCGCCCTGGAGCTGGCCGACAAGCTGCGCTCCGGCCACTACGACGCGGTCGTCGGCATCGGCGGCGGCAAGACCGTCGACACCGCGAAGTACGCCGCCAGCCGCTGGGGTCTGCCGATGGTCTCGGTCGCCACCAGCCTGGCCAACGACGGCATCGCGTCCCCGGTGGCCAGCCTGGTCAACGACGGGATCAAGGGGTCGTACGGGGTGCACATCCCGTTCGGCGTGATCGTCGACCTGGACTTCGTCGAGACCGGGCCGGAACGGGTCAACCGGTCCGGCATCGGTGACGTGATCAGCAACATCAGCGCGCTGGCCGACTGGGAGCTGGCCCGGCTGGTCCGCGGCGAGCCGGTGGACGGCCTGGCCGCGTCACTGGCCCGGATGGGCGCCGAGGCGGTGCTGACCATGCCCGGCGACATGAACGACGACGCGTTCGTCACCGTGCTCGCCGAGGCGCTGATCTCCAGCGGCCTGGCGATGGCGGTGAGCGGCAGCAGCCGGCCGTCCAGCGGCGGCTGTCACGAGATCATGCACGCGATCGACTCGCTCTTCCCGGACACCGCCTCGCACGGCGAGCTCGCCGGGCTGGGCGCGCTGTTCTGCACGTTCCTGCGCGGCGACGAGCGTCGCTTCGGGCAGATGGCGGACTGTCTGGAGCGGCACCTGCTGCCCCGGACGCCGTCCGACGTCGGCCTGAGCGCCGAGCAGTTCGTCGAGGCGGTCGAGTTCGCTCCGCGGACCCGGCCGGACCGGTACACGATCCTCGAACATCTGGCCATGTCGCCGGAGGAAACCCGCCAGAGGTTGACCGAGTATGAGAACGCCCTCGCAGCCCGCTGAGGCCGGACCTCAGCCCACCGCCGCCGACTACTACGCGGTCAACCGGGGCGGCGGCCTGTTCAGCGAGGCGATCAGCCAGCGGATCGGCGCGCGGCTCGCCGTCTTCGCGTACCGCAACCGGCTCAGCCCGACCGTGATGACCATCGGCAACCTCGGCTTCGGCTGCCTCACCTCGTTCGTGGTGATCGCGACCGCCGGTCCGGTCGCGCACGGTCAGGTGTGGGGCTGGTTGATCGGCCTGGTCGCGCTGGTCGGCTGGCAGCTGGCCTACGCGTTCGACTGCTCCGACGGCCAGCTGGCCCGGGTGACCGGCCAGACCAGCGCGGCCGGCGGCCGACTCGACGTGCTCTGCGACGTCGCGGTGCAGTCCGCGCTGGTCGCGGCGATCTCGGCGGTCGCCAAGGCGCAGCAGCCGGACACCCCCGCGTGGCTGCTGTCCGCGTTCGCGGCGACCTGGATGGTCAACCTGGTCACCTCGGTGATGCAGACCGGCGCCCAGGCGTCGAGCATGGTGACCAGCCGTTCGCTGCCGATCCGCGCGGCGAAACTGGTTCGCGACTACGGCGCGGTGATCGCGCTGGCCGGCGTCGTGCTGACCGCCGCACCGCAGTGGGCGGTCTGGTTCGTCGGCTTGTTCACCCTGGTCAACGGCGGTTTCCTGGCGGCCAGCATCGCGTTCACCGGACGCACCGCGCTGCGGGGTTAACGGCAAAGTCAAAAACATTGCGACGGTACGTCGTACCGTCGCAATGTTTTTGATCTAGACCCGGACCGGAATCGCGGAGGACGAGCCCAGCACCGTCCCCTTGGCGTCCAGCGCCTCGGCCACCACGTACTCCGGCGTGCCGGTGATCGTCAGCGTCGTCTCGAAGCCGGTCCGCGCGGCCTCCACGGTCGCGCTCAGTTCTTGCGGCTGACCGCCGGCCCGGGCCCGCCATTTCGCCACCCCGGTGTGCCCGTTCCAGCTGGCCGTGACGATCACGTTGCCGCCCTCGACCCGCAGGCCGAGCGCCGGCTGGTCGTGCGGCGCCCCGGCCCACTCCGCCTTGTAGGCCCGGTACGACTGGTTGTCCAGCGGCAGGTGCCCGGCCAGGCGCACGGTCCCGTCCACGGCGTGCTCGGTGAAGTGCGGGTCCTGCCCCCAGCCGATGAACGAGCCGCCGTCGGCCAGCTCCCGGAAGTTGCCCTGGGTGGGCGCGGAGACCCGGTCCGGGTGCACGTACTCGGCGGCGAACGTGACCTTCTTGGCCGCCTCGTCCACCTTGAACACCAGCCCGCGGGAGTAGTCGCGCACCTTGGTCACCCCGGCGCCGTTGTCGAAGACGCTGTAGCTGCCGTCCCGGCGCCGCCGGAAGTCGTGCTGCCAGGCGAACTTCGCCTGCTCGTCGACGGCGAAGTCGGACTTCTTCCCGCCGATCCGCCAGAGCACCTCGCCGGTCTCCTTGTGGACCTTGTAGACGGTCCAGGTGTGCCGGGCGGAGAGCAGCAGGTGCCCGTCCGCGTCCAGGCCGACCGAGTTCGGGTGCAGGTAGTCGTAGGGCAGGTGGGCCGAGTCGCCCTGGGGCAGCGGGGCGTACGACTCGGCGAGCGTGACGTGCTCGCTGGCCCGCCACTCGAACAGCTTCTTCCCGGTGGCGATGTCCACCTCCTGCAGCAGCCCGTCGTGCAGGACGCCGTCCTTGGGGCCGCCGAGCGGGCTGAGGTCGTACGCGATCGGGTCGTAGACCCAGAACAGCGCGGTGTCCCGCGGGGTGATCACGAAGTCGTGCTGGTCGGCCTGCTCGGTGCCGGCCGCGCGCACCCGGGTGATCTCCCGGTAGGCCTGGTCCGCGATCACGAACTCGCCCTGCCCGACGCCCTGTCCGCCGGTGCCGCCGATGGTCCCCTCCCACCAGGTCAGCACGGGTTTGTCCCGGTACAGCTGCGCCTTGAAGTCGATCGCCACGGTGGCCGGGTCGGGCACCTTCTTGAACCAGACCGGCGACCCGGTCTCGTCCACCATCAGCGGGCCCCACAGCCCGGTCCCGGAGGCCGGGGTCAGCAGGATGTAGCCCGGCACGGTCCCGTTCGCCGCGGTGGTGATCGTGACGTCCGGGAGCGTGCGCAGGTCGGGGCGGGAACGGTACTTGGGCGGGCCGGCGGCGGTGGTCGGCTTTTCCACCGGCGCGGGTGGATCGCCGATCTTGCCGAGGGCGAATCCGGCCCCGCCGGCGGCCACGGCCGCGGCGGAGCCGACGAGGAGAGCACGACGCGAAATCACAGACGCGAACTTCCCCGACGAGGCCGAAAACTACCTCGACGTACGCTGTGAATCCGTCCTCATGCCCGCGTAGACCTCGATCAAACGCTTGGTCAGCACATCCGGGTGGAAATGGCTCAGGTACCGCTCCCGGGCCGCGACCGCCGCGCCCGCCGCCCCGGCCCGCGCCACCGGCAGGACCTCGGCCAGCGCCGCCGGGTCCGGCTGCGCCAGCCAGCCGGCCGACCCGATCAGGTAGGGCACGCCGCCGACCGCGGTGCCGAGCACCGGCCGGCCGGACGCCATCGCCTCCAGGATCACCGTGGGCAGGACGTCCTCCCAGGTCGGGACGGCGACCACGACCGACGACGCGCGCCGGGCCGCGGTCATCCCGGCCCGGTCCAGCGGGCCCAGGTAGGTCACGTCGGCCCGCTCCGCGGCGGCCTGCTCGGCCAGGTGCCGCAGCTCGCCGTCGCCGGCGATCCGCAGCGGGCCGAGTGACCCGTCCGGGTGCCGCCGCCACGCGTCCAGCAGCAGGCCCAGGCCCTTCTCCGGGGAGAGCCGGGCGCCGTAGAGGAACCCGTCACCGAGCGGTTCCGGCTGCCCCGGGTCGGGCAGCCCGTTCGGCTTGATCACGATGCGCTCGTCCGGGATGCCGTAGTCGGCCAGGTGCGCGGCGATCTTGTCGGTGAGCGCGATGTAGCGGTCCACCGAGCGCCAGGTCGGCCGGTGCACGGCCAGCGTGGTCGCCATGATCGCGCTCTGCGCCGCCGAGCCGCGGTAGCACTTGTGCTTGATCGCCGGCCAGCCCAGCACCTTGCCGCGGCAGTCGTGACAGTTGTGCCCGTCCCGGAAGTACAGGCCCGAGGAGCAGACCTGCCGGTAGTTGTGCACGGTCTGGACGACCGGGACGCCGAGTCGGTGCGCGGTGCGGATCACCCTGGGCGATAAGAGGGGGTATGGGTTATGGAGGTGCAATACATCCGGTTTTTCATTTTCAATCAAAGCTGCAAGATCACGCTGGGCCTGGACGCCGAGCAGCGGCGCCACCGGCAGCAACGCTTTCTGCGCGGGCGAGAACGACTCGATCGAGTCCGAGCTCCGTTGAAACGGCACGACGTCCAGGCCGGCCGACCGGAGCTGCTCGATCTCGGTGTCCACGATGACGTTCTCCCCGGAGGGAATCGCCTCGCGGTACCGGTTGTGTGCAACCACCACCTTCACGGGTCAGAACGCTACCGTGGAGCTGTGCCCGAACTCCCCGAGGTCGAGGCGCTCGCTGCGTACCTGCGGGAGCGCGCGGTCGGCCACACCGTGCAGCGCTTCGAGGTCTCCTCGTTCAGCGCGTTGAAGACGTACGATCCGGCGCCCTCGGCCCTGACCGGACTGCCGATCACCTCGGCCGGCCGGCACGGCAAGTTCCTGGACATCGGCATCGGCCCCGAGGTGCACCTGGTCGTGCACCTGGCCCGGGCCGGCTGGCTGCACTACCGGGACGCGTTCAAGTCGCCGGCCCCGCTCAAGCCGGGCAGCGGCCCGATCGCGCTCCGGCTCCGCCTCGACGACGGCTCCGGCTTCGACCTGACCGAGGCCGGCACGCAGAAGTCGCTCGCCGCCTACCTGGTGCGCGACCCGCGTACCGAGGTCCCCGGCGTGTCCCGGCTCGGCCCGGACGCGCTGGAGGTCTCCCGCGACGAGTTCGCCGCCCTGATGAAATCCCGGAACGGCCAGGTCAAGGGCGTGCTCGTCGACCAGGAGGTGATCGCCGGGATCGGCAACGCCTACTCCGACGAGATCCTGCATGTGGCGAAGATGTCACCTTTCGCCCTCACCGGGAAGCTCACCGACGAGCAGCTCACCACGTTGTACGAGGCGATGCGCGAAGTGGAGACCGACGCGGTGCAGCGCTCCGTCGGACAGCGAGCCGCCGAACTGAAGGGCGAGAAGCGGGCCGGAATGCGGGTGCACGCCCGGACCGGTCTGCCGTGCCCGGTTTGCGGGGACACCGTGCGTGAGGTCTCGTTCGCCGACAAGAGCCTGCAATATTGCGCTACCTGCCAGACCGGTGGGAAACCGCTCGCCGATCGCCGCCTGTCCAAGTTGGTCCGGTGAACGCAGCCACCGGCTGGTTACGCAGCGTGCCGGTAAGGATTGCTACCACAACGTCACCTTCTCTCCGGCCGATCCATCGGTATAGTGGCCCGGTCCCTGGACACCGTTGTGACGCGAACGGGTACGGCGGACCCGCCGACGGCCCCGAGGCCGTGGCGGTGCGTAATCTTTTTCCGGATGCGGGAGGACGTAGGCGAAGTGACGACTAGCCTGCATCGCCCAACGACCGACAGCAGCCGGAGTAAGAACGTGCGGTACGACAGCTTCGAGTGGCCGCAGAAGGACGAGCAGCCACCGAGCAACGGTGTCCCCCGATCGGCGTGGACCCGACAGCACCGCCGGCTCTCGCGCTGGCATCGGCCGTACACCGCGGTCTTGATCGTTCTCGACATCCTCTCCACCCTCGGCGCCAGCCTGATCGCTGACAACTTCCTCGAGAAGTCGCGGAGTGGTTTCCAGTTCAAGAGCTGGGGCTTCCTCGAGGGCGGCGACCTCTTCAACTTCTTCGCCTACGTGGTCCTCCCGCTCGGCTGGCTGATCCTGCTCTGGACCAACGGCACGTACGACCGCCGTTACCTGGGCCTGGGCAGCGAGGAGTTCAAGCGGATCGTGCGCACCTCGGTCACCGTGGTGGCCGCGGTCTCGCTGCTCGCGTTCGCCACCAAGACCGGCCTGTCGCGTGGCACGGTCGCCACGGTGTCGCTGAGCGCGCTGCTGTTCATCCTGATCGGCCGGGTCACCGCACGGCAGGTGCTGCACGTCTCGCGCCGCCGCACCGGCCACGGCGCGCACCGGATGGTCCTGGTCGGCACGCTGCCCGAGGCGCTCGAGGTCTACACCGCGGTCACCCGCAGCCCGGCCGCCGGCCTGATCCCGGTCGCCATCCACATCACCGACGGCTACGCGGCCACCCGCGGCATCGAGACGCCGATCCCGATCTTCACCGGCCGGGACGTGCTGTCCCTGGTCCGCGAGGTCGGCGCGGACACCATCGCGGTCTGCGGCTCGGCCAGCGCCGAGCCCGGCGAGCTGCGCCGCCTGGCCTGGCAGCTGGAGGGCACCGGCGTCGACCTGGTCGTCGCGCCGCAGCTCACCGACATCGCCGGCCCCCGGGTGCACATCCGCCCGATCGAGGGCCTGCCGCTGCTGCACGTCGAGGAGCCCACGCTCTCCGGCCCCGGCTGGCTGATCAAGAACCTGATCGACCGGGTCGTCGCCGCGATCGGCCTGCTCCTGATCAGCCCGATCCTCGCGGTGATCGCGCTCGGCATCCGGCTCTCCGACCCCGGCCCGGTGATCTTCCGGCAGACCCGGGTCGGCCACGACGGCCAGACGTTCAAGGTCTGGAAGTTCCGGACGATGTACGTCGACGCCGAGGAGCGCAAGGCCACGCTGGAGGAGCTCAACGAGTCCGACGGCATGCTCTTCAAGATGAAGCACGACCCGCGGATCTTCGCCTTCGGCCAGAAACTGCGCGCGACGTCGCTGGACGAGCTGCCCCAGCTGATCAACGTGCTCAAGGGCGAGATGTCGCTGGTCGGGCCGCGCCCGCTGCCCGCCGACGACGGCGACTACCTGGGCGACGTCCGCCGACGCCTCCTGGTCCGGCCCGGCATCACCGGGTTGTGGCAGGTCAGCGGCCGCTCCGACCTGTCCTGGGACGAAGCGGTCCGGCTGGACCTCTACTACGTCGACAACTGGTCGCTCACCTACGACCTGAGCATCCTGTGGCGCACGATCTGGGTGGTTCTGCGGCGCAAGGGCGCTTACTGACCGACAGCTTTCCGGAACGGCCCGCTCCTTGCGGGCCGTTTTTTGTTGCCTCAGGCTTCGCCATCAAGATCTTTTTTGCCTCGGCTGCGGCCAATAACTGATCGTCGCTCCCGCGGGGACCCCTGCGGGCTTCGCAGGGCGCTGGCGCGCCCAGAACGCGAAGCCCTCCGGGGCGATGTCCGTGGGTGGTTGCGGCCCCAAAACCCCGTCACCGAGCAGCGGAAACGTCGCCTCCGGGAACTTTCTCCAAAAAAGTTCGGCCGGGGTGTCACCTGAGCCGGCCGGAAGCCACGTCTATCCAGGCGTCAGTCCATTGAGCACAGCGGGCTGAGGGAGGATCACGACCGGCGCGCCCGGCGTGTCACTGCGGTCCGGCTGCCACGGGGGGAGCCAGACGAGCGACCCGCCGGGCGTCCGCCACGCCCGTGTCCACAACCCCGTCAACGCCCCAAGCCGGATCGTTCAGCCGCAGGTCCGCTTGCTCCGGGGTCGCGGGGGATCGACTGCCTGATCGTGCTGGGCCGACTGCTTGGTCGCGGGACCGGTTTGCCGGGGCACGCGGGCGAGTTATCCACAGGCGTGGAAGTGGGCATGGCGCGCGGGGCGGGAAGGCGACAGGATCTGTGCCGTGGCGGGACAGATCGGAAGCGTGCTGGCGGTCATCGCCGTGCTGGCGGCATTGGCCGCCGCGGTGGTGGCCGTGTTGCGGCTGCGCGCCCGCCGCGGGATCGCCACCACCATGCAGCGCGCCACCTGGGAGGTGCTGCACACCGCGTCGCTGGCCGCCGAGCCGCTGCGGGCCGGGCTCACCCCGGCCACCGCCGCCAAGGCCGCGCGACATCTGCGCACGCTGGTGGGCGCGGTCGGCCTGAGCCTGTCCGACGGTGATCGTTGCCTGGCGTTCGACGGCCGCGGCGCCCACCACAGCGACCAGTTCACCGCCGCCGCCCAGCGGGCTCTCGGCAGCCGGCGGTCGGTCGTCCTGACCGCCGGTGACCTGCCCTGCGATCGGGTGGACTGCGTGGTCCGCGGCGCGGTGGTCGCCCCGCTGCCCGGGCCGGGCGTGGCCGCCGCCGGTGCGGCCGCCCTGGTCGCGGTCTCCGACGGCCCACCCGCGCCGGGCCTGGTTCAGGCCACGCTGGAGGCGGCCCGCTGGGCGAGCTCGCAGCTCGCGCTCGCCGAGCTGGACACGTCGCGGGAGCGGCTGGCCCGGGCCGAGGTGCGAGCGCTGCGCGCGCAGATCAGCCCGCACTTCATCTACAACGCGCTGACCGCGATCGCCTCGTTCGTGCGCACCGACCCGGAGCGCGCCCGCGAGCTGATCCTGGAGTTCGCCGAGTTCACGAGATACTCGTTCCGGGCCCACGGCGAGTTCACCACGCTCGCCGAGGAGCTGCGCTCGATCGATCGTTATCTGACCATCGAGCGGGCCCGGTTCGGCGACCGGCTGCAGGTCCGGCTGCAGATCGCGCCCGAGGTGCTGCCCGTCGGTCTCCCGTTCCTGTGCCTGCAGCCCCTGGTGGAGAACGCGGTTCGCCACGGCCTGTCCCGCAAACCCGGCGTCGGTATGGTGAGCATCGAGGCACGTGACGCCGGCGCGGAGTGCCACATCACGGTCGAGGACGACGGCGTCGGCATGGACCCGTCGGTGTTCGGCCAGGACAGTTCGGACAATGAGGATGGCCAGCACGTCGGCCTGGTGAATGTGGACGAACGCCTGCGCTCGGTGTTCGGCGACCACCACGGCCTGGTCGTCGAGACGGCGCCCGGAGCGGGGACGAAGGTGAGCATGCGAGTGCCGAAATTCCACCCACAGGTGCGAGCATGACCGCTGCTCTGGCCGGCGCCGGCCACACTTCGCGCGCGGGCACGATCACTGCTCGGGCCGGGGGCGACGGGGCTTCGCGGGCGGGCGTGATCGCTGGCCGGGTCGGGGCGGGCAACACTTTGCGGGCGGGTGTGGTCGCTGCTCGGGTCGGGGTTGACGGGGCTTTGCGGGGGTGGGCATGAGTCTTGTCGTGCTGGCGGTGGATGACGAGCCACCGGCGCTGGACGAGCTGGCCTACCTGTTGAACGCGGACGGCCGGGTGGCACACGTGCACCGGGCCGGCGACGCGACCGAGGCGCTGCGGGTGCTGCGCGACACCGAGGTGGACGCGGTCTTCCTGGACATCCGGATGCCCGGGCTGGACGGCATGGAGCTGGCCCGCATCCTGCGCCGGTTCGCGCATCCGCCGGCGATCGTCTTCGTCACGGCCTATGACGACGGCGCGGTGGACGCGTTCGACCTGGGCGTGACGGACTACGTGCGGAAACCGGTGCGCGCCGAGCGGCTCGGCGAGTCGTTGCGGCGGGTGGCCGGGCTGCGGGCCGCCGCGACACCGGCGACGTCCGCCGCCGCGGCCACGCTGCCGGACGAGCCGGCGATCCCGGTCGAGCTGGCCGGCACCACCCGGATGCTGCCCCGCTCCTCGGTGCGGTGGGTGGAGGCGCAGGGCGACTACGCGCGGCTGCACACCGCGGAGGCTTCTCACCTGGTCCGGGTCTCGCTGGCGACGCTGGCCGAGCGCTGGGCGAATGCCGGTTTCGTCCGGATCCATCGATCGTTCCTGGTGCAGTTGCGGCTGGTCACCGAGCTGCGGTTGACCGGTTCCGGCTATGTGGTGGCGGTCGACGGCGTCGAGCTTCCGGTCAGCCGACGGCACACGCGAGAGCTGAAAGATCGTCTGATTCGTGCCGCCAAGCACGACTGGACCCGCTAATCCACACCACTATCCACAGCCTCACCGACTTTCCCACAGAGTTATCCACAGGCTGGCGGGGGTTAACCACAAGCCCGCCTTAAGGCGTCGACGCTCTTCCACCGGCCCGGCGGCGGCCTTCCGGAATGCCTCGCAAGCCCGGCACCACCTGCGCAAACGATCAACTGGAGCGGCTGCCGACGCGCACCGGAGAATCGATGTCCGTTACTGGTCAGCGCCAAAATCCGGGCCGCGCCGGGATGCGGACGGCCGTAATCGTCTCGGCCGTGCACGCCACGCCGGGATCCGGGCGGGCGTGGTCGTCTCGACCGTGTGCGCCACGCCGGGATGCGGACGGCCGTGGTCGTCTCGGCCGTGTGCGCCACGCCGGGATCCGGGCGGGCGTGGTCGTCTCGACCGTGTGCGCCACCGCGGGATCATCTCCACAGTTCGTTCACAACTCCACCCCCAGCCCTCCCCGACCGGTCAATAGGCTGCTGCCCACACGACGCGAGCCGGTGAGTCACGGGGGCGCACCGGTCCGCGTCGTGTGCAGGGCAAACCTTAGGATCCGGTCGGCAAGCCGGGTCCGAAGAAACACGGCGCAGCGCCGAAGCAGTGGCAAGGCAGCGGTAGAAGCGGCACCACAGCGGTGGCAAGGCAGCGGCAGCAGCGGCGCCGAAGCAGTAGCAGGGCAGCGATAGATCAGCGGTGAAGCAGCGGTAAGGGGTGACGGCGATGGAGACGACGGCCGAGCGACGGGTTCTCGTCGTGGAGGACGATCGGGCCATCGCCGACGCCGTGGCCGCCCGGCTGCGTGCCGAGGGGTTCCTGGTGCAGATCGCCGGGGACGGGCCGAGCGCGGTCGAGGCGGCCCGGCGCACCCCGCCGGACGTGATCGTCCTGGACGTGATGCTGCCCGGCTTCGACGGTCTCGAGGTGTGCCGCCGGATCCAGGCCGAGCGCCCGGTCCCGGTGCTGATGCTGACCGCCCGCGGCGAGGAGACCGACCTGCTGGTCGGCCTGGCGGTCGGCGCCGACGACTACATGGCCAAGCCGTTCTCGATGCGCGAGCTGGCCGCCCGGGTGCACGCGCTGCTGCGCCGGGTCAGCAAGGTGCAGCCGAAGGCCGGCCCGCCGACGCTCCGGTTCGGGGACCTGGAGATCAACCAGGCCGAGCGGCGGGTGCTGCGCGGCGGCGCCGAGAAGCACCTCACGCCGACCGAGTTCGACCTGCTCGTGCACCTGGCCCGGGCGCCGCGCACGGTGCTGCCCCGGGAGCGGCTGCTGGCCGACGTGTGGGGCTGGGCGGACGCCTCCGGCACCCGGACGGTCGACAGCCACATCAAGGGGCTGCGGCGCAAGCTCGGGGCGGACCTCATCCGTACCGTGCACGGGGTTGGTTATGCCTTGGAAGTCGACCGATGAGCGCGCGGTTGATGCAGCTCATCCACGACGTGGCGGCTCGGCTGTTCCGGTGGCTGCCACGGCCGCTCGACCCGGTGCGGTCGATCAAGGCGAAGCTGTCGCTGGCGCTCGGGTTCGCCGGCGGGATCGGGTTGCTGGTCTTCCTGTGGAGCATCGACTTCTACCGCGTGGACGTGCTCTGGATCGGCATCGCGGCCGCGTTGGGCCTGGTCACGCTGCAGGTGATGGCGCACGGGGCGACGATCCCGCTGCGCGAGATGACGGTCGCGGCCCGGGCGATGGCGCGCGGCGACTACACCACCCGGATCCGCACCCGGTCCCAGGACGAGGTCGGTGAGCTGGCCGAGGCGTTCAACCAGATGGCCGCGGATCTGGCCGCCGCGGACCGGCAGCGCCGCGAGCTGATCGCGAACGTGTCGCACGAGCTGCGTACGCCGATCACCGCCCTCCGGGGCCTGCTGGAGAACATCGTCGACGGGGTGGCCGACACCGATCCGGAGACGATGCGCACCGCCCTCACCCAGACCGAGCGGCTCAGCCGTCTGGTCGGTGACCTGCTGGACCTGTCCCGGCTGGACGCCGGCGTGGTGCCGCTGCGCCGGGAGCTGATCGACGTGCCGGAGTTCCTGGACGACGTGGTCCGGGAGGCGAAGGTGAACGCGGACGGCATCGGGCACGACGTCCGGTTCGAGGTCGCCACCCCGGCCCTGGTGCTCCCCGGCGACCGGGAGCGGCTGCACCAGGTCTTCGCGAACCTGCTGGACAACGCGACCCGGCACAGCCCGCGCGGCGGTCTGGTCACGCTGCGCGCCGAGCGCCGCGACGAGCAGGTGCTGTTCGCCGTCGCCGATCAGGGTGACGGCATCCCGGTGGCGGACCGGGAGCGGGTCTTCGAACGCTTCACCCGTGGCGAGCGGCCGACCGGCGGCGGTACCGGCCTGGGCCTGGCCATCGCCCGCTGGGTGGTGCAGCTCCACAACGGAACGATCGCCGTGGTCGAACCCGCCGAGCGGCGCGGTTGCCACATCCACGTACGCCTGCCCCTGTAGAAGAGGAAACGACATGTCCACGGCACCTCCAGCTCTACAGAAGCCGCAAATGCCGATAAATGGTCAGCTCCACGGCCCCTGGCCGGAGTGGCGGCCGTGGCGCAAGCGGGTGCCCGGCCCGCCCCGGCCGGCCTCGCCGCGAACGCTCGCCGCGATCGCCGGCGCCGTCGCGGTGGCCGTGCTGAGCTTCCCGCTCGCGCAGACCGGCGTCGGCTGGCTGATCACCGCGGTCGCCGCCGCGATCGCGCTGCTGGTGGCCCGGCCCGCGACGAGCAGCGTTCCGGTGCTGGTCGACCGGCCGGCGCCACGGCCGCGCTGGGACCAGTACGCCTGGGGCGCGGCCACGATCGCCCTGCTCGGGGTAGGCACGTTCCGCGCGGCGGGCTGGCTCTTCGTGCTCTGCGTGCTCACCGCGACCCTGACGTTCGCACTGGCGATCGGGGCGGGGCGGTCGATGCGGGCGGTGTTCACGACGTACACAATCGGGCCTTTTGCGATGTTGTCGGCGCTGCCCTGGGTGGTTCGCGGCCTGGCCCGGCTGCGACGTCCCGGGAAGGGGGGCGCCGGCACGGTCCGGATCGTCGCCACCGCCGCCGTCTCGGTCGTCCTGCTCGCGGTCTTCGGCCTGCTGTTCGCCTCCGCCGACGCCGAGTTCGCCCGGGTGACCAGCGCGCTCGTCCCGGACATCAGCGTGCCGGGCGTGTTCCGCTGGGTGTTCGTCAGCTGCCTCGTCACCCCGGTGCTGGCCGGCGCCGCCTACCTGCGGGTCGCCCCGCCGAACCTGCGCGACCTGGATCGCACCGAGGGCCGCAAGGTCAACCGGCTGGAGTGGGCCGTGCCGCTGGGCCTGCTGACCCTGCTCTTCGCGGCGTTCGTCACGGTGCAGCTGACCGTGCTGTTCGGCGGGGAGGAGTACGTCCGGAGCACCACCGGCCTGACCTACGCGCAGTATGCCCGGGGCGGCTTCTGGCAGCTCTGCTTCATCATCGGGCTGACCCTGGCGGTGCTGGCCGGCGCGGCCCGCTGGGCACCGCGCGAGGCGCCCGGCGACCGGGTCGTGTTTCGCGCGATCCTCGGCGCGCTGACCCTGCTCACCCTGGTCATCGTCGCGTCGTCGCTGGTCCGGATGCAGGTCTACATCGACGCCTACGGCCTGACCCGGATGCGCCTGCTGGTCGCCTGCTGCGAGGTGTGGTTCGGGGTCATCCTGGTCCTGGTGCTGCTGGCCGGCATCCGGATCCGCGCGGCCTGGCTGCCCCGCGCGGCGATCGCGGCCGGGGTGTTCGCCCTGATCGGCCTGGCGGTGGCGAACCCGGACCTGCTGATCGCCCGGAACCAGCTGGACCGCTCGGCCGACCGGATCGACGTCGGCTATCTGTCCACCCTGTCCCCGGACGCCGTCCCGGCGATCGCCGAGATGACCGATCCCGTCGACCGCACCTGCGTGCTGTTCCAGATCAGCCTGGACCTGGGCGAGCGCGAGTGGCGGACCTGGAACCTGGGCCGGGAGACCGCCGCCGGCCTGATCGGCGACAACCTCTACCCGATGGACCCCCGCTCATGCTCGGCATCGCGGTACGGCTATTGACAAACCGGCACGGGCGGCGAGACTGCCGGACATGGCCGACAATCCGCCGCCCCCGCGCACCCGGGTCGTGCTGGGTGACGCTGCGGGCCGGCGCCGCCCGACCGACCCGGCCCGCACCGACCTCGCCGAGCCGAACGCGGTCAACGAAGCGCTGGTGAAAGGCCTGGTCCGGGCTCAGTTGGCGCTCGCGCTGCGGCTGTCGCTGGTGGTGCTGGCCGGGCTCGGCGCGCTGCCGTTGCTGTTCGCGGTGGCCCCGGCGGTCGGCGAGATCAAGGTCTACGGGATGCACCTGCCGTGGCTGCTGCTCGGCGTGCTGTCGTTCCCGTTCCTGGTGCTGGTCGGCGCCGCGTACGTGCACTGGGCCGAACGCAACGAGCAGGACTTCACCGCCGTGATCCGCCGACCCGAGCGATGAACCCGTACCTGGTCCCCGGCCTGGTCGTGGTCGTCCTGGTGACCGTCGCGATCGGCGCGTACGGCCTGCGGTTCGCCCGGACCACCTCGGACTTCCTGGTCGCCTCCCGATCGGTCAGCCCGTCCTGGAACGCCGCCGCGATCAGCGGGGAGTACCTGTCCGCCGCGTCGTTCCTGGGCGTGGCCGGCCTGATCCTGCGGTACGGCGTCGAGGTCCTCTGGTACCCGGTCGGTTTCGCCGCCGGCTATCTCGCGCTGCTGCTGTTCGTGGCCGCGCCGCTGCGCCGGTCGGGCGCGTTCACCCTGCCGGACTTCTGCGAGGTGCGGCTGCGGTCGATCGGGTTGCGCCGGCTCGCCACCACGTTCGTGCTGTTCATCGGCTGTCTCTACCTGCTGCCTCAACTGCAGGGGGCGGGGCTGACGTTCGCCACGGTGACCGGGGGGTCGTACGCCTGGGGTGCGCTCTTGATCGGGGTGGTGGTCACCGGCAACGTGGCCTTCGGCGGGATGCGCGCGATCACCTTCGTGCAGGCGTTCCAGTACTGGCTGAAGCTGACCGCGCTGGCCGTGCCGATCCTGTTCCTGATCTTCCAGTGGCAGTCCGACGGCCGTCCCGCGGTGACGCCGCCGGCCGGTGCGGTCTTCCACACCGCGACCAGCGTGGTGATCGAGAAGGACGCCGTGCTGGCCGGGATCGGCCCGGTGTCGGCCGGCGAGACGCTGCACTTCGCGGCCGGTGCCACGGTGCCGAAGGTGAGCACGGTCGACGCGACGTTCGGCGCGGACTGGCTGCAGCCCGGTGGCGACTCCGGGCTGTTCGGGACGTACTCGCTGATCCTGGCGACGTTCCTCGGGACGATGGGGTTGCCGCACGTGCTCGTGCGGTTCTACACGAACCCGGACGGCGCCTCGGCCCGGCGGACCACGCTCGTCGTGCTGGCCATGGTCGGGCTGTTCTATCTGCTGCCGACGCTCTACGGGGTGCTCGGCCGGATCTACACCCCGCAACTATTGATGACCGGGCGGACCGACGCCGTGGTGCTGCTGCTGCCGGAGGCCGCGCTCGGCGGCGGGCACCTGGGCCGGCTGCTCGGCGCGCTGGTCACCGCGGGTGCGCTGGCCGCCTTCCTGTCCACCTCGTCGGGGCTGCTGACCAGCGTCGCCGGGGTGATCTTCACGGACGTGCTGCGGCCCGGGCGGTCCGGCTCGGTGCGCGACTTCCGGCTGGCGACGTTGCTGGCCGCGGTCGTACCGATCACCATGTCGTTGTTCGTGTCCGACATGGACGTGTCCCGGGTGGTCGGGCTGGCGTTCGCGGTGGCCGCGTCCAGCTTCTGCCCGCTGCTGGTGCTGGGGATCTGGTGGCGTGGGCTGACCGCGGCCGGGGCGATCGCCGGGATCCTGGTCGGCGGTGGGTCCGCGGTGGTCGCGGTCTTCGTGACGGTGTTCGGCGCCGACCTGCCGAGCGGTCTCGCCGAGTTCGCCGGGCAGCCGGCGGCCTGGACCGTGCCGCTGGCGTTCCTGGTCATGGTGGTGGTGTCGCTGCTGACCAGCCGGCGCGTGCCGGCCGACGTGGGCGCGACGATGTTGCGCCTGCACGCGCCCGAGTCCCTGCGGTCCTGAGCATTTAAGGATCTTTAAGGTACGTCCCTCAACCGCCCCGGACGCGCGCCGCGTAAACCTGGGCATGAGGAGATCACGCAGCTACAAACGGCCCGGCAGTGGCATCACCGGACGCAACCGCAAGATCGCGATCGGCGCCGCGGTCGCCGTGCTGGTCGGTGGCGGGATCGCGGTCGGCACCGGGATGAGCATGGCCTCCACCACGTGTGACGGGCTCGACCAGTCGCTGCGCGAGACGATCTCCTTCATGAACGAGCAGAAGGCGCACCCGAACGCGCAGACCGACGCCGTGCTGGCGAACCGGCAGGCCGTGGTCGACCTGATCAACCTGCAGCGCAAGCAGGCCGGGTGCACCACGAACATCGCCGCGCCGGCCGCCCCGGTCACCACCGCGCCCACCAGGGCCGCGACGAAGCCGCCGACCAAGGCCCCGACCAAGGCGCCCACGACCGCGCCCACCACGGCCCCCGCGAACAATGCCGGGACCGGCGCCGGTGAGGTCGTCTGCAAGGGCTCGACCGTGACGCTCTCCGGTGAGGCCGGCGCGCCGTTCGCGTCCAGCGGGACGTTCCCGATCGGCACCAAGCTCAAGGTCACCAACCTGGACAACAACAAGAGCATCACGGTGACCGTGCAGACCACCTCGGGCAGCTGCGTGCTGCTCAACAACGCCGCGTTCGAGCAGGTGCGCGAGGCCGGCAAGTTCCTGATCCGGCGCGCGGTCATCGAGCGGGTTGGTTAAAAACAACGGCCGATAATCACACCGTCACGCTGCGTGGGCTGATCGGGCCCGAGTGTTCCGCGTTCCCCCGTTTACACCGCGGAACACCCGGGCCCGTTCGAGCGCCAGAAATGGCGCCCAGCTATTTCCGTGACGCAGCAAATAATCGGCATATTTCGGTCGGCCGCGCCAGATCTTGCGCCAATCATCGTCGATCGAGCAAGCCGATCCGGGCCGCTGTGAGAATGGCTACAGCCATGCCGGAAATGTCAATCCACTGAACTTATCGGCGACAATTCCTCCATTGTGGAAACCGCCCGATCGGCCGAACCGCCATCCCGTTCTGCCCGGACCGTCACATCACCCGCGAGCGCGGGTGTTCAGGCTGGTCGCGGCCCCGGCGCCCGGCTAGGTTGCAGGGCATGACGGTGCCGGCACAACGCACGGGCGAGCTACCCGTGGCGATGGCGCTGCGCGGGCTGGTCAAGCACTTCGACGCGAAGCTCGCGGTCTCCGGCGTCAGCCTGGACGTCCCGGCCGGCTCGTTCTTCGGCCTGCTCGGCCCGAACGGCGCCGGGAAGACCACCACCCTCTCGATGGCCGTGGGCCTGCTGCGGCCCGACGCGGGTCAGGCTTTCCTGCTGGGGTACGACGTCTGGCAGTCCCCCACCGAGGCCAAGTCCCTGGTCGGCGTCCTCCCGGACGCGAACCGCATGTTCGACCGGCTGAGCGGCCCGGAGCTGCTGGCCTACCAGGGCCTGCTCCGCGGCATGCCGGCCACCGTGGTCGACCAGCGCGCCCGGGACCTGCTCGACGTCCTCGAGCTCGGCGTCGACAACCGCACCCTGGTGATCGACTACTCGGCCGGCATGAAGAAGAAGATCGGCCTGGCCTGCGCGCTGCTGCACGCGCCGCGGCTGCTGGTGCTGGACGAGCCGTTCGAGGCGGTCGACCCGGTGTCGGCCGCGCTGATCCGGGACATCCTGCAGCGGTACGTGACCGGCGGCGGCACCGTGGTCTTCTCCAGTCACGTGCTGGAGGTCGTGGAGCGGCTCTGCTCGCACGTCGCGATCATGTCGGACGGCGTGCTCCGGATGCACGGCACGCTGGACGTGGTCCGCTCCGGCCGCTCGCTGCAGGACGTGTTCGTGCAGGTGGTCGGTGGCCGGGTGGCGACCGGCTCGGAGCTGGCGTGGCTGTGAGCGTCTGGCCGTTCGTCCGGCTGAAGCTCCGGATCACCGCGAACGGCCTGCGCGGGCGCCCGGCCCGGATCACCCTGTTCGTCCTCGGGGCGTTCGGCGCCACCGTGCTCGCCGTCCTCGGCTACGCCGCCTTCGCCCTGCCCGGGCTGCTGCACGAGCGGCACGCGGCGGAGATCCTGCTGCCGTTCGGCGGCGCGCTGCTGGTGCTCGGCTGGCTCTTCCTGCCGCTGCTCTTCTTCGGCGTCGACGAGACCCTGGACCCGGCCCGGTTCGCGCTGCTCCCGCTCTCCCGCCGCACGCTGATCGCCGGGCTCGGCACGTCCGCGCTGATCGGGCTGCCGGCGCTGGCCACGCTGGCCGCCACGGCCGGGATGGTGGACACCGCGGCCCGGCTCGGCGGCCCGCTCGCCGGGCTGGCCCAGGCCGTCGGAGTGCTCGGCGGGCTGCTCCTGTGCGTGGCCCTGAGCCGCGCGGTGACCAGCGCGTTCGCGACGGCGCTGCGGTCCCGCCGGGCCCGGGACCTGGCGACGATCATGCTGGCCGTGGTGGCCGCGTCGGTCGGGCCGCTGCAGTTGCTGCTGCTCGGGCTGCTGAACAAGGCGGACTGGGACAACGTGGCCGGGATCGCCGAGGTCGCCGGGTGGACACCGCTGGGGGCGCCGTACTCGGTGGGCCTGGACGTGGCGGCGGGGCGGGGCTGGGCCGTACCGCTGAAGCTTTTGATCGATCTGGCCGCCATCGGCGGCCTGGTGCTCTGGTGGAACCGCACGCTGGAACAGGCGATGACCGGCCTGTCCTCGGCGGGGCGCCGGGTCTCCGCGCGCGCCGACGGCCGCGGCCCGGTCGATCAGCTGATGTTCCGCTGGTGGCCGCGCACCCGGTTCGGTGCCCTGGTGGCCCGCGAGACGCGCTACTGGTGGCGGGAGAACCGGCGGCGGGCCGGTCTCGTCGCGCTCACCATGGCCGGGCTGTTCCTGCCGGTGACCTCGGTGATCGGGCCGAATGCCGAGTTCGTCAGCGGCATGGCGGTGCTGGTCGGGGCGTTCGCGCCGGTGGCGCTGGCGAACCAGTTCGGCTACGACGGCAGCGCCTACGCCACCAACGTCGCGGTCGGGATCCCCGGTCGCCTGGAGATCCACTCGCGGGCCACCGCGCACGCCCTGGTCACGTCTCCGCTGCTGATCGTCGTGGCGGTGCTGGCCGGGCTGCTCGCCCACGACCCGGCCGGGATTCCGGCGCGGCTGGGCACGCTGCTCGCGGTCTACGGCACCGGGCTCGCCGTGCTGCTGCCGATCTCAGTGCGCGCCGCCTACGCCCTGCCCGAGTCGACCGGCCCGTTCGCCGTCTCGTCCGGCGGCAGCCTGGCCAAGGGCCTGCCCGGCCTGGCCGGGATGCTGGGCGGCCTGCTCGGGGCGCTGCCGGTGCTGCTGGCCGGCCATCTGCTCGGGCCGGCCTGGACGTGGGCCGGGCTGCCGATCGGCCTGGGTTACGGAATCGCCGCGTATCTGATCGGTTCCGGAATGGCCGGGGATCTGCTTGATCGCCGCATGCCGGAAGTGCTCGCCGCGATCACGCCGCGCTAGTCGTCATATTTTCTTCAGACCATCCCGGCGTACGAATATCAGTCGCCGTTCCGTCGCGTCGCCGGACGGTCCCAGCGCATATCCGTCGATCCACAGCCAGCCGGAATAGGTGAGTCGCGAGTCGACGCGAATCACCCGGAACGTCAACGCCCGATCGCCCGCGAACTGGACGCTCGCGGCGCCACCGACGTGCAGCACGTCTCCTGCGCGAGGCAGGTCGTCGGTCATTACGGCACCCCCGCACGACATTACACAAAATGTGTAATCAGATGACACCCCACCGATAGTCCACTTTCGAGGGTTAATAGGGCACCATGATCCGCGGCCTTTTGTTCACTCGGATCGAGGAGGATGCGCATTGGCTGCCGTGCCCGACGACGGCCATCGCTCCCGCCAGCGACAGCTCGCCGGCGATCTGCGCGCCCGGATCCTGGCCGGCGACATCGGCCCGGACCAGCGGCTGCCCAGCACCGCCGAGCTGACCCGCCGGTACGCGGTCACCAACATGACCGTCACCCGGGCGATGGGCATCCTCAAGGCGGAGGGCCTGGTCACCGGCCACAAAGGCCGGTCGGTGGTGGCCACCGGCCGGCGCCCGGCCGCGGTCGACGCCGACCTCGCCCCGCTCGCGACCGGCTCGGTCCGGCTGCTCGACGTCGGCGAGATCCCGGCGCCGGCCCAGGTGGCCCGGACGTTCGGCCTGGACCGGGACGAACCGGTGGTGGTCCGCCACCAGTTGTTGCTGCTCGACGACGAGCCGGCCGAGCTCAGCTGGACGTATTACCCCACGCCGCTGGCCCGCGGCACAGCCCTGGCCGAGCCGCACCGCCTGCCGGACGGCTCATCGGCGGTGCTGGCCGCGCTGGGCCACCCGCTGCGGCGCGCGGTCGACCAGGTTTCGGTACGCCCCGCGACGGTGGCCGAGTTCGTCGCGCTGCGCCTACCCGAGGACATCCCGGTGCTGCGTCAGTTCCGGGTCGGCTACACCGACGGCGGACGGGCGGTCGAGGTGAGCATCATGATCAAGGCCGGCCAACAATTCGAGATCCGTTACGAGGTGCGGGCACCCGGTTGACCCGGATCGGCCGGAGCCCGTCCTGGCGGACGAAGATGCGCCGGCGCTGCAGCGCGTTGCCGGCCGGGCCGACGACGTAGCCGTCCAGCCAGATCCAGCCGTCGTAGGTGACCCGCGGATCGACCCGGATGATCCGGAAGGTCAGCGCCCGGTCGCCGGAGAACTGCACGCTCGCGTCCGGACCGACGTGCACCACGTCACCCGGTCGTATCGCCACTTGGGGCATGCGTGTCCCCTTCCGCCAAAGGTCCCCAGAGGAAAATAGCTGTTGATCAATTAAATGCGATAGCTACGTGCGCGATCTGTAATCGGGAGAATGATCGGATGACCATCCACTCCACCGACCCGTTCGCCGTCCCGGACGGCGAGAAGTCGCCGGTGCGCAGGCTGCGCGGCCGGCTGGCCGCCCCGGTCACGCTCTGGACCGCGCCCGGCCCGGCCGGTCTGACCGTCTCGTCCATGCTGGTCGCCGACGGCGATCCGGGCCGGGTGCTGGGCCTGATCGACGAGGAGAGCGACTTCTGGGACGCGGTCTCGGCGGCCGGGCGGTTCGCGGTGACGCCACTGACCCCGGCCGACCGTCAGCTCGCCGACAAATTCGCCGGGCTGATGCCGGCGCCGGGTGGGCTGTTCGCCGCCGGCGAGTGGCTGCAGACGGCGTACGGCCCGGTGCCGGCGCACGCCGGGGCCTGGGCCGGCTGCTCGCTCTCGTCCGAGCGTCCGTGCGGCTGGGCGCTGCTGGTGGAGGGGATCATCGAATCGGTCCAGCTGGATACCCCGACCGAGCCGCTGGTGCACTTTCGTGGGCGCTACTCGGGACTCGACCGCTGAGCGCAGTCAGACCACCACTCAGCGCAGACGCCGACCGGTGACCGGGGGCGGGCGGCTTTCCTTCGTACGGTGCCGGAAAAGTCCGCCCCGCCAATGAAGGTGGTGACACCGTGCCGGCCACCCCCGAGAAATATCTCGAGGTGCAGAACTCCGATGAATTCGGGCATCTGCGCCGTACCCTTCGCAGGTTCATCTTCCCGACGACGATCGCGTTCATCCTCTGGTACGCCCTGTACGTCCTGCTCTCCGCGTACGCCCGGGACTTCATGGCGGTCAAGCTGTTCGGCAACATCAATGTCGCCCTGCTCCTCGGCCTGCTGCAGTTCGTCTCGACGTTCGTGATCGCCTGGTACTACTCGAAGTTCGCCGCGGAGAAGGTCGACCCGCTCGCGGACGACATCTACAACGAGATCGAGGGCGACTCCCGCCCGGCCTCGGCGGCCACCACGACCGAGGACGGGGCTCTCTGATGCCGGCGACCACCCTGCTCGCGGCCGAGGCCTCGTCGAGCACCTCGCGCACGCTGACCATCACGCTGTTCCTGATCTTCGTGGCGATCACCCTGGGCATCACCATCTGGGCGAGCCGGCAGACCAAGACCGCCACCGACTTCTACGCCGGTGGCCGGCAGTTCTCCGGCTTCCAGAACGGCATGGCGATCGGCGGCGACTACATGTCGGCCGCGTCGTTCCTCGGCATCGCCGGCCTGATCGCGCTCTACGGCTACGACGGCTTCCTCTACTCGATCGGCTTCCTGGTCGCGTGGCTGGTCGCGCTGCTGCTGGTCGCCGAGTTCCTGCGCAACTCGGGCCGCTACACGATGGCCGACGTGCTGGCGTTCCGGATGCGTCAGCGCCCGGTCCGTACCGCCGCCTCGGTCTCCACCGTGGTGGTGTCGATCTTCTACCTGATCGCGCAGATGGTCGGCGCCGGCGCGCTGGTGTCGCTGCTGCTCGGGATCACCGCGGACGAGACGTTCCTGGGGATGGACGCGAGCACCGCCAAGGTGTTCACGATCATCCTGGTCGGCGCGCTGATGATCGTCTACGTCGTGGTCGGCGGCATGAAGGGCACCACCTACGTCCAGATCGTCAAGGCGTTCATGCTGATGACCGGCGCCCTGGTGATGACGATCATGGTGCTCGCGCACTACAAGTTCAACCTGTCGACGCTGCTGGGTGACGCCGCCGCGCAGTCCGGCAAGGGGGCGGCGTTCCTCGAACCGGGCCTCCGGTACGGGGTCGAGACCGCCGGCGACGCCACGAAGACCTTCTACAGCAAGATGGACCTGCTGTCGCTGGGCCTCGCGCTGGTGCTCGGCACGGCCGGTCTGCCGCACATCCTGACCCGGTTCTACACCGTGCCGACCGCCCGGATCGCCCGCAAGAGCGTGCTCTGGGCGATCGGCATCATCGGCGTCTTCTACCTGTTCACCCTGGCCCTGGGCTTCGGCGCGGCGGCTCTGGTGGGCGGCAAGGCGATCACCGCGCAGGACAAGGCCGGCAACACCGCCGCGCCGCAGCTCGCGCAGAAACTGGGCATCGACTACCTCGGCGGGGACACCGGCGGCGCGGTGCTGCTGGCGATCATCGCGGCGGTCGCGTTCGCCACCATCCTGGCGGTGGTGGCCGGTCTGACCCTGGCGTCGTCGTCGAGCATCGCGCACGACTTCTA
Source organism: Actinoplanes sp. L3-i22 (assembly GCF_019704555.1). NCBI lineage: Bacteria > Bacillati > Actinomycetota > Actinomycetes > Micromonosporales > Micromonosporaceae > Actinoplanes > Actinoplanes sp. L3-i22. The sequence continues at coordinate 11,910,118 of NZ_AP024745.1, forward strand.
CGCCAGCGTGATCAAGAAGGGCAACGCGTCCGAACGCAACGAGGTCGGCGTCGCCCGGATCTCGGCGCTGGTGATCGGCGCGATCGCGATCGCGTTGTCGATCTTCGCGCAGAGCCTGAACGTGGCGTTCCTGGTGGCGCTCGCCTTCGCGGTGGCCGCCTCGGCGAACCTGCCGGCAGTCCTCTACAGCCTGTTCTGGAAGCGGTTCAACACCTCGGGCGCGCTCTGGTCGATCTACGGCGGTCTGCTCTCCGCGGTCATCCTGGTGTTCTTCTCGCCGGTCGTCTCCGGCACGCCCACCGCGATGTTCCCGCACGAGGACTGGCACTGGTTCCCGCTGTCCAACCCGGGCATCATCTCGATCCCGCTGGGCTTCTTCTTCGGCTGGCTGGGCACCGTGCTCACCAAGGAGACCGACGTGAAGAAGTACGCCGAGCTGGAAGTCCGTTCCTTGACCGGCCACGGCGCGCACTGAGTCGTACCAAAAAGAAAGCCTTCCCCCTCAGCCCGGGCCGGTGTCGTCGCCGCGCCGGTCCGGGCCCGGGAGCACCCATCTCCCACCTTCGTGCCGTACCCCTGGCGGCTAACCGGATCACGGGCGATTCCGACCTAATGTGGTCCCATGTCTGCGACCACCTCTCCCAGCGGCAACTCCTCCGGACGGGCCTCCGTCCCGCCGTCCGGGCCGGCTTCCGCCCGGCCCACGGGACCGGGCGATCGGGGTCACTCCTACCAGGGCGGCAAGGGCCCGCGGGTCCGCCCGCGCTGGGGCCGCATCGCGCTCGTCGCCGGCGGCGTGGCGGTGATCCTCGCCCTGGTCGGTGGCATCTTCGCGGTCAACTACGTGAGCGGGATCGACAAGGATCTCAAGCGGACCAACGCGTTCTCCGGGCTCAGCGCGGACCGGCCGGCCAAGACGGTCGAGGGCGCGGTCAACATCCTGCTGGTCGGCAGCGACTCGCGGGACCCGGACACCAAGGACGACGCGGCCAACGCCTGGCGCGCGGACACGCTGATGGTCATGCACGTGCCGGCCGACCACAAGTCTGCGCAGCTCATCTCGATCCCGCGGGACCTGTGGGTGGTCGTCCCGAAGAGCAATGACGCGGCCTGCAGCGACGGCTCCCGCGCCAAGATCAACGCGTCGTTCGCCTTCGGTGGCCTGCCCCGCGCGGTGCACACCGTCGAGTGCCTGACCGACGTGAAGATCGACAACGTGATGGCGATCGACTTCGGCGGCTTCAAGGAGGTCACCGACGCGCTCGGTGGCGTGGACCTGAAGGTCGACCAGAGCATCACCTCGATCCACAAGCCGTTCCGGGTGTTCAAGAAGGGCATGATGCACATGGACGGCGCCCAGGCGCTGGACTGGGTGCGTCAGCGCAAGCAGTTCCCCCGCGGCGACTTCGCCCGCATGCAGCACCAGCAGGAGTTCCTCAAGGCGCTGATGGACAAGGCGGCCAGCAGCGGCACCCTGACCAGCCCGGGCAAGCTCGACGGCTTCCTCAACGCGGTGGCCAAGGCGGTCACCGTCGACCAGGACTTCTCGCTCAAGGACATGGTGTTGCAGTTCCGCAGCCTCCGCGGCGACAACCTGACGTTCCTGACCAGCCCGAACAAGGGCAGCGAGACGATCGCCGGGCAGTCCGTGGTGGTCTCCGACCGGGAGAAGGCGCTGGCCCTGTTCCAGGCGGTCGCCGCCGACAAGATGGCCGAGTGGATGGCGGCCAACCCGGTCAAGAAGTCGTGACCGAATCCGGGGTCGTACGCTGGTAGCCGTGTTCGGACCTCAGGTACCCAGCGTGACCCCGGATCAGGTCGATTCCGACGCCTATCTCCTCGACGTGCGCGAGCCGGATGAATGGACCGCCGGCCACGCGCCGGGCGCCCATCACCTGCCGATGATGGAGGTGCCGGCCCGGATGGCCGAGGTGCCCAACGACGGCGAGGTCGTGGTGATCTGCCGCGCCGGCGGGCGCTCCGGCCAGGTGGTCGGCTATTTGATCAACAACGGCTGGGACAACGTGCGCAACCTAGACGGCGGGATGCAGTCGTGGGCGGCGGCCGGCCGCGACGTGGTCAGCGAGGACGGGCAACCGGCCCGGGTGTTGTGACCGGCTATCGGCCTCTCGTCTTCGCGCATCGCGGGGGCGCCGACGCGCTGCCCGAGCACACGCTCGGGGCCTACCTGCGCGCGCTGGACGAGGGCGTCGACGGCCTGGAGTGCGACGTCCGGCTGACCCGCGACGGGCACCTGGTCTGCTTCCACGACCGGAACCTGAGCCGCACCAGCAACGGCCGGGGCCTGGTCAGCCGGCGCACCCTGGCCGAGCTCGACCGGCTGAACTACGGCTCCTGGCACCCCGGCTACCCGGCCGACGAGGAGCTTCCCGACCTGAGCCGGCTGCTCACCCTGGAGCGCCTGCTCGAGGCGGTGCGCGACTCCGGCCGCGCGGTGCGGCTGCTGATCGAGACCAAACACCCCTCGATGTACGGCGCCGAGGTGGAACGCCGCCTGATCAAGATGCTCCGCAAGTTCGGGCTGGCCGAGCCGAAGCCGGACGATCCGGTGCAGGTGACGGTGATGTCCTTCGCGGCGCTCGCGCTGCGCCGGATCCGCGCTCAGGCGCCCGGTGTGCCGACCGTCTACCTGATGGAGCTCCTGCCGCCGATGGCCGGCAAGGGGAAGCTGCCGTTCGGCTCCCGGATCGCCGGGCCGGGCGTGGAGCTGCTCCGCAACCGGCCCGGTCTGCTGCCGGCGATGCGGGCGGCCGGCCACCAGGTCTACGTGTGGACCGTCAACGAGCCGGACGATCTGGAGCTGGTGCTCCGGCACCAGGTGGACGGCGTGATCAGCGACCGGCCACGGTTCGTCCTGGAACGCCTGGAGCAGATGTGATCGCGCACACATCTGCAGGATGCTGAGCGGCGGGGCAGACTCGCAGACATGCCGGATCGTCCCGACTATCCAGCGCTGACCCGGGGTCAGATCGCGGTCCTCGACCGCGTCAACGCCGGGGAGAGCGGCCTGCCCGTGCTCCAGCAGCTGGTCCAGCTGGCCCAGGACGTGCTCGGCGCGCGCGGCGCCGGCTTCGCGGAGTACTCCGGCGGCCACGGCCGGATCATCGCGGCCACCGGCGTGTGCGAGGCGGCCGTCGGCCGCCGGGTCGAGCGCCGGCTGGAGTCCGGCGCCCGCACCCTGCTGGTGCCACTCGACTCGGTGAACGACGAGTTCGCCCGGCAGATCGAGGGCGGCGAGCTGCGGCACATGCTCGGCGCCCGCTGCGAGGCCGGGGACACGTTCGCCGGCTCGGTGCACGTCTACTTCGGCGCCGACGCCGGCGAGCCCGGGCCGGAGCATCACGCCGTGCTCGAGCTGCTGGCCGGGCTGGTCGGCCGGCTCTACGGCCGCGGCGCCGGGCTGCCGGTGCACCCGGTGACCGCGCCGGCCCAGGCCGACCGGGATCTCTGGGTCGCGGTCACCAGCCACGAGCTGCGCACCCCGGTCACCGTGATCAAGGGGTACGCGGACACCCTCACCAACCACTGGGAGACGCTCGGCGAGCCGGGCCGCCGGGAAGCCGTCCGGGTGATCGGCAACCGGGCCGGCGAGCTGGCCCGGCTGGTCGACCGGCTGCTGTCGGCGGCCAGCGACGGGGTGCTCGGCTCCGCGCCGGCCGGGCCGTTCGACCTGGTCGAGGCGCTGCGCGAGGCGGCCGGGGAGCTGCCGGCCGACCTGCGCCGGCGGTTGAAGCTCGGGGACATGCCGGAAAACCTGCCGAAGGCGTACGGGCACCGCGACACGATCGCCACGATCCTCACCGAGCTGTCCACGAACGCGGAGAAGTACTCCCCGCCGGACAGCACCGTCGAGGTGTGCTCCGGGACCGACGACGACACCCTGCTCTTCCGGGTCTCCGACCGGGGCGCCGGCATCGCGCCCGAGCACGTCGAGCACGCCTTCGAGCGGTACTGGCAGGCCGAGGGCGGCGACCGGCACCACCACCCGGGCGCCGGCCTGGGCCTCTACCTGGTCCGGCAGATGGTCGAGCGCCAGCACGGCTGGGTCTCGCTGCGCCCGCGTGAGGGCGGCGGCACGGTCGCCGAGGTCCGCCTGCGCCGCGCCTAGGGCTGACTTGACCCGGCCGGGGTGGGCCGCGTCACCGCTTTACGGGCGACACCGCCTAGGCTGTTCCCCCGTGAGCAAGCGTCGTAAGTCCCAGTCCGAGCCCAAGACCAAGGTGCGCGACATCTTCGTCGCCCGCCCGTTCGAGGGTCTGACCGACGAGCCCGAGTGGGTCGCGCTGCGGGAGCTGGTCCCGGCCGCCTCCGCGCCGCTGACCCTGAAGCCGGAGATCGTCGAGGAGTACGGCGACCGCCCGGTCACGCTCTCCACCGTGCTCCCGATGGCCTGGCCGGCCATGTCCCGCCAGGACGGGCAGGTCTTCATCGGCCTGCAGCGGCACGTCCAGTCCGGGGACGTCTCGCGCGACCTGGCCGTGGCGATTCTTTCCGCGCTGCGGACCAAGCCCGGCGACCCGGTCTCCGTGCCGGCGCTGCCCGGCGAGGGCCCGCGCCTGCAGGACGTGCTGGTCGACGGCCCGCTCGAGATCACCATGCAGGACGGCTTCGAGTACTGGCTGGACCCCGAGCAGCTGCAGGACGCCAGCGTGAAGGCGTCGCTGGAGCGGGCGAACGCGTCGATCTACCCGACCGTGCGCCTGGCCGCGGCCAAGGCGGCGTACTGGTGCCGGATCGCGCCGGACAAGGGCCACGTCCGCTGGGTGCTCGGCGACGACGAGGACCAGGGGCTGGACACGCTGGCCCGGCTGTCCGCCGCGGGCGAGCTGGTGCTGCGCGAGGACACCAAGTTCGCCGGCATGTTCCGCGCGCACGGCCTGTTGGTGCCGGTCTGGGACATCCCGGGCGAGCCGGAGGCGGCCGACTGGGAGGCGCCGCTGGCCGACTTCGCCAAGCGCTACCAGGACACGTTCGCGATCACCGAGCCGCTCGACGCCGCCGCGCGCCGCGCCAAGCAGGGCCTGATCGGCCGCCAGCTGACGCTGCGCTGACCTCCCGGCGGCCTTCGGCAGGAAGATCAAATTCTTCTTTGCCTCGGTCCGCCGGGGTACAGATCGTCGCTCCCGCGGGGACCCTTCCGGTCCTCGCAGGGCGCTGGCGCGCCCAGAACGCGAGGCCCTCCAGGGCGATGTCCGTGGGTGGTCGCGGTTTCAAAGGACCCGAAAACCCGTGGCCTCAGCGGCCGGTCCGGGTGAAGTCGGCGATCCAGTTCGGCTCCCAGGTCTCGCCCTTGTCGGTGGAGAAGGCCTGCTCCCAGCGGGCCGACTCGGCGGTGATCCCGGACCACAGGAACCGGACCCGGATCGGCTGCCCGTCCCACTCCTCGTCGTCGTAGAAGCGGCCGCACCCGTCCGCCTCGAACCGGCCCACGGTCGGCGGCAGGGCCAGCCCGCCCCCGCTGCGCGCCCAGTAGAGCGACCACAGGTCGGTGCCCGGGTCGTACAACCGCACGGTCAGCCCGAACGAGTCCCCGAAGCGGACCTCGTCGACGTTGCCGGCGCCGTCGAAGATGTTCCAGCAGCGGGTGGTCGCGCTGACCTCGTACCAGTCGTCGGACCCGGCCAGCGCCTTCCGCAGCCGCCGCTGCTTCGAGCTCCAGGTCCCGACGAAGAAGTCAAAGTTGTTCTCGGCAAGCGTCATGACCGGACGCTAGGCCCGGCCCCCTGACACCTTCTGTCAGGTTCAGCCGGCCAGCGGATCCCGCAGGATCGGGCAGCTCATGCAGCGAGGGCCGCCTCGGCCGCTGCCGAGTTCCGACCCCTGGATCCGGATGACCTCGATGCCGGCGTGCTCCAACTGGGCGTTCGTCTCCACGTTGCGCTCGTAGGCGACGCACAGCCGCGGGGCCAGGGCCAGCGTGTTGTTGCCGTCGTCCCACTGCTCACGCTCGGCGGTGACCGGGTCCAGGCCGGTGTCGATCACACGCAGCCGGTCGATCCCCATCGCCTCGGCGGCCGCCTCCAGGAACGGGCGCGGCGGCCGTACGCTCAATTGCTCTTGATCTTGACCGGAAGTGATGGTCCACGCCTGGAGCGTGTCGGCGACGTTGGGGTACATCACCACGGCGTCCGCGTCCACCATGGTGCAGACGGTGTCGAGGTGCATGGTGGCGCGCTCCTGCGCGATCGGCACGGCCAGCACGGTGTGCGCCAGACCGGCCGCCAGCACCCGGCGGGCCAGCCGCTCGGCCCCGGCCGGCGTGGTCCGCTCGCCGACGCCGATCGCCAGCACCTGGGGCGCGAGCACCAGCACGTCACCGCCCTCGACGTGCTCCAGCGCCGGGTCGTAGAGCAGCTCGGCGCGGGCGAAGCGCGGGTGGTACCGGTACACCGCGTGGGTGAGCGTGGTCTCCCGCCGCCGGGCCGGCATCGCCAGGCTGGTCACCGCGACCCGGTCGCGCACCCAGACCGACGAGTCCCGGGTGAAGAGCAGATTGGGCAGCGGGTCGATGACGAAGTCGCTGCGCGCCAGCATCTCGTAGACCAGGCTGCCACCGCCCGGCTTGACCTCCTCATGGGCCAGACCGGCGACGAGCACCTCGGCGAGCCGGTCCGGATCCTGGTCGGCCAGGTAGTCGGCGACCCCGGCGCGCAGGCCGTCGCCGAGCCGCGCGTCGGCGAGCACCCCGGCGGTCAGCTCCGCGCGGGCCGCCGGCACGGCGAGCGTCTCGGCGAGCAACTGAGAGAGATAGAGCACCTCGACACCGCGGGACCGCAGTGCCTCGGCGAACCGATCATGCTCCTCCTGGGCCCGGCCGACCCAGGGGATGCCATCGAAGAGCAACGAGCCGCTGTTCCGCGGCGTGAGCCTGGCCAGCTCTTTTCCCGGTCGGTGGAGGAGGACGGTGCGCAGGCGGCTGACTTCACTGTCGACGTACACCAGGCCGACGTTAGTCCGTACCGAACGCGATCGCCCGGTCACGTTCTGATCTAGATCCTGAGACGGGCATGCACCGATCCGGCGTCAGGGATAACTTGGCAGAGTGCGACGAAACCCCGGACCGCTCGTGTGGAGTAGCACTATCCGCAAGAAGAGGTTGTCCGTGAATGCGGTATTCATCCACACTTCTTTCTCTTTCTTTCCACTCCGCCGCCCTTCTCCGTGAGGGGCTGAGCACGTACGGTAGTTGGAAACAGAGAGCCAGCCCGAAAGACCTTTTGCCGGAGGTCGCAGTGACTGTCTTCCCCGCCCGCCCTGCCCTGCCCGTGCCCTCAGCCAACCGCGCACTGACGCCGGTCGGTCATGCGGCGCCTCCGACGGCTCTCGAGCCCCGGTTGACGCCGATGGAGTGGGCCCGGCGCCGACGCGCCGATCGCGAGAACCGCCGCATGGAAGCGGCCGGAGCTCGCGCCCTGACCCGCCTCGACCGACTCGGTTCGGCGTGGCACATCGTGGACTGGCCGCGAACCGACCTGTCCCAGTCGTATTACGAGCCCGACCCCGCCGACGAGCGGGCCGGGTTCCTCGCCATCGGCCCCGGTGGCGTCTATGCGGTGACCGTGGCCGACCACGGCCGCTCCCGCGTCCTGATCGCCGGTGACGTGGTGCAGATCAACGGTAAGCGGCCGCAGTACGTGGCCGAGGCCCGTCGTGACGCCCGGCGTGCCGCGAAAGCACTCTCCGCGGCGGTCGGCCTGAACGTGCCGGTCACCCCGGTGCTGACGTTCGTCGGAAACGGTGTGATCAGCGTCCACGGCCTGCCGAAGGATTGTCTGGTCGCCACCGACAAGGAGCTCGACCGGCTGCTGCTCGCCGGTGGCGCTCGCATCTCCGCGGCCACTGCCAGCAAACTCTCGGCGGTCGCGAGCAACCCGGCCACCTGGTCGAACGCACCCTACCGGCCGGCCGGTGACTACCGTTGGTACAGCAACGGACAGACGGCCGCTGACAAGCGGCCGACCCGCCGGTAACGTTCCTTGCAACGCCGTCGACGGTGGCGCCCCGTTCCCCAGGGGCGCCCGGTCGGCGCGACGGAAGCGAGGAGGAGCGGGTGGCGCATGTTGAGCTCTCCCTCTCGGGAGCGTTCGTCCCCCAGGCACGCACACCGGCCGAGGCCGAATTCATCACCGGCGTCGAGCGCTGGGCCGGCACCGTGGCGGTCGCCGACGAGCCCTGTCTGATCGTCGACGAGACCGGCGCGATCGTGGCCGTCTCCCCGTCCGGCAGCGAGCTGCTCGGGCTGGGCAAGCCGTCCGACGCGATCGGCAAGCGGCTGACCGCGGCGCTGCAGCTGATCGACTTCACGGCCGGCGCGGGCCCGCTCGAGGACCCCGAGGCGGAGAAGATCCCACCGCTGCTCGCGGTCCGCAGCGCGCGCCTGACCCGCGGGCTGCTGCGCGTCCTGCCGGATGCCGAGAAGGCGCCGCTGACGGTGGACGCGGTCTCCACGCCGCTGCTGACGGGCGACCGGGTGGCCGGATCGTTGACCTTTCTCTCCCCGGTTCACTACTGACGTCCGGTTTGCCCGTGGCGGTGTGGTGTTCGCCGCATCCGGTAACCATTGGGTGTTACCGATCCGTAACGTAGTCTGCCGTCATGCTCGATCTAGACCTGTTACCAGGGGAATACGCGGTGTGCCGCCTGCCGGCCGGTACGCCCTTGCCCACCTCCCTGACCACGGGTCCGGATGACAAGAGTGTCCTCTCGGTGACCTGGGGGCAGGACGAGATCTCGATCATCTGCCTGGCCGACCGGGTGCCGGCGGGCGCCGAGGCCGACACCGCCTGGCGATGTCTGCGCGTGGCCGGGCTGACCACCGCGATGACCGGGGTGCTGGCCTCGCTGGTCGGGCCGCTCGCCGACGCCCGGGTCAACATCGTCACGTTCTCCACCTACGACACCGACTATCTGCTGGTGCCGACGGTGCGGCTGACCGAGGCGGTCAACACGCTCACCGCGGCCGGGCACCGAATAGCCGGCTGACGATCTGGCACAGCCCGGGTAAGGCTTCTAGCATGACCGGGTGTCCCCGCACACCCGCTACATCCCCCTGGCCGTCGGCGCCCTGCTGCTGACGGCGGCCTGCGGCTCGTCCCACTCCGACTCCCGTTCCGATGCCGCACCGGCGCCCTCGGCCAGTCTGCCGTCGGTGGTCGGCCTGCAGCCGCCGGTGTCCCTGCCGCCGCCGACGTTCACCCCGATCACGCCGGGCGCGCTGCCGACGTGGACACCGCCGACATACGTGTACCCGCCCGTCATCACGCCCACGACCACCACGCCGACCGCGGCGCCGCTGACCAAGTCGCCGACGCCCACCCCGGCGCGGGCCGCCAAGTGCAGCGGGCAGCCGACCGGGGCGGAGATCCTCGCGCTGATCAAGGGCAAGCCCGGCATCCCGAACAAGACTCTGCAGGTGCAGGACGGGCCGTTCTGCTCGGGGACGTGGACGTTCACGACGGTGAAGCTGGCCGGGTCGGGCAGCGATCAGCAGGAGCCGTTGAGCGTGGTGAGCACCGGGAAGGGCAGCACGCTGACGCTGATCACGGCGGGGTCGGATGTCTGCAACGCTCAGGTCCAGGCCAGTGCGCCGGCCGGGATCCGGGTCATGGCCTGCGGCTTCTGAGGTCGGCGCGGTTCCGACCGCTGGGCTCGCGCTGGGAACTCGCCCTGGGTGCTCGCGCTGGGAACTCGCCCTGGGTGCTCGCGCTGGGCGTGACGTGCTGGCGCTGGGCGTGACGTTCCGGGTCCTAGACTGACGGGATGCCCGGAACGCCGCCCACGCGCTTCACCTACCTCGGCCCGGAGGGGACCTTCACCGAGGCGGCCCTGCGGACCATTCCGGCCGCTGAGCACGGGCTTCGGATCCCGGCGCGGAGCGTGCCCGAGGCGCTGGAGGCGGTGCGGGCCGGCGAGGCCGACGCCGCGCTCGTCCCGATCGAGAACTCGGTCGGCGGGGCCATTCCGGTCACCCTGGACGAGCTGGTCACCGGCAGCCCGCTGATGATCGCCCGCGAGGTGCTGCTGCCGGTCGAGTTCGTGCTGGCGGCGGACGCGCTGAAACCGCTCACCGAGCTCCGGAGCATCGCGGCGCACCCGCAGGCGTCCGCGCAGTGCCGGCACTGGCTGCAGGCGAACGTGCCGGACGCGGTCGTGGTCGACGTGCTCTCCAACGCGGCGGCGGCGCTCAGCGCGGCCGCCGGGGAGTACGACGCGGCCCTCTGCGCCCCGATCGGCGTGCCCCGCAACCGGCTCACCGTGCTGGCCGAGAAGGTCGCCGACCGGGCCGAGGCGGTCACCCGCTTCGCCCTGCTGACCCGGCCGGGGTCACCGCCGCCGCCGACCGGTGACGACGTCACCTCGCTCGCCGTGTCGATCCGGCACGATCAGGTGGGGGCGCTGCTCGCGGTGCTCACCGAGCTCGCGGTGCGCGGGGTCAACCTGTCCCGGATCGAGTCGCGGCCGACCGGGGAGCAGCTCGGGACGTACTTCTTCTTTCTGGACTGCACCGGGCACGTGGCCGGGGCGCGTCTCGGGGAGGCGTTGCGGGGGCTGCGCCGGATCTGTGCGGAGGTGCGCTTCCTGGGCAGCTACGCCCGGCACCGCCTCCAGCCGGAGCCGCCGGTCCAGGCGCCGGCCGGCCTCTCCGACCTCGACTTCGCCGACTCCTCCGCCTGGCTGGACCGCCTCCGCTCCGGCGAGCCCGGCTGACCCGCCCGGCGAACCCGGCTGACCCGCCCGGTGAGCCCGGCTGACCCGCCCGGCTGGCTGAGTGCCGGCCGGGACCGTGAGTCGCGGCTGGGCCTTGGGCCGGCAGGCGGCTCGCGGGGTCCTTTTAAACCGCAACCACCCACGGACATCGCCCTGGAGGGCCTCGCGTTTTTGGGCGCCCCGCGCCCTGCGAGGCCCGGAAGGGTCCCCGCGGGAGCGACGATCAGTTATTGGCCGCAGCCGAGGCAATGAAGACCTTGAAGTTGATCTTGATTGTCCGAAATCTATCCCCAGCCGAGTTCGTGGAGGCGGGCGTCGTCGATGCCGAAGTGGTGGGCGATCTCGTGCACGACGGTGATCGCCACCTCCTCCACCACGTCGTCCTCGGAGTCGCAGACGCGCAGCGTGGGCAGGCGATAGATGGTGATCCGGTCGGGCAGGACGCCGGCGTAGTCCCAGCCGCGGTCGGTGAGCGCGGTGCCCTCGTAGAGGCCGAGCAGGTCCTCGCCGTCCGGCGGGTTGTCCTCGACCAGGAACACCACGTTGTTCATCAACGACAGCAACTCGTCGGGCACCTCGTCGAGAGCATCACCGACGAGTTCCTCGAAACGCTTCCGATCCATCTCCACCGGCACACCGACCATTGTGCCGCCGGCGCGGCCCGTTGCCAGGCCGCGCCGGAGCGGGCGAACGAGGGTCAGACGAGCTTCGCGGAGAGGCTGATCGCGGCACCCGGGCTGAGCAGGCGCGAGATCGGGCAGTTCTCCTTGGCGCCCTCGGCGATCTTCTGGAACGTGGCGTCGTCGATGCCGGGGACGTCACCGACCGTCTCCAGGTCGATCCGGGAGACGCCGAAGCCGCCGTCGGTCTTGTCGAGGTGCACCTTGGCGACGGTCTCCACCGAAGTGGGCGTGAAGCCCGCGTCGGCGAGACCCTTCGAGAACGCCATCGAGAAGCAGCCGGAGTGGGCGGCGGCGATGAGCTCCTCGGGGTTGGTTCCCTCACCCTCCTCGAAGCGTGACTTGAAGGAGTAGTTCCCCTGCAGGCCACCCTTACCGGTCTTTACCGTGCCGGAACCCTCGGTGAGGTTCCCTTCCCAGCGGGCCGTGGCAGTACGAATAGGCATGAACAGAACGCTAGCCCATCCGGGCCCCGGTGGAAGGCCGACGACGCAGGGCCCATCATGGATCACATGTCGGAAACGGGGTCCGGGACAGTGATCGAATTCGGTTCGGCGGAACGGCCGAGCCGCTTCCGTGGCTTGACCGGGGATCGACGGGTGGCGCCACTGGTCGCCGGGCTGGGCGGGGTGGCGGCGTTCGCGTCGCTGATCTCCGAGTGGCAGGTGACCACGGTCGACGGGTTGGCGTACGGCAGTGACGAGGTCGGCGAGACGAAGATGCTGCCGACCGACCTGTTCGACCTGTCGGGCGTCGGCGCGGCGTACCTGATCGGGCTTCTTCTGCTGACCGTCGCGGTGCTGCTGGCGCTGGTCGGGCCGGCCGCCGGGCAGCGGTATGCCCGGCTGGCCGGGCTGGGCGCCGGCGGCGTGCTGTTCGCGCTGCTGCTCGCCATGATCCAGATGCTCGGCGCGCAGAGTCGCCTGGTCAGTCGCGCCTACATGATCGCCGAGGATGCCGAGCACCTGAAGGTGGCGCTCGGGCGCGGCCTGTGGTGTGCGCTGGCCGCGGTGGCCGCCGCGTTGATCGCCCTCTGGCTGTCCGGCCGCGGGTCCGCGAAGCCGCCGGTGCACCGGGAGGTGCCGGCCGAGCTGGACGAGGACGAGCCGCTGGAGTTGAGCATCATGCCGACGGCGCCGTTCGCCCCGACTTCCGACAACCGGGACATCCCCCTTCGATGACCGCCGGAATACTCGCGCGAAAGCGCCGGTATTCAACCGGTAGGCTCCACAATCGTGATTGACCTGCGTCTGCTTCGTGAAGATCCGGAACTGATCCGCGCGAGCCAGCGGCTGCGCGGCGAGTCCACCGAGTTGGTGGACGACCTGCTGCGTGCCGACGAGGAGCGCCGTTCCGCCACCCAGCGGTTCGAGACGGTCCGGGCCGAGCAGAAGTCCATCGGCAAGGAGGTCGCGAAGGCTTCCGGTGACGAGCGGACCGCCCTGCTCTCGCGGACCAAGGAGCTGTCCGCCGAGGTGAAGGCCGCCGAGGCCGCGGCCGGCGAGGCCGAGCAGGCGCTCAAGCGCGCGCACCTGGCCGTGCCCAACGTCGTCCAGGGCGCCCCGCCCGGCGGCGAGGACGACTTCGTGGTGCTCCGTGAGGTCGGCGCGATCCCGGAGATCGCCGACCCGAAGGACCATCTGGAGATCGGCGAGGCGCTTCGGGCGATCGACACCGAGCGGGGCGCCAAGGTGTCCGGCTCGCGGTTCTACTTCCTGACCGGCGTCGGCGCGCTGCTCCAGCTGGGCATGCTGCAGCTGGCCATCCAGCAGGCGGTCGAGCACGGCTTCATCCCGTCGATCACGCCGACCCTGGTCCGGCCGGAGTCGATGGAGGGCACCGGCTACCTGGGCGCCCACGCCAGCGAGGTGTACCGGCTGGAGGCCGACGACCTGTACCTGGTCGGCACGTCGGAGGTGGCCCTGGCCGCCTACCACTCGAACGAGATCCTCGACCTCGACGAGCCGCGGCGGTACGCCGGGTGGTCGTCCTGCTATCGGCGGGAGGCCGGCTCGCACGGCAAGGACGTGCGCGGCATCCTGCGGGTCCACCAGTTCGACAAGGTGGAGATGTTCTCGTTCGCCCGGCCGGAGGACGCCGAGGCCGAGCACCAGCGTCTGCTCGCCATGGAGGAGGAGATGCTGGCCAAGGTCGAGATTCCGTACCGGGTGATCGACGTGGCCGCCGGCGACCTGGGGACGAGCGCGGTCCGCAAGTTCGACTGCGAGGCGTGGGTGCCGTCGCAGCAGCGCTACCGCGAGGTCACCTCGACGTCGAACACGACGACGTTCCAGGCCCGCCGGCTCAACATCCGGTACCGGGACGAGAACGGCAAGCCGCAGACCGTGGCGACGCTGAACGGCACGCTCGCCACCACCCGCTGGCTGATTCCGATCCTGGAGAACCACCAGCAGCCGGACGGCTCGGTTCGGGTGCCGAAGGCGCTCCAGCCGTTCCTCGGCGGCCGCGACGTGCTCGAACCCAGCCGCTAACGATCTCGACATCGCCCGGTCACCAGTTGTCATAGATGCTGGTGGCCGGCCCGGTGTAACGTTCTCCTTCCGCCCTCCGCGGGGGTCCGCAAGACCCACGGAGGTTCCGATGCTCAAGCCTGGGCTGCCGAAGCTCATCGCCACGGATCTCGACGGCACGCTCGTCCGCAGCGACGACACCGTCTCCGCGTTCACGCACGAGGTCCTGGGCCGGGTCCGCGACGCCGGCATCCGGATCGTCGCCGCGACCGGCCGTGGTCCCCGGCTCACCGCGCTGACCCGCAACGACATCCGGGTCGCCGACTACCTGGTGCTCGCCCAGGGCGGCTGGGTGCTCGACCAGGCCGATTCCCGCTATCTTCGCCAGGCGCGGCTGCCCGGGTTCGTGCTGGCCGACGTGCTGGCCCGGATCGAGGCCGTGGCCGGCCCGCTGTCGGTGATGTTCGAGGCCCTGGAGCACGACGACTCCCCGCTCTGGGGCGACTTCGACCCGACCTGGCGCTACCCGGTGACCGTCGAGGCGCGCACCCGGGCCGAGTGCGTCAGCGGTGACGTGATCAAGGCGTTCGCCCGGTCGTTCGGGCACCACGTCGACGAGCTGCTGGCGATCGCCCGCGAGGTCGTGCCGGCCGACGTGGCCACCGTCACCCAGGCCGGTCTCGACTATGTGGAGATCTGCCCGGCGAACGTGGACAAGGGCACCGGCCTCGCGGTGGTCGCCGAGGCGGTCGGCGTCGACCCGGCGGACGTGCTGGTCTTCGGCGACATGCCCAACGACCTGCCGATGTTCAGCTGGGCCGGGTGGGGCCGGGTGGCCGTCGCCAACGCGCACCCGGAGCTGCTCGCGGTCGCCGACGAGGTGACGCTGACCAACGATCAGGACGGGGTGGCGGTGTATCTCGACCGGCTATTGTCGAGGTGATGGCACCCTGGCGACTCGTAGCGACCGATATTGACGGCACCCTGATCGACGACGAGCGCCGGCTCAGCCGCCGGACCATCGAGGTGCTGACCGCGCTTCCGGTGCCGGTGGTGCTGGTGACCGGGCGGCCGCTGCGCTGGCTCGAGGATCTCTACGATCAGTTGCCGGCCCGGCTGCCCGCGGTCTGTGCGAACGGCGCGGTGATCTACGACCCGCACGCCGACCAGGTGCTGCGGACCGATCCGCTCTCCTGCGAAGCGCTGGTCGACGTGATCGGCCGCCTGCGCGACGCGGTGCCGGACCTGTCGCTCGCGGTGGAGATCGAGGACGGTCGCGCCTTCCGGCACGAGTCGACCTGGCCGATCCGCTGGGTCGATCACCGGGTGCGGGTGATCGCCACGCCCGAGGAGCTGACCTCGGAGCCCGCGGTGAAACTGCTGGCCCGCTCGGCGACCGCGGATCCGGACGACTTCCTGGAGCTGGTCAGCAAGGCGCTCGGCGGGGTCGCCGAGGCCACCCGGTCGTCGTCGTCCGCGCTGGTGGAGATCTCGGCGGCCGGGGTGACCAAGGCGGCCGGGCTCGCCTGGTTCTGCGAGCGGGAAGGGATCACCGCGGACCAGGTGGTCGCGTTCGGGGACATGCCGAACGACATTCCGATGCTGGCCTGGGCCGGGCGGGCGGTCGCGATGGGCAACGCGCACCCCGCGGTGCGCGCGGTGTCCGACGAGAGCACGCTGACCAACGTCGCGGATGGCGTTGCGGTTTACCTGCAAAAAGCTTTCAACATCTAAGAGCATTTCGCCGTACGGCCGGAGCAGGCGCCCTGGGGTCTCCCCGACTCGGCGCCCAGCCGCGTCCCGCCCCTGGGCCGGCTCACTCTTCCACCAGCGCCCAGCCGCGTCCCGCCCCTGGGCCGGCTCGCCCTTCCACCAGCGCTCAGCCGCGTCACGCTCGCGGGCCGGCTCGGCTTTCCGGCTGGTGCTCAGGGTTGTCTTGCGGGCTTTGAAGCGCCCTGAGCACCAGCCGGGCGGCGGGAGCGCGTTGCGGCCCGGAGCGGCAGCGGCCGTGCGCGGGATCGGCACGGGCGCGGCTCCACGGCGTACCCAAATCGGGTCTAAAGGTATTGACCTGTGGGGCTTTCCGATTTGCCCGGGATGCCCATCGGCAGGGCGGGACGGCCCTGGCCGCCGCGGATCTGCTCGAGCTGGAGACGGGCGGCCATCTGCTGCGCGACAAGCGCGGCCTGGATGCCGTGGAACAGCCCCTCCAGCCAGCCGACCAGCTGCGCCTGGGCGATGCGGATCTCGGACTCGCTCGGCGGTTTGTCGCCCTCGAACGGGAGGGACAGCCGCTCCAGCTCCTCGCGCAGCTCCGGGGCCAGGCCCTCCTCCAGCTCCTTGATCGACCGCTCGTGGATCTCCCGCAGCCGACCGCGGCTGACCTCGTCGAGCGGAGCGGCCTTCACCTCCTCGAGCAGCTGCTTGATCATGCTGCCGATGCGCATGACCTTCGCCGGCTGCTCGATCAGGTTGCCCGGCTCCTCGGGGCTCATCGTGCCGTCCTCCTCGATGGTGCCCAGCGGGCGGCCGTCCGGGCCCACGACGATGACGGAGCCGTCTTCCTTGTGCTCAGTGGTGCGGGTGTCCTCGGTCATGCGAACCATCTTTGCGCACGGGATCCAAAGGTGCCCGTGAGGTCAGTGCCTTCTCGGCCCTCAACTCGGCGACGGCTGGGTTGGGGATCGCGGCGGCTAGGCCCTCAACTCGGCGACGGCGCACTTCACGCTGCCGCCGCCGCGCTTGAGTTCGGAGAGATCCACGTGGACGGGCTGATATCCGGCGGCGCGGACCTTGCGGCCCATGTCGATCGCGTCGGTGTTCAGGATCACGTGGCGACCGTCGCTGACCAGGTTCAGGCCGAACGCCTCGGCGTCGGCGCGGTCGGCGAGCACGGCGTCCGGGAAGAGTTGGGCGAGCACCTGCCGGGAGGCCGGCGAGAACGCCTCCGGGTAGTACGTGACGTGCCGGTCGTCGAGCGCGGCCAGCGCCGTGTCCAGGTGGTAGAAGGCCGGGTCGATCAGGCGGAGCGAGATCACCGGGCGGCCCAGCGCCTCCTGCGCCTCGGCGTGCGCGGCCGGGTCGGTGCGGAAGCCGTAGCCGGCCAGGACGATGCCGCCGTAGGCCGCGGGCAGGTACGCGAAGTCGCCCTCACCCTCGTTGACGTGCACCGGAGCGACGAACTTCCAGCTGCCCGCGGTGTCGTAGAACGCCTGGTGGGCCATCGCCTCGTCAGCGCGCTGCGGATAGCGGAACCGGGCGCCGTAGACCGTGCCGTCCACCGAGAACGCGCCGTTCGCCGAGTAGACCATGTCCGGCAGGCCCGGCCGGGCGTCCAACACATGCACCACGTGACCGAGATTGATCAGGGTGCTGCGCAGCGATTCCCACTGCTTCACGGCCCGGACGGCGTCCACTTCCGCGGTGATGTCCATCCACGGGTTGATCGCATACTCGACCGTGAAATGCTCCGGGGGACACATCAGGTATGTCCGTTTCCGCGGGGCTCGCTCCAAGTGGCTCATGAGGTTTTAGCGTAGGTAGGCTGCGTTGCAGCAAACAGCTCGAAATCTTGCTCCTCGGAGGCGAATCGTTGCAGATGGACGCCGTCGACCAGCGAATCATTGCGTTGCTCGTTGCGGACGCCCGCGCTTCGTACGCCGACATCGGGGCCCGGGTGTCACTGTCCGCCCCCGCGGTGAAGCGCCGGGTGGACCGATTGCGCACGGCCGGGGTGATCAAGGGATTCACCGCAGTGATCGAGCCGGCCGCGGTGGGGTGGACGACCGAGGCTTTCGTGGAGCTGTTCTGCACCGGGCGGACCACGCCGGCGCAGATCACGGTGGCCACCCGGCGGCATCCGGAGGTGGTCGGCGCCTACACGGTCTCCGGGCAGGCGGATGCCCTCGTGCACCTGCGTGCGGCCGATATTGGTCACCTGGAGCAGGCGCTGGAGCGGCTGCGCGCCGAGCCGTTCGTCACCTCGACGCGCAGCATGGTGGTGCTGTCCCGCCTGGTGGAGACACCGACCGCGGTGCCGGCGCTGCCGGATTGACAGCGCCGGGCCGGTCGTCGAACTAGAGGTACATCCCGGTGCGGTGGTCGTCCTCGTTCTTCGGCGGGGTGGGCTTGTCGCCCTCGCCGAAGAAGCGCTTGCCGCCGAACTCGCCGTGCAGCCGATCGTCCAGCTCGTCGGCCAGACCGGTCATCACCTGCACCGCGAGCATCAGGTGGACGGCCTGGAAGTTGCGGCCGAAGACCGGGATCGACGCCCAGACCGTGTCCTGCGCACAGTAGAGCCGGCCGATCGGCATCCGGTTGGTGAGCTCGGACAGCTTCACGTAGAGCTGCTCGGTCGGCTCGACCTCGGTCAGGATCGGCGAGAAGACGTCGACCAGCGGCGGATTGTCCCGGACCCGGACGAACACCATCGCCGAGCCGGCCCGGATGCCGATGTCGCCGTCCGTGTCGACCTGGAGCTGGTCGACCGTGGTCTTGGACATCGTGGAGATCACCGTGCGGACCCGCTCCTCGAGCGGCACCTCCTCGCCGGTGACCTCGCCCAGGAGCTCCTCGTCGGTCAGCTCGGTGGCGGAGGTGATCTGCTCCAGGCCGGGCTCCTGCCGCGCGGTGGCCAGCGGGCCGGCGTCGAGCGGCTCGTCCTCCTCGTCGTGCACGAGGTAGACCAGGAAGGCCGGGTGCGGAGCCCCGTAGACGTCACGCAGCGTGCGGGAGACGGTGGCGGCCACCGCGGGCGCCTTGGCCTGCTCCGAGCGCAGACCGAACGCGTCGCGCGAGCCGGCCAGCACGCCGGGCGGGGACCAGCCGAGCGCGACCATGTCGGCGACCGTGGCCCGGTCCATCCGGAACTCGGCCGGCAGCCCGGCGTTGCCCACGGCGAGCGCCTCGAGCACGCCGGCCGGCAGCACCCGGAGGCTGACCGAGTAGACCGCGGTGCCGGTGCCGGACGCGGTCGGGTCCAGGGTGAGGTCGATCTGGGCGCCGGACGGCAGGCTGGACAGCATGCCGGCCAGGGCACTGGCGAACTCGCGCCACGCCTCGGTGACCTTGGCCCGTAGGTCGGCCGTGGTCGGTTCGTCGAGCAACACGCTCTCGGGCGTGTCGCCCGCCGGGATCTCTGCCGTCATGATCGCACCTCCATCACCGTCACCCTATCGAGAGCGGCCGTGCTGTAAACGCCCGTCTCGGGTTCGGTTCCCGGGTTGCGCGTTTTCCCTGCTCCCGTGCCTGCCGTCGGGTTCGCCGCGGTTCGTCCGAGGGGCGCGTCCGAGTGCTTCCGGGCCCCGGCTCCGACGGCGGATTCCGGGCCCCGGCTGTGGCTGCCCGGGATGCCCGCTTTCAGCCCTCGGTCCCTGGCCGGGGCCTCGCGCTCGGGCTCGCGCTTTCAGCACTCCGGCGGCGCGGGCAGTTACTCCGGGCTGGCGCTTTCAGCCCTCAGTCGGCTCGGGCCCGCGCTTCAGCCTTCAGCTTTCGGTCGGCTCGGGCTCGCGCTTCCAGTCGAGGGCCAGGGCGGTCACCCGTTCGGCGACCTCGGCCGGGTCCGCTCCGCGGCCCACCGCCAGCCCCATCAGGTAGGCCGTGACCGGCGCCCCCGGACGGATCACGTTGTGTGCCACGTCCCGCGCCATGTCCAGCACCGCCTTGACGGCCACGTCCTCCGGCAGCACGCCCAGCTCCGCCCCGGCCGCGGCGACCCACCTGTCCAGCTCGTTCACCGCGCCCACTCCTCGGCCGTGCGCAGGTCGTCGTCGGTGTCACAGTCGAACCACGGCGGCGGGCCGGGCCGGCGCCAGGACACCTCGGCCACCCGCAGCTCGCCGATCAGCTCCCGCACCGGCGCGCCGTGCAGGCCACCCCGTTTCGCGGCGAGCCGGTCGATCGCCGCACGCAGCGCCGCCGTCTTCCACACCCCGCACAGGATCTGCAGCCGCCCGTCGGTGTCCCGGTAGACCGCGCCCTCCATCGGCGCCGACTCCACCGTCAGGCGCAGCACGTCGATCGCCTCACCGGTGAGGAACGGCAGATCGGCGGCGAGCAGAGCGGTGTAGGCGATCGGCCCGGGGACCAGCGCGAGGCCCGCCGCGGCGGCCGCGACCGGACCGCCACCGGGTGGCTCCTCCCGGGTCACATGCACCGGAACCGGCAGGTCAGAGGGGACACGACCGACCACCACACGCGGGTCGGCGTCGTGCACGGCGGCCAGTACCCGGGTCAGCATCGACTGGCCGGCGACAGCCAGAGTCGGCTTGTCCGCACCGCCCATTCGCCGCGCCGCACCACCGGCCAGCACCACCGCCGCAAATCCCCCCACGTGAGTACCGTATCCCGAGCGACCCGCAGGCGTGTCCACGCGCTCTTGTTGTTCCCGGTTAGGCGGCGTGTGCGGGGACCCGCTCCCGGGCCGGACGCGGTTGCCGGGACGTCTCCGGGCCGGCGCCGGATTCGGCGAACGTGGCGTTCTCGGCAAGCTCCTCGGGACCCGGCCGCAAGCTCCCGCAGTGGCGTTTCCGCCATCACCTCCACCAGCGCCGCCAGCACCCCGAACTCCCGCGGCGGCGGTTCCGCCAGCACCCCGAACTCCCGCGGTGGTGTTTTCGCCGGCGCGACGTAAGCTCCGGCCATGGGCAGGAGCACGACGCGGCGACCGGTGGTCCGCATCGATCTCGCCGGCCCGCCGGGCAGCGTGCGGCGGCCGGACGAGCTCGCCGCCGAGGAGCCGCTGGAGATCCGGGTGCGCAAGCAGCCGCTCGCGGTGACCATGCGCACCCCCGGGAACGACATCGACCTGGCGATGGGCTTCCTGCTCAGCGAGGGCATGATCGCCGTCGCCGAGGACGTGACCACCGCGCAGCTGTGCGCCGGGACGGACACGCCGAACACCTACAACGTGGTGGACATCGTGCTCGGCGCGCACGTGCCGCCGCCGCTCACCGATCCGACCCGGAACTTCTACACCACCAGCTCGTGCGGGGTCTGCGGGAAGGCCAGCATCGACGCGGTGCGGACCAAATCGCGCTTCGACGTGACCGGCGACCCGTTGCGCGTGCCCGCCGCCACCCTGGCCGAGCTGCCCGGCCGGCTGCGGGCCGCGCAGCGCACCTTCGACCGGACCGGGGGCCTGCACGCGGCCGGGCTGTTCACCGCGGCCGGCGAGCTGCTCGTGCTGCGGGAGGACGTCGGCCGGCACAACGCCGTGGACAAGGTGCTCGGCTGGGCGCTGCGGGAGGGTCGGCTGCCGCTGACCGGGCACGTGCTGATGGTCTCCGGGCGGGCCAGTTTCGAGCTCACCCAGAAGGCCTGGATGGCCGGGCTGCCGCTGCTCGCCGCGGTCTCCGCCCCGAGCACCCTCGCGGTCGAGCTCGCCGACGAGGCCGGGATGACGCTGGTCGGCTTCCTCCGCGGGCAGACCATGAACGTTTACGCCGGCGTGGAGCGCGTCACAGTCTGACCACACGACATCCCCCTGTCGGCCACTCGTCGTATCCATTTACCTTCATCCATGCCAGCGCGGCATCGACATGCAGCACTGCCGCCGGATCCGGTGGCGCCGACCGGGTCCCACCCGGCCGGCGCTCTCATCGGTGCCCCCGGACCCGCAGCATCTGCGGTGACAGGCCGAAGCCCAGCACGTTGTGCAGCAGGCCGGCCAGCTCGTGCCGCGGCTCCTCGGCCAGCGCCCGGTCGATCGCGACCCGGGCCAGCGAGCCCCGCCCGGCCTGCCACGCGGTGAAGCCGAGCAGGCAGGCCGGCGGCGCCACGTAGGCCGGCTCGACCCGGCGCAGCACGTCGGTCCAGAGCCGGATCCGCCAGTCGTGCGCGGTGGCGGCCCGGTCCAGCGCGAAGTCCTCCACCGACCGCTCGACCAGCAGCGCGCCGAGCCAGGCGATCTCGTCCGGCTCGAGCGAACCGCCGGAGCGGTAGCACTTCTCCGCCGCCCGGACCGCGAGCCGGCCCTGTTGGCGGACCAGCCGCCCGTACCGTTCCGCGGTCAGGTCCTCGGCGATCAGGTCGGTGAAGCGGCGCCGGGCCCGCTCGGTGGCCCGGACCATCTCGGCCCGCTCCGCCCCGCCGACCGCGGCCACCTGCGCGGTCAGATCCTTCCGGCTGGGCAGCGCGACCTGGCCCTGGAAGGTGGCCTCGGCGGCGATCACGCTGTCCCCCGGCAGGCAGGGCGTGCCCTCCGGCGGACAGCAGGACGGATCGCTGCACAGGTAGGACCACCAGCGGTCGTCGCTGACCCGCATCACGTCGAGCACCTCGAGGCCGCGCCCACGCACCGCCTCGGCGCTGCGCAACACCGCCGGAAGCACCCGGGGCGGCGGCCCGTAGCCGACGATGGCCACCAGTTTCGACCGCTGCCGGGCGACGGCGGCGGCCACCTCGTTCGCCGCGACCCGGACGTCGGCCTCGGTCCAGTCGGGCGGTGGCAGGTCGTGGCAGACCGCGAACTCGATCCGCGAGCCGATCAGGCCGACCGTGGCGACGCTGTGGTGCGGGTGATAGCCGAGCACGAACGGGACGATCGCGATCAGGTCGGCGGGGGTCCGGACGGCGAGGCTGCAGTTGGCTGTCATGCCGGGCAGCTTGGCCCGGTCCGCGCGCTCGGCGAGTGCCTTTCTCGGCGCCTGTGGACAACTCGTCCACAGGCGGGGGCGCTTCGGTCAGTTACGGAAGGGCAGACCCTGCAGCTCCAGGCCCTCCTGCTGCCAGGCGTGGGCGTGCCGGTCCAGATCCATGGTGAGCTCGATCGAGGAGACCACGTCGTAGCCGGCGGCGTGCAGGCTGCGGATCGCCTCCACGTTCCGCGACGCCGGCGAGATCGTCAGCGAGGTCATGCTCCGCTTCTTGGCCTCGGCCGCGACGTGTTGCAGCAGCTTGCGGCCGACCCCCTTGTGCCGGTGGGTGACCGTGACGATCACCGGCTCGACCTCGCCCGCACGGTTTCGCATGATCAGGCCGACCATGCCGATCACCCCGTCGTCGGCGTGGTCGGCGACCCACAGGCCGCTCAGGTCGAGGCGGGTCAGATACTCCTCGAAACCGGCGCCGCCGTCGTCGTCGAGCTCGCCGTACATCTCGTGCTGCTGACGTGTCAGCTCAGCCCACAGCCGCCGGCCCGCGGAGTGGTCAGCCGGGCGGTACGAGCGCACTGCGACAGGGGCCATGCCGACATTTTGCCTCTGAAATGGGATGTCCGTCACCCGAAGCGCAAGATAACCGGGTGGACATGGCGTATCTGCGCGCGCACCCGGAGCATCTCCCGACATTCCTTACCCATCAACGGATCCGGGAGACGCCGCTGCGTCGTGGGGTCAGTTCGGCTGCGCGGTTGACGCTGGACGATGGGGTGTCGCTGTTCGCGAAGTCGTGGCCGTCCGGTTCTGATCACGCGCCGCCGGGGCCTGCGGCTGCTGCTGACGGGCCCGCGGACCGCACGGCTTCCGCCGCTGGTGCGCCGGATGGGTTCTTCGCGGCGGAGGCGGCCGGGTTGCGGTGGCTGCGCGGGGCCGGGGCTGTCGCCGTACCCGAAGTGATCGTCGCTCTTCCGAATTTGATCGCGATGGAATGGGTGGAGCCGGGCGACGTGGGCCAATCGGCTGCGGAGACTTTCGGACGCGGCCTGGCGGCGCTCCACCGCAGCGGCGCGGAAACTTTCGGCGCGCCCTGGGCCGGCTGGATCGGACCGCTGCCGCTCGACAACACGCCGTCCGACGGACCCTGGTGCTCCTGGTTCGCCGAGCGTCGACTGCTTCCCTACCTGCGGATTTCTGCCGATCAAGGTGCGCTTTCCGGCGCCGACACCGCTCTGGTCGAGGAGATCATCAAGACAATTGATCGGTACGGGGTGGAGGAGCCGCCCGCGCGAATCCATGGTGATCTGTGGCCCGGAAATCTCCTGTGGGGAGCGGACGGGCGTGGGTGGCTCGTCGATCCCGCGGCACACGGCGGTCATCGGGAGACCGATCTGGCGACGATGTCGCTGTTCGGCGGGGTGGAGCGGCTGGACGTGATCCTCGGGGCCTATCGGGCGGAGTGGCCGCTCGCGGACGGGTGGCAGCGGCGCGTGCCGCTGCATCAGCTGCATCTCCTGCTCGTGCACACGGCGGCCTTCGGCGCGGGCTTCCGTGGTGCCGTGGTCTCGGCGGCGCAGGCGATCCTACGCGGCTGAGCCGGCCGGCCGATTCGTCATCCACAGGCGGCCTGCCGGGGCCGGGCAACGCTCGTGCCGTTGTCCACAGGCCGCGTCCTGGGGCTGATCCAGGGGCGGTGTCGTTGTCCACAGGCCGCGTGCCGGGGCTGACGCGGTGGTGTCGTTGTCCACAGGCCGAAACGGCTTGCGGCAACTTGGCGGCGGAGCGGCTAGATTCGATTTGTGAGCGAGACGAGGAGATCAGCCGAGCGGGGCCGGTGGCAGCCGTGATCAAGCTCGCCGATCGCTTCGGCCGAGTCGCGACCGATCTGCGCGTCTCCCTCACCGACCGCTGCAACCTGCGCTGCACCTACTGCATGCCCGCCGAGGGCCTGGCCTGGATGCCCCAGCCCGAGCAGCTCACCGACGACGAGGTGGGCCGGCTGGTCCAGGTCGCGGTCGAGCGCCTCGGCGTCACCGAGATCCGGTTCACTGGTGGCGAGCCGCTGATCCGGCGTGGCCTGGTCGGCATCGTCGCCGAGGCGGCGCGGCTGAGTCCGCGGCCCAGGCTGTCGGTGACCACCAACGGCATCGGGCTGGAGCGGCTCGCGGCAGGGCTACGGAACGCCGGGCTCGACCGGGTCAACGTCTCGCTCGACACGCTGGATCCCGACCGATTCCGCACACTGACCCGTCGCGATCGGCATGCCGACGTCCTGCGCGGGATGCGTGCCGCGGCCGAGGCCGGGCTCACCCCCGTCAAGATCAATACGGTGCTGATGCGCGGGGTGAACGACGACGAGGCTCCGGCGCTGTTGCGGTTCGCCCTGGAGCATGGATATCAATTGCGCTTCATCGAGCAGATGCCGCTGGACGCTCAGCACCAGTGGGATCGGCACACGATGGTGACGGCCGAGGAGATCCTCGCCGCGCTGAAGCCCTTCGATCTGCAGCCCGACGATGTTTCACGTGGAACGGCTCCGGCCGAGACTTGGCTGGTCCCGGGGCACGTGGACGCGGCCGGCCAGCCGGCCCGGGTGGGCGTGATCGCGAGCGTGACCCGGCCGTTCTGTGGAGACTGCGACCGGACCCGGCTGACCGCGGACGGTCAGGTGCGCAACTGCCTGTTCGCCACCGAGGAGAGCGACCTGCGGAAGTTACTGCGGGACGGGGCACCGGATGCCGAGATCGCCGAGGCCTGGCGGGTGGCGATGTGGGGGAAGCGGGCCGGGCACGGGATCGACGATCCGGCCTTCCTGCAGCCGGCCCGCCCGATGTCCGCCATCGGGGGCTGACCGTTGCTGATCGTTCCGTCCCACGCTGCCGCCCGGGGGCGCGCCGTGCTGACCGTGCCGTTTCCTGTGATGACCTCGGCCGTCCGGTTTGCGGGCTGCGCCGTGCTGACCGTTCCGTTTCCCGGGGTGGCATGGGCCGTTCGGTTGGGAGCTGTGTCGTGCTGACCGTTCGCTACTTTGCGGGAGCTCGTGCTGCGGCTGGGGGTGTTTCGGCCGAGGAGGTTGCGGCTGATTCGCTGGAGGGCCTGGTTCAGGTGCTCACCGATCGGCACGGGGAGCGGCTCGGGCTGGTCCTCAAGGCTGCGAGCTTCCTGGTCGACGGGCTGGCCTGCCACGATCGGCGGGCCTCGCTGCCGGTCGGTGCGACTGTGGACATTTTGCCGCCCTTCGCCGGCGGCTGATCTCGCTTGGATCGCTTGAGCTGAACCCCGGGCGCCTCCTGCCCGACGCCCCGAGCCGGCCCGGCACGACCCAGCGCTGCCCGGCCTGCCACCACGGGCTCGCTATCGCGTCGCTCAGTGTCGCTCGGTCCGGCGCCACCCTGCCGGCGCCACCCTGCCGGCGCCACCCTGCCGGCGCCACCCTGCCGGCGCCACCCTGCCGGCGCCACCCTTCAGGGCACTGCCCGGCTTTGAACTGGGCTGACCTCGTGGTTCGCGTTTTTGTCGTACCCCTCGGGCAGGATTCAAGCCAGTCGGGAAGCCCGAGGTTTTCGGGGCGGATCGCATCGACACGGGGATGATGCGCGCTGCCCTGAGCCCCTCGGGCAACCCGTCGCAGGCGCGGCGAACTGCTTCAGGATGGCTTCCTTGCCGCAGTGGGGCCGGGCTGACTCGGCGCGTTGGCACCTGGCTGGCTGAGGAGGTTCTGACCTACCGGGATCGGGTTGAGTCGGGCCGCCCGGGCCGTCGTCCCTCCGGTGCGGCAACACCGGCGGGGCGACGGGTCCGGGCAGCGCACGACGCCGTCGAGGGGGTGGCGTGGTGTGTGGCTTTGGCCGGGCCGGGCCGGGCCGGGTTGATTCTGGTTGTCGGAATTGGGCTGCTGGCTTTGGCTGGGCCGACGGCGGGCCGATGGCGGGGCGGCGGGCGGCCGACGGCGGCGCGGCGGCGGGCGGCGCGGCGGCGGCGGGCGGCGCGGCGGCGGGCGGTGGCGCGGTGGATTGGTTGGGGTGGCTGTGGTGGGGCTGAGGGTGCGGTGGGTCAAGGGCTCGGAGTCGGGGAGACTTGGGGCGGCTTGGGGCGGCTGTCCCGGGGAGGTAGGGAGTCTTGGTGGCGTTCGTCGCGGTGATCCTGGTGGTCATCGGCCTGGTGCACTTCTATCTGTGGAAGCGGCTGGTTCGGGAGACCGTGCGTCCGGGCTGGGCTCGGCGACTGGGTGCGGTGGTGGTCGGTCTGCTCGGGCTGCTCGTGCCGGCGACCCTGATCGGGGTGCGTGCCGGGTATGTCGAGTGGCTCGCCTGGCCCGGGTACCTGTGGATCGCGCTGATGTTCTACCTGCTGATCAGCCTGGCCGTGCTGGAGATCCCGCGGCTGGCGCTGCGATTGCTGTGGGTGGGCAAACGACGTACCGAAGAAATCGCGGAAGCGCTCTCGGACCGCGACGGGGCAGCGGACGGTGAGTTGCAACCGGCCGGGTCTGTTGCGGTCGTCGCTGAAAGCGACGTACCGGTGCCGGTCGGCGGGAAAAGCGCTACCAGCCCGGCCGAGGCGACCAGCGCCAACGTCAGCAGCACGGCAGGCCAGAGCAGCATGGGCGACCAGGCCGGCCAGCGCAGCGAGGGCGGCGAGGCTGCGGCGACGGGCGCGGGCGGCACGGCCGGCCAGAGCAGTGGCGGCGAGGCTGCGACGACTCGCGTGGGCGGCACGGCCGGCCAGAACGGCGTTGGCGGCGAGGCGGCGGCGAGTGGTGTGAACGGCCCGGCCGCTGCGGGCGGCGAGGCGGCGGGTGGGGTTGATCGGCGGCTGGTGCTGGCTCGTGGGGTGGCGATCTTTGCCGGGCTGACGGCGGCGGGGGTGACCGGTTACGGGGTTCGGACCGCGACCAGCGCGCCCCGGATCGATCGGGTGCAGATTCCGATCGCGAAGCTGCCGAGGGCGATGGACGGCACCCGGCTGGCCGTCGTCTCCGACATTCACCTCGGGCCGCTGACCGGAATCGGGCACGCCCAGCGCATCACCCGCGTGATCAATTCGGTGAACGCGGACGTGGTGTGCGTCGTCGGTGACCTTGTGGACGGCACTGTCGCGGAATTGGGACACCTCGCCGAGCCGCTGCGGGGGATCGAGTCGCGGAGGGGCGCCTTTTTCGTGACCGGCAACCACGAGTACTACTCCGGCTTCGAGCCGTGGATCGAGGAGGTCACCGAGCTCGGCATGCGCCCGCTGCGCAACGCGCGGGTCGAGATCGACGGGCTGGACCTGGCCGGGGTCAACGACCTGGGCGGGGAGGCCTACGGCGACGCGGCCGACTTCGGCAAGGCGCTCGGCGACCGGGACACCAACCGGCCGGTGGTGCTGATGGCGCACCAGCCGCTGGCCGCGAAGGACGCCGCGCCGTACGGCGTCGATCTGCAGGTCTCCGGGCACACCCACGGCGGCCAGATGGCGCCGTTCAACCTGCTCGTGAAATTGCAGCAACCGGTAGTCTCCGGCTTCGGGCGGGTGGACGGCGTGCCGGTTTACGTGACCAACGGCGCGGGTTTCTGGGGCCCTCCGGTCCGCGTGGGCGCGCCGCCGCAGGTCACGGTGGTCGAACTCCGCGTGGCGTAACTCATCAAGATCGGTAAGTGTGTTTGAGCGTGGCGATTCGTGGCGGAACCGACGGCCGTGACAGGATGCGAGACGTGGAGGTCAGCCCGGAAACGTACGTTGCCGACCTACACATTCACTCGCGCTATTCGCGCGCCTGCAGTCGTGATCTGACCCTGCCGAACCTGGCCTGGTGGGCCCGGCGCAAGGGCATCGCGCTGCTGGGCACCGGTGACTTCACCCACCCGGCGTGGTTCGAGCACCTCAGGGAGAGCCTGGACCCGGCCGAGCCGGGTCTGTTCCGGCTGAACGACGAGGATCCGGTCACCAAGCGGCTGCCCGGCTCGCTCAAGGGCACCACGCCGGCCCGGTTCATGCTGAGCGTCGAGATCTCGACGATCTACAAGCGGGACGACCGCACCCGCAAGGTGCACCACCTGCTCTACGCGCCCGACTTCGAGTCCGCCGCGCGGATCAACACCGCGCTGGGCCGGATCGGCAACCTGACCGCGGACGGCCGCCCGATCCTCGGCCTGGACTCCCGCGACCTGCTGGAGATCACGCTCGAGGCCGGCGGCTACCTGATCCCGGCGCACATCTGGACGCCGTGGTTCTCCGCGCTCGGCTCGAAGTCCGGCTTCGACGCGATCGCCGACTGCTACGCCGACCTGGCCGAGCACGTCACCGCGGTGGAGACCGGCCTGTCCAGCGACCCGGCGATGAACTGGCGGGTCTCCAGCCTGGACCGGTACCGCCTGGTCTCGAACTCGGACGCGCACTCGCCGGCCGCGCTGGCCCGCGAGGCCACCCTGTTCACCGGCACCCCGGACTACTTCGCGGTGAAGGACGGCGTCGGCCTGGCCGGCACCCTCGAGTTCTTCCCGGAAGAGGGCAAGTACCACGCCGACGGCCACCGGCTCTGCGGCGTGAACTGGGAGCCGGAGCGCACCCGCCAGGCCGGCGGCCGCTGCCCGGAGTGCGGAAAGCCGCTGACCGTCGGGGTGCTCAGCCGGGTCGAGGACCTGGCCGACCGCCCGGAGGGCTTCACCAAGGACACCCGGGTCGAGCACCTGATCCAGCTGCACGAGATCCTCGGCGAGATCCACGGCGTCGGCCCCAAGTCGAAGACGGTCGACTCGCAGCTCACCCACCTGGTCACGACGCTCGGCGCGGAGCTGGACATCCTGCGGAAGGTGCCGGTCGACGAGATCGGCAAGGCCGGCGGCGAGGAGCTGCGCGAGGCGATCACCCGGCTGCGGCGCGGCGACGTCCGGCGCGTGCCGGGCTACGACGGCGAGTACGGCGTGATCACCCTCTTCGAGCCCGGCGAGCTGCGCAACCGCAACAGCGCGCCGCAGGTCGAGACGCTGTTCGACATGTTCCCGGTGGAGAAGCCGAAGGCCCGGCCGGAGACGGCCGCGCCGAAGAAGCCGAAGACCACCAAGGAGAAGCCGGCCCCGCCGCCGATCGCCCCGCCGCCGAGCCCGCACGAGCCGTTCGAGCCGATGCTGGCCGGCATGGAGGAGGTCGGCACCGGCCTGCTGGACCGTCTCGACGCGATGCAGCGGGTGGCCGCGTCCGCGCCGGGTGGTCCGCTGCTGATCGTGGCCGGCCCGGGCACCGGCAAGACCCGGACGCTGACCCACCGGATCGCGTATCTCTGCGCCGAGCTGGGCGTCTTCCCGGAGCGTTGCCTGGCGATCACGTTCACCCGGCGGGCCGCGGCCGAGCTGAAGGAACGCCTGGAGAACCTGCTCGGCGACGTCGCCGAGGACATCACCGTGGGCACGTTCCACGCGCTGGGCCTGACCATCCTGAAGGAGAACGCCAAGGCGGCCGGGCTCGGCGCCGGCTGGCGGATCGCCGAGGAGCCGGAGCAGAAGGCGGCCCGGGAGCAGGCCGGTGACGACGACACGGCGTACCGGAAAATCCTGCGTCAGCAGGATCTTGTCGACCTGGACGACCTGATCAGCGTGCCGGTCGCACTGCTGCGCGAGGACACCGCGCTGGTCGAGAGGTACCGCAAGCGCTGGCAGTGGATCTTCGTCGATGAGTACCAGGACGTCGACGACCTGCAGTACGAGCTGCTGCGGCTGCTCTCCCCGGCGGACGGCAACCTGTGCGCGATCGGCGACCCGGACCAGGCGATCTACTCGTTCCGGGGCGCGGACGTGCGCTACTTCCTCCGCTTCAACCAGGACTTCGTGGACGCCCGGCTGGTCCGGCTGACCCGCAACTACCGGTCGTCGGCGCCGATCCTGGCCGCCGCGGTACAGGCCATCGCACCGTCGACACTGGTCAGCGGCCGCCGGCTGGACCCGGCCCGGCTGGACCCGGAGGCGGCGCTGGTCGGCCGCTACCCGGCGCGCAGCGTGGCGGACGAGGCCGACTTCGTGCTCCGCACCATCGACGAGCTGGTCGGCGGGCTCTCCCACCGGTCGCACGACTCGGGCCGGGTGGACTCGCGCGGGGCGACCTCCGGCACGCTGTCGTTCTCGGACATCGCGGTCCTCTACCGCACTGACGCGCAGTCCCGCCCGATCCTCGAGGCGCTGTCCCGGGCCGGGGTGCCGGTGCAGAAGCGCTCACACAACCGGCTGCGGGACCGGGCCGGCGTCGAGGTGATCGCCCGCGAGCTGCGGCACGCGACCGGGCAGGTGGGCACGCTGGCGGCGCGGGTCAAGCTTTCCGCACAAACCCTGGCCCAGAGGTACGCGACCCCGACGCTGGACGGCGGGCACATCGCCCCGGAGGACATCTGGACGGCGGCCGACCTGCTCACCCCGCTGGCCGAGCGGGTCGGCGACGACCTGCCCCAGTTCCTGCAGCAGTTGGAGACGGGCGCCGAGGTGGACGCGCTGGACCCGCGTGCCGAGGCGGTAAACCTGCTCACCCTGCACGCCGCCAAGGGCCTGGAGTTCCCGGTGGTCTTCCTGGTCGGCTGCGAGGACGGGCTGCTGCCGCTGCGCTGGCCCGGCTCCGCCCCGACCGACGACGAGATCGCCGAGGAGCGCCGGTTGTTCTTCGTCGGCCTGACCCGGGCGCAGGACCGGCTCTACGTGAGCTATTCGGCGAAGCGGTCGCGGCACGGCAGCGAGCGGGAGCAGCAGCCGACCCCGTTCCTGGACGTGATCGACTCGGGCCTGTTCGAGCGACTGGGCGAGTCGGCCCGGGCCAAGCCGAAGGATCGCCAGCTCAGGCTGCTGTGATCAGCCCGGCCACGGCGCCCAGAAGGAGCGCCGGGCCGAACGGGAAGACTCGGCGGCGCCGGGTGGCCAGCAGCACGACGGCCACTCCGGCGCCGATCACGTGGGCCGCGACCAGGCCGGCGAGCACCGCCGGCCACCCGCCCGCGAGCCCGAGCAGCATCGCCAGGACCGCGCCCAGCTTGACGTCGCCGAGGCCCAGCCCGTCCCCGGGCAGCAGCGCGACGAGCAGGTAGCCCGCCCCGACCAGCACCCCGGCCACCAGGCCGGACCCGATCCGCCCCGGCGCGAGCAGGGCCAGCGGCACCCCCGCGCCCAGGGCCAGGCTCGCGACCAGTGGATCGGGCAGCCGCAGCGACCGCAGATCGATCAACGCCAGCAGGACGGCCGGGACTCCGCCGAGGACACCCGCCATGATCATCAGTAGTGACGACATGAGCGGGAAAGGTAACGGTCCCGGCGGTCAGGCGCAGGTCGGGTTGTGGACAACGGGACAGAACCGTCCACAGAGCGCGGCGCACGCTACCGTGACATGCGGCATGCAAGCCGAGGAGGATCCCCCGATGTCGCACAACGGCCCGTATTCCGGCCCGCCCTGGTCGGGCGGTCGGCCCGAGGAGCCGTACGCGGAACCCTCCGACCCGTGGGGAGACCACCGGAGCGATCCGGCCTGGGACGTCCCGCAGATCCCCCACCAGCAGTATGCGGGCTACCAGCCGCCGGCCCCGGTGCCGTCACCACCGCCGAAACCGCAGCGTGGGTTCGCCGTCGCCGCCTTGATCGCGGTGCTCAGCGTGCTGGTCGGCGGCGGGCTGGCGACCACGGTCTGGTTCCTGGTCGGTCGCGACGACCAGCCGGCGACCCCGTCCGCCGCGACGTCCACCGCGGCGAACGTGGCCCGGCCGCAGACCAGCGCGGACGCGCGGTTCGCCACGAACGGGCAGTGCGTCCGGAACGAGGGCACCAACACCGAGCCGCAGCTGAGCATCGTGGCGTGCGCGGCCAACACGTACGAGGTGCTGAAACGCTTCGACGGGAAGACCACCGGCGAGAAGGACGCGGTGGTCAAGTGCGCCAAGGTCCCCGGTTACACCAAGTGGTACTACTACGACACGGAGTATGACGACGTCGACTTCGTGCTGTGCCTGCGGGAGTACCAGGAGAAGTAACTCTGAGGGCCTCTAGCGAACTCTAGCCAGAATCCTAGACAGCTTTAGAGCGACATATCGAGCGGACTCTAGCGTTCGTCCTAGATGGCCCGATACGGTGCTACGTCATGGATCCGGTGCGGAACCCGTACGCTCCCGGCGCCGGTCAGCGCCCACCCGAGCTGGCCGGGCGCAGCCGTGAGCTGGGCGCCTTCGACGTCGTGCTGGAACGGGTGGCCCGCGGCCGCCCGGAACGCAGCCTGGTGCTCACCGGCCTGCGCGGCGTCGGCAAGACCGTGTTGCTCAACACGCTGCGCTCGGCGGCGATCGGCCGCCTCTGGGGCACCGGCAAGATCGAGGCCCGGCCGGACCAGTCGCTGCGCCGCCCGGTCTCCGGCGCGCTGCACATGGCGATCCGCGAGCTGGCCCCGCATCATCGTGACCCGGAGCGGGTCGACGACGTGCTCGCCGTGCTCAAGGCGTTCGCGCTGCGGGCCAACGACTCCGGCTCGAAGCTGCGGGACCGCTGGGCGCCCGGGATCGACGTGCCGCCCGCGCGGGGCCGGGCCGACTCCGGCGACATCGAGATCGACCTGGTCGAGCTGTTCACCGACGCGGCCTCGCTGGCCACCGACGTGGGCACCGGGATCGCCCTGTTCATCGACGAGATGCAGGACCTGAGCGCGACCGACGTCTCCGCGCTCTGCGCCGCCTGCCACGAGCTCTCCCAGCTGGGCGCGCCGCTGATCGTGGTCGGCGCCGGGCTGCCGCACCTGCCCGCGGTGCTGTCCGCCGCCAAGTCGTACTCCGAGCGCCTCTTCCGGTACCAGCGGATCGACCGGCTGGACCGGGACGCGGCCGACCTGGCGCTCGGGGTGCCGGCCGAGCGGGAGGACGTGGACTACGACCAGGAGGCGCTCGACCTGCTCTACGAGAAGTCGGGTGGGTATCCGTACTTCGTGCAGGCGTACGGGAAGGCGACCTGGGACCACGCGCCGCAGTCCCCGATCACCGCGGACGACGTCCGGGTGGCCGCGCCGGAAGCGGAGAGCGAGCTCGCGGTCGGCTTCTTCGGCTCCCGGTTCGAGCGGGCCACCCCGGCCGAGCGGGAGTACATGCGGGCGATGGCGGCGCTCTCCAACGATCCCGGCAACGACATGGACGCCGCGGTGCCGACCTCGGAGATCGCCATCTCGCTCGGTCGCAAGCCGGCCAGCCTGTCGCCGGCCCGGGACGCGCTGATCAAAAAGGGACTCATCTACTCCGGGGGGCGGGGCACGGTCGCGTTTACCGTGCCGCACTTCGGCCGTTACCTCCGTACGCAGCCGGTGTGATCTTCGCCGGACGGGTATAAGGAATTCATGAAGCCCGTCCGCACCGCCGCCCGAGCCATGCTCGCCTCGATCTTCGTGATCAGCGGAGTTCGCGTGCTGATCAAACCCGGCGAGGGCCGGGTCCAGGCCGCCCGCCGGATCACCGACCGGTTCACACCGCTGCTGGAGAAGGCCGACACCCGCCTGCCCACCGACCCGGAGACGCTGGTCCGGATCAAGGCCGGCACCGACGTGCTGGCCGGACTGGCGCTGGCCACCGGGCGGTTCACCCGGCCGGCCGCCGCGGTGCTGGCCGCCGGGCTGGTGCCGACCACGCTCGCCGGGCATCCGTTCTGGGCGGTGCCCAAGGACCGGCGGGCCGACCAGCAGACCCACTTCCTGAAGAACCTGGGGCTGCTCGGCGGGCTGCTGCTGGCGGCGGTCGACACCGAGGGCGAGCCGGGTCTGCGGTACCGGACCTCGCACGCGGTCGATCGCGGTCAGCGGTCGCTGAGCCACGCGGTGGACCGGTCGCAGCGCTCGATCAACCACGCGGTCACCCGTTCGCGCCGGGAGATGCGGCGTGCCGTCCGGACCGCGAAGCGCGAGGCACGGATCGCCGCGCTGTCCGCCGGCGCCGCGCGGAAACTGCCGGGATAAACCCCTCCGGTGTGAGGTAGCGCACCTCTTGTGCGCATCCGGAATGTACTAATTGTCCGGATAACAACCTGCGCGCGGCCCCGGCGTTAAAGCGGACGAGGGGCCTCTTCCGGTCGGCTACAACCTGCCCCCGTGCTGGTGGCAGGCCGTGCCGTGCCCGGAGGACAAGACGGGGGTCGACCATGCCGGTGATCCGGAGCCGCGCGCTTCGCGCTGCGCAAACCAGGTCCGTGCTGGTCGCGCTCGGCGGTCTGGTCACCCTCGCGCTGATCTCCATCGCGCTTTCCCGGTACGGCCTGAGCACGCTCGCCATCACCCACGCGGCCGTGCGGGAATGGCTGGGCGGGGCGGAGCTCTACGCCTACCGCGAGCCGTTCACCCAGGCCGGCGCCGCCCTGCCGCCCGCCCTCGCGATCCTCCTCGCACCCCTCGCCATCCTGCCCCTGAAAGCGGCCGGCTGGCTGCTCGCCCTCGCCGGCCTGGCCGCACTCCTGCTCTCCTCGGTCGTGCTGACCGCGCCGATCGCCCGGCGATACGGCCGGCGCCGCACCCCGCTCGCGCTCGCCGTCACCGCGCTCGCCCTGTTCACCGAGCCGGTCCGGGCCGCCATCGGCGAAGGCCGCCCCGAACTGCTGCTGTTCGGCCTGATCCTCGCCGACCTGGTCGCGCTGCGCCGCTCGCTGCGCTGGCCGTTCTGGCCGGCCGCCGATCACGCCGGGCCCCTGCGGGACCGGCTCCGGCAGGGCTGGGTCGCCGGGTCCTGGGCCGGCGTCGGCACCGGACTGGCCGCCGCGTTCGGCGTCACGCCACTGTTCTTCCTGGCCGGACTGTTCGTGTTGCGGCAGCGGCGGGCCGCCCTCACCGCACTGACCACCTGCGTGACGGTGACGCTGGCCGGGCTGCTGTTCGCTCCGCGGGACACGATCACCTGGTTCAGCGAGACGCTCTGGGAGATCAATCGGATCGAATCCCTGAACGCCGCCGGGAACCAGGCCATCGCCGGGGTGCTGGCCCGGCTCTACGGGTTTCCGGCGCCGCCGGTCCTGGTCTGGCTCGCCATCGGGACCCTGGTGCTGGCGGTCGGCCTGGTCCGGGCCCGATCCGCGATCCTGGCCGGGGACGAGGTGGCCGCGTTCACGCTGATCGGGCTCGCGGCCGCGGCGTTCGGGCCGATGACCACGCCGGCCGAGCTGATCTGGCTGATTCCGGCGCTGCTCGTGCTCGCCGACGGCGCGCTGCGCCGCCGGGCTTGCGCCCGGACATCCCGCCACTCGAGGTTCGCCGAGATGGTCCGGGCCGTCTCGGCAATTTGCGGGTACGCGCTACTGCTCGCCGCGCCGACGACGTTGCTCCCGTGGAACGGCTACGCCCTGGCCCTGATCCTGCTGATCACAGCCCTGCCCTGGCGCCCATCATCGTCACCCGCCGAGCCGACCCACCCGCACCGGCGCATCGCCGCCATCCCCGTCCCCCGCGCCTACCGCCGCTAACCACCCGGCCCCCACGCCTACCGCCGCCAGCCCACTCGTCCCCCACGCCTATCGCCGCTAGCCACCCGTCCCCGCGCCTATCGCCGCTAGCCACGATGAGTGTCGCCGACCCGCCAGGTGCCCTCCGGCCCCCAGGGGCGCCAGCCCGCCAGGGGTCGCTGGCCCGCCATCAGCCGTCGGCGATCGGGGCTGCTGTCAGGCGGGCGCGATTAAGGGCAATTCACCCATTCTTCTTCGCCGTCCGTGAAGACCTGGCGTTTCCAGATGGGGAGGCGGGCCTTGGCCTCGTCGACCAGGCGGGCGCAGGCTTCGAAGGCGGCGGCCCGGTGGGCGGTGCTGACCGCGGCGACCAGAGCTACGTCGCCGATCGCCAGGGTGCCGATGCGGTGGGAGACGGCGACCGCGTAGACGGCGGGGTCGGCGGCGATCTCCTCGGCTACCTCGCGGAGGACCTTGGCGGCTGACGGGTGGCCCTCGTATTCGAGCAGGGTGACGCCTCGGCCGTGGTCGTGGTCCCGGACTACGCCCTGGAAGGAAACCACGGCGCCGGCTCGGGGGTCGGCTACCGCGGCCTCGTGGGCGGCCAGGTCCAACGGCGCGTCCCGGACCTCGACCAGAGCAACCCCATCCCGAGCAGCCGCCGACGCGGAAACATTCGACGAAGTCGCGGCGGACGGCGCGGCTGCAGCAGACGGCGCGGTTGCAGCGGGCAGCGTGGCCGCGGCAGACGGCGCGGTTGCAGCGGGCAGCGTGGCCGCGGCAGGTGGCGCGGTTGCAGCGGGCAACGCGGCCGTGGCAGGTGGCGTGGCTGCGGCAGGTGGCGTGGCTGCGGCTGGGGATGCCAGGGGTGGAGTGGGTGCGGGCTTTGTCGGGGTGGGCTGGTCGGGGGTCACGGTCGCTCTCCAGGGAGGAGCGGGAGGGGCAGGAACGGGACCGGGTCGCCGGCGCTGATCTTGGTGCCGGGGCGGACGACCGCGAAGCCGTGGGAGTTGGCCAGGCCGCGGAGCATTGCCGAGCCGACGTGGCCGACCGGGGTGGCGATCCGGCCGGTCGGGTCGAGGGCGGCCAGGGCGAGGTGGGTGTCGCGGCCGCGGCCGGGGATCGGGGTGGCCGCCTCGACCAGCGGCAGGTCGGTCCGGAACGGACGGCCGGCGAGGCCGGCGAGCAGCGGCGCGACCAGGCTGATCAGGGCGATCACCGCGGACTGCGGGTTGCCGGGCAGGCCGGCCAGGAAGCGGGGGCGGCCGTCCGGCCCGGGGACCCGCGCGAGCAGCATCGGGAAGCCGGGGCGGACGCCGACCGTGTTGACCACGTATTCCGCGCCGAGCTCGGCCAGCGACGGGTGCAGGTGGTCGACCGGGCCGTGCATGGTGCCGCCGGTGGTGCAGACCACGTCGGCGGTCGCCAGGGCGGCGCGGATCGCGTCGAGGTGTGCGTCCAGCGTGTCCTTGACCGGGCCGTCGACCGAGGTGACCGTGGCGCCGCAGCGGCGCAGCCAGGACGGGACCTGCGGGCCGAGCGAGTCACGGACCCGGCCGGCGCCGGGCGGGCCGGCGGTGAGCAGCTCGTCGCCGAAGACCAGGACCGCGGCGCGGGGCGACCGGCGGACGGTGAGGAATTCATATCCGCAGGTGGCCGCGACGCCGATGACGGCCGGGTCGACCGGCGTGCCGGCGGGCAGCAGCTCCTCGCCGAGGGTCGCCTCCTCGCCCGGCAGGCGCCACTCCGGGACGGGCCGAGGAGCACCGCTGACCAGCCCGTCTGGACCGGTGGTGGACTCCTCGACCCGGATCAGCGCGGCCGCGCCCGCCGGGACCATCGCGCCGGTGGCGATCTCGACGCAGGTGCCGTCGGTGGCGAGCGGCGGCGGCGTGCTGCCGGCCAGCACCCGGCCGACCGGGCGCCACGGGCCGTCGCCGCGGACCGCCCAGCCGTCGATACTCGAGGTGGGGAACGCGGGCAGGGCGGTGAGGGCGCGCAACGGCTCGGCCAGGGTGCGGCCGTCGCCCTCGGACAGCGGGATCCGCTCGGCGCCGGCCGGGGCGGCGAGACCGGCCTGGTAGGCCAGCTCGCGAGCCTGCTCCCAGCCGACCGGGATGTTCTCGTCAGCGCTCACCGGTCGAGCCTAATGGTCCCCGCCGCGGATCTGGTCGACCGTGTGGGAGAGCAGTGCTCCTAGGACAGCAAGTCCGTCTTTCGCGCCGCCGGTGGAGCCGGGCAGGTTGACGATCAGGGTGCGGCCGGCGACCCCGGCGAGACCGCGGGACAGGGCGGCGGCCGGGACCTTGTCGCGGCTGTGCGCGCGGATCGCCTCGGCGATGCCAGGGATCTCGAAGTCGAGCAGGCCGCGGGTCGCCTCCGGGGTGCGGTCGGTCGGGGTGACCCCGGTGCCGCCGCTGGTCAGGACGACGTCGACGCCGTCGGCGACGGCCGCCCGGAGCGCCTCGGCGACCGGGTCGCCGTCCGGGACGACGATCGGGTCGCCCACCTCGCAGCCGAGCTCACGGAGGCCGGCGACGAGGCGGGGGCCGCTGGTGTCCGCGTAGACGCCGGCCGCGGCGCGGTTCGACGCGACGATGACGCGCGCCCGGATGGTCGTCACGGGCGGTCCTCCGGCCGTACCCAATCGCCGGTTTTTCCGCCTTCTTTGCGTAGCACGCGGACGTTTTCCAGGCTGGCCGCGGGATCCACCGCCTTGATCATGTCGATCATCGCGAGGCCGGCCGTGGCCACCGCGGTGAGCGCCTCCATCTCGACGCCGGTGCGGTCCGCGGTCTTGGTGATCGCGGTGATTTCCACCACATCGTGGCCGAGGGCCAGATCGACCTTGACCCCGTGCAGCCCGATCGGGTGACACAGCGGGATCAGGTCGGGAGTCCGCTTGGCGCCCATGATCCCGGCGAGGCGGGCGACCGCGAGCGCGTCGCCCTTCGGTAGGCCGTCCGCGCGGAGGAGCTCGATCACCTCGGGCGTGGTGCGGACCGCGCCGGCGGCGACGGCACGACGGTCGCTCACCGCTTTCGCGGACACGTCGACCATCCGGGCGGCGCCGGTCTCGTCGACGTGCGTCAGATGAGTTTCCTGGGGCATACCGGGAGCTTATAGAGCGATAGGGGAACGCGCGTTCGCGTCGGGGCCGGATCGGCTTCACACTTTGTCCATGCCGGCTCCGTAGTGTTCCGGCACTGGCCAGAGGCCCTGTGATGACAATGAAAATTGTATTCGCCAACATATTAGACATTGCATTCCGTCGCCATTCGGAAACTGTCCGTGACTGCTCTCCGGGCTCTTTCCGCATTATGCTCATACCGACACGATTAGCTGGAAAACGGAATGACGTCCGCCTAACGTACTGCCCTGTCGCGACAGACACGGCCAAGCGTCGTTAGTGGACGAGAACCAGCTTCGACGGACAGGTGCCAGCCGGACCTGACCCACAGGCGCAAAAAGGTGAGGAGCAGTGCCATGCGCGGCAACAACGACTGGAGCTGAAAAAGATAGGGATGCGCGAAACAGCGCATATGAATAGCCTTGAACCCTGAGCTACCGCTCAGTTGCGTTCGGCAACGAGGACTTCCATGTCTGAGACCGGCACCAACGACGACGCGACCGATCAGCGGCTTCGGCTGCTCATCGGTCTCGTCGTCATGGTGGCCGCCGGTGTCGTCGCGCTCTGGACGGTTTACGTCTTCCACGTCCCCGAACCCCGGCCGCCGACCCTGGTGCTCGTCCTGCTCTGCGGAGCGGTGATCGTCACCAACCGGCTGCGGGTCTTCGTCCGGATCAAGTCCAGCTTCTTCGGCACCGCCTGGGGTGAGGTGCCGGTGCTGGTCGGCCTGGCCCTGCTGCCACCCGTCTGGGTGGTGCTCTGCGCGGCGGTCGGCCAGGGCATTCTTCGGACAGCGATCCGAGCCGGCGTCCGGAAAACCGCGTTCGCGGTGTCCAAGGAGACCCTCACGGTCAGCGCCGCGGCGGCCGCCTTCCTCGCCCTCGGCATCCGCCCCCACCTCACCGCGCCGGATCTGCCGGTGCTCGCTCTGGTCGCCGGCCTGCTGGCCTACGCGCTGGTCGACGACCTGGTGTTCACGCCGGTCCTGGCCACGAATTCACACATCAGCATCGGACGGGCGGCCCGGCAGAACCTGACCGGCAAGATCATCAGCCACCTCGGCCAGCTGATCGCCTGCCTGATCGTGCTCTGGGTGCTGGCCACCGATGCGAACGTGCTGCTCCTGCTGGTCGTCCCGCTCGTTGTGGCTTGCATGCACCTCTGGCAGTCGCGCACCACCCGGACGCGGCAGGAGCGCGAATCCTGGCAACGCCTGGCCAAGGCCACCGACGAGCTGAACGCCGTCGACCTCACCCAGGTGCTGCACTCCGCGACGACCCGCGCGGCACAGATCTTCTCGGCGGCCGAGGCCGCGATCGACCTGCCCTACCGGAGCGTCCGCGCCACCGGGGCCGTGGTGCTCAGCGACACCCCGCCCGGCGGTGGCCCGGCCCGGGCCGACGAGACCACGGTGGACCTGGTCGCGCACGACGGCGGCATGCGCGTCGGCGTGCTGCGGCTGCGCTTCGGCGGGACCGTCCGGCTGACCGAGGTCGAGCAGTACAAGCTGCGTACCTTCGCGTCGGCGGTCTGCACGGCGATCCGCAACGCGCAGGCGTACGCCGAGCTCGCCCGGATCGCCGCGGAGAACGCGCACGCCGCCACCCACGATCCGCTCACCGGCCTGCCCAACCGGCGGCAGCTGTACGACCGGGCCGGCCGCCTCTTCACCGACACCGGTCACGACGGCCTGGTCGCCCTGCTGCTGATCGACCTGAACCACTTCAAAGAGGTGAACGACACGCTCGGGCACGCGGCCGGCGACGTCGTGCTGCGCGAGGTGGCCGACCGGCTCAACGGCTCGGCCCAGCCCGGTGACCTGGTCGCCCGGCTCGGCGGCGACGAGTTCGCGGTGCTGCTCACCGGCCTGCCGACGCCCGCGCTGGCCGGTCATCGCGCCGCCACGATGCTCGGCGCGCTGGAGCCGAGCATCGAGGTCGAGGGCATGCGGATCACCGTCGAGGCGGCCGGCGGGATCGCGCTCGCGGCCGGCGCGGGCAGTGTCGAGGAGTTGATGCGGCGCGCCGACATCGCTATGTACCAGGCGAAACGCGCCGGCGAGCCGACCACGATCTACGCCCACGCGCGGGACACCGCGGACGTCGAGCGGCTGATGCTGACCGGAGAGTTGCGGCGCGCGGTCAGCCAGCACGAGTTCACTGTGGACTTCCAGCCGATCGTCGACCTGGGCAGCGGCGAGGTCATCTCGGCCGAGGCCCTGGCCCGGTGGAAGCACCCGGACCAGGGCGATCTCACCCCGGTGCAGTTCCTCGAGGCGGTCGAGCGCTCCGGGCAGCTGCCCGCCTTCGTGGACGCGGTGCTCGAACAGTCGCTGCTGGCCATGCAGACCTGGCGGGAGGCCGGCTTCGACCTGCCGGTGGCGGTCAACGTGTCGCCGCGCAGCCTGCTCGACCCGAACTTCCCGGCCGCGGTGCTGGCCCGGCTGGAACACCACGACGTGTCACCCGGTCAGCTGATTCTCGAGCTCGCCGAGACCCTCACGCTCAGCCAGATCGACGTGGTCGAGCGGGCCCTCGCGGAACTTCGCAACGCCGGGGTGCGGCTGGCCGTCGACGACTTCGGCACCGGGGTGTCGTCGCTCTCCGTCCTGTCCCGGATCCCGGTGCACGAGCTCAAGATCGATCGGGAGTTCGTGGCCGCGGTGGAGACGTCCGCGGAGGCCGCGGCGGTCATCCGGACCACCGTCGACCTGGCGCGCAACCTGCATCTGACGGTGGTGGCCGAGGGCGTCGAGAGCGAGCCGCAACGGCGCGCGCTGTGGGAGCTGGGATGCCTCGCCGGTCAGGGCCACCTGTTCGCGCGGCCGCTCTCCGCCGCCCGGCTCCTCGGGACGTTGCAGCGTGGCTCGGGCGGGCGGCCCGGGGTGCTCGCGTCGGCGCTGCACGACGCGGGGGCCGTGGTGCGGATGCCGGCCCGGCGGGTGGCCAGGGCGGGGAGATCTTCTCTGCCACACTTGCCGGCGTGACGGAACCTGCCGGCGGACTGCTCGGGCGTGTCGACCGGGCGGCCGGTGGGCTCGCGGCCGACCTCGGGCTGTATCTGGTCTCCGGCGCGTTCGCGCTGGTCACCGGGTTGACTTCGACGCTCCTGCCGCATCGCGGGTGGGGCCTGATCGCGGCCTGGGGATATCTCGTCGCGGCGCTGGTCGTCGTCGGGCAGCTCCTGGCGCAGCGTGCCGCACCGGCCGTTGCCGGTGATCGGATTCGGGCTTGGCTGGCCTGGCTGACCTGGGGCGCGGTGGCGCTGGTTCCACTGCTGGTGGAGGCGGTGCAGCGGGCCGGCGGACGTACCGACCGGGCCCAGGAAGAGGTGCTCGTCGTCGAGGCGATGGGAAAGTCGCTGCTCGAACACGGGACGCCCTACCTGAGCCGGGACGCGATCGCCGCGCTCCCGCTGCCCCTCACCGGCTACCGGCCGTACCAGCCGGGGATGGCGGTCTTCGGGCTTCCACGCGCGCTCGCCGGTGATCATTGGTGGACAGACGCGCGGATCTGGTTCGCGATCACCGCGGTGCTCGCGGTGGGCGGGGCGGTCGCCCTCCTGCGTTCTTTCACCCCATTTCCGGTACGGGCGATTCAGGCCGCCACCGTGCTGCCGGTGACCGCGTTGACGCTGGCCACCGGCGGGGACGACATTCCGGTCCTGGCGCTGTGCCTGCTCGCGCTGGCCCTCGCCGCGGTCGGCCGGTTCGGCTGGTCCGGCGTCGCGGTCGGGGCGGCCGCGGCCGCCAAGTTGTTCGCCTTCCCGGTGGTCGCGGTGCTCGCCGTCCTGGCCCTGGTCACCGGGCGCGGCCGGCGGTTCCTGCCGTTCGCCGTCGGGCTGCCGGTGCTGGCCCTGGTCCCGCCGCTGCTGGTGAACGCGGACTCGCTGATCGAGAACGTGCTCCGGTTCCCGCTCGGGCACGGGCTGGTCACCAGTCCCGCGCAGTCGCCGTTCCCCGGATACCTGATCGCCCAGCATCTGCCCGGCGGGCACGTCCTGGCGTCGGCGCTGCTGGGCGGGGCGGCGCTCGTGATCGGCTGGCTGCTGCTGCGCCGGCCGCCCCGGGACGCCGGACGGGCCGCGCTCTTCTGTGGATGGGGGCTGCTCGCGGCGATCCTGCTGATGCCGACCACCCGGTTCGGGTACCTGCTGTACCCGGTGGCCTTCCTGGTCTGGGCAGCCACGCTGTCCCGCCAGGCACAGGAGACGCACAGGTTCTTCCGTCCCGTCGGATGACATGGCCTTGTACCGTCAGTTAGATGCAGATGACCTGTCCCAAGTGCCACGGCGAAATGCGGGTCTACGAGCGCAGCGGCGTCACGATCGACCAGTGCACCGAATGCCGCGGCATCTTCCTGGACCGCGGCGAGCTGGAGAAGCTCTTCGCCGCCGAGGCCACATACAACAACCGTCCCTCATCGGCGCCGGCCCCGGGTGCTCACACGCCGCCGCCCCCGCCGCCGCCCGCGCCGCACGGTGGGCACGGATACCCGCCGCCCCCGCCCCCGCCGCCGCCCGCCTACGGGGTGCCGGTGCACCACGCGCCGCCGGCCGCGCACTACCCGCCGCCGCCGGTGCACTACGGGCACCACGGGCACTACCGGCAGCCGCACTACGGGCACCACGGGCACTACCGTCGCCGGGGCTTCCTCCACGACCTGTTCGACTGACGGGCCGGCTCCGGGCCTGCTCTTTGGTTCGCGGCTCACTCATTTGCTGATGATCAGCGGTGCTCGCTCCGGCCGGCGTTCCGGCCGCCGGAGCGGGCTCCCGCCTGCCTTTCGGTAGGCCGCTCGCCACGTCGGCTGCTCGCTGTCTGACTTTCCGACAGTCGCTCGCCACGTCGGCCCCTCGCTGCCTGACTTCCCGGCAGCCGCACTCCACGCCGGCCCCCTCGCTGCCTGACTTGCCAGCAGCCGCAGCCGGCCGTGTCTCTGATGAGCCACCGCCCGGACCTTGTCGGCGGCCGGTCGGCGGGCCCGCAACCAGCCGATTCGGCGATGGACGTGGGGCTCACGGCCATCGGCGGTCTACTCGGTGATATTCGGCCGCCCGCGAGTTGGGACGGCCGCGGGACGTTACTGAAGAGCACTGGCCGGACGCCGTTGACCGAGAGCGACCATGTGATCCCCAGTCCGTGTGCTGCCGAGTCCCCGTCATTCGGCTCTGCTAGCAGCCACAACTGATTACCTGTGAACCGCGGCCGGGTATCCCTACGTGGCATTGATCACGCTCTGTGACCACAATTCGGAGTCAGGCCGTCACTTTCCAGCGAACTATTTCGATAAGGCTCTCTTTACGTTCGCGTTACGAAGTCGATGGAATACGCAACGTCGCGGATCTTGGGTATTGTCACCACGTCCTTGTCGCGGCGAACGGAGGAAGAACCGTGACTGAAACTGCTGATCGCGCGGCGAATCAGGCGCTGCGCAACGATCTTGAAGACGTCTATGGCCGCTATGAAGAACTACGCTCCGGAGTGGACGAACTACAACGTAGTCTCGCCACGATGCAGGTGAGCGCAAAGTCAGCGGACGGTGCCGTCCAGGCCACCGTGAACGCTGACGGCGATCTCGTCGGATTGCGCCTCGACCCGCAGGCCTGCCGCGAGTGGAACGTCGACACCCTGGCCCGCGTGATCGTGGAAACCGTGCAACACGCCTCTGCCGGCAAGCACCGCCAGGTGGAGCAACTGGTCACGAACCACCGCT
Source organism: Actinoplanes sp. L3-i22 (assembly GCF_019704555.1). Classification (NCBI taxonomy): domain Bacteria; kingdom Bacillati; phylum Actinomycetota; class Actinomycetes; order Micromonosporales; family Micromonosporaceae; genus Actinoplanes; species Actinoplanes sp. L3-i22. Next base: position 11,954,832 of record NZ_AP024745.1, read on the forward strand.
CGCCGGAAGAGGCCGACCCACTCGCCGCCTGACGCCCGGCCGGTTCGCGTTCGCAAGCTCCCCAGACCCCGGCTTGCGGCCAACCACCTGACGCCTTGAGCCAGCCCGCGCGCCGTCCTGCGCCGCGCGCCGTCTTACACCCGCGCGCCGCTTGAAGCCCGCGCGCCATCTAACCCCGCGCGCCACCTGAGCCGTCCTACGCAATCCGGGGCCGGCTCACGCGCCGTTCCGAGACCACACGGCGCCGCCGCCACGCTGTCGCGGCCAAGAGCCGCCGCGCACCACTCGGCCGCGCACCGCACCACACAGCCGCGTACCACCCCGGCCGCAAAACTCGCAGCCGGGGAGCGCTGTGTGCCGCCGGGTGCCGACGGGACGGAACGTGCGGTCGGTAGGGCTCCGGGCGTGACTGCGCTGCCCGGGGCGGTTCTCACGACGTACCCAAGAAGGGGGAAAGGCCGGGGTCAGCGGCCTTGCCGTAGGCGGATGGTTTTTAGATCGCCATGTCGACGAAGCGGGACAGGTGCAGCTGGGCGGCGACCGTGATCGTGTCGGTGGGGCCGTTTCGGTGCTTGGCGACGATGAAGTCGGCCTCGCCCGCGCGCGGGGACTCCTTGTCGTAGTAGTCATCGCGGTGCAACAGGATCACGACGTCCGCGTCCTGCTCGATGGAGCCGGATTCACGCAGGTCGGAGAGCTGGGGGCGCTTGTCGGTGCGCTGCTCGGGGCCACGGTTCAGCTGGCTGACGCCGATCACCGGGCACTCGATCTCCTTGGCCAGGAGCTTGAGGCCACGGGACAGCTCGGAGACCTCCTGCTGGCGGCTCTCCGTCTTCTTCGGCGAGGACATCAGCTGGAGATAGTCGATGACCAGCATCTTCAGGTTGTGCCGCTGTTTGAGGCGGCGGGCCTTGGCGCGGATCTCCATCAGGTTCATGTTCGGCGTGTCGTCGACGAAGATCGGGGCCTCGCTGATCTCGCCCATCCGGCGGGCGAGCTTGGTCCAGTCGTCGTCGGAGAGCTGGCCGGACCGGAGGGTGTGCAGCGGGACCCGCGCCTCGGCGGAGAGCAGCCGCATCACCATCTCGATCTTGCTCATTTCCAGCGAGAAGATGGCGCTGGCGCAGCCGTGCCGGATCGCCGCGTTGCGGGCGAAGTCCATGCTCGCGGTCGACTTACCGAGACCGGGGCGACCGGCCACGATGATCAGCTGGCCCGGGTGCAGGCCGTTGAGCAGCCGATCCAGGTCGGCGAAGCCGGTCGGGACGCCGGACATCACGCCGCCGGACGCGCCGACCGCCTCGATCTCGTCGAGAGTCGGCTGCAGCATGTCGCCGAGGGCCGCGAAGTCCTCGCTGACCCGCTTCTCGGTGACGTCGTAGATGGCCTGCTGGGCGCGGTCGACGATGTCGTCGACGTCACCGCCGGCGTTGCCGCTGGTGTTGTAGCCGAGCTGCACGATCTTGGTACCGGCCTCGACCAGACGACGCAGGATGGCCCGGTCCGCGACGATCCGGGCGTAGTAGGAAGCGTTCGCCGCGGTCGGGACGCTTTCGATCATGGTGTGCAGGTAGGGCACACCGCCGATCCGCTGCAGCTCGCCGCTGTCGGCCAGCGCGGCGGCCACGGTCAGGGCGTCGGCCGGCTCGCCCCGCCCGTACAGATCCAGGATGACGTCGTAGACGGTGGAGTGCACCGGCCGGTAGAAGTCGTTGGTCTTCAGGATCTCGACCACGTCGGCGATCGCGTCCTTGGACAGCAGCATGCCGCCCAGCACGCCCTGCTCGGCGGCGACGTCCTGTGGGGGCGCCTTGTCGTACTGCCCCCCGTTCGGTGACTCGGAGCGGGAGAAACCGCCGCCCTGAGGTCCCCCGGACGGCTGAGATGGGGGTCGCGGATCCGGTCGTGCGTCGTCGGTGATCGACACCGGGACATCCCCCCTAAATGATCATGCCGCCATCACGATCCAACTTCCCTCTGACGATCCGTTCGGCCGATCCCGTCGGGAGTTCAGCAGAACCAGTCGATCAGAGGGATGGCCCACTCTACGAACCCGGCGTCCACCAGCCCAACTGCTCCGGTGGACGAGCCTTGGGACAAGCTGTGGACAGATGGCCTTTGTCTGTGGGCGAGCCTGTGCACAGCATGTGGACAACTCTTGGGGAAAGAGCCCCAGCAGCACTTTTCCGGCGTCTTCCTGTGGAGGGCAGAAAAGCTGATAGATCTGGGAAAATACCGGGTCGGGTGAGCAAGCCGTCGCTGTGAGGCGTTGCGGTTCCGTCTCCGGCACGTCACCCTTTTCAGGTGGACCAACGGGAGTGGGACTACGGCGCCCGCATGTCGCGCGAGAGGCGCGCTGCGGAGGCTTGGCCCATCCCGGAACCGGAGATCGACGAATCCGGTACGCGATGGTCGGCGCTGACCGATACCGGCAGCATGACGCCGAGCCCGGAAGCGCTGACGTGGCAGCGCCGCGCTGACGCGTGGGCGCAGCAGAGTGAGGTCGAGCCCTACACGGGCGGCGGCGGTGGCCAGGCGATCGAGCCGGCGAACCGCTGGTCCGACGTGGCCTCGACCGGCCGTCCGGCGTTCCCGGCCGACGGCGTCGGCTGGCGCACCCAGACCTCGGAGTGGCGGGCCACCGGCGCGCGCTGGCGGCAGACCACCGAGTGGCGGTCGTCCACCGGCTCGCACGTGTGGCGTTCGACCACCGAGGCCTGGGAGGGCGGCGAGGGCGAGGGGCAGTCCCCGGCGCAGGCCCAGTCGCCGGACCGTCCGACCATCTCCGGCACCGCCTGGCCGACCCCGGCGCTGGAGTCCGGCCGGGAGAGCTCCCGGGAGATCTCGTCCAGCTGGTCGGAGACGCCGTCCTGGCAGCGCGACGCGGATCCGCCGGGCCGGGCCGCGACCACCCCGGTCGAGCAGACCTGGAGCAGCAGCTCCGCCACGCCCTCCTGGCAGCAGCCGTCCGCGCCGACCCCGTCCTGGCAGCAGTCCGCCCAGACGCCGTCCTGGCAGCAGCCGCAGCAGCCGCCGGCCCCGACCCCGTCGTGGCAGCAGCCCGCCGCGCCCACGCCGTCCTGGCAGCAGCAACCGCAGCAGCAGCGGCCCGCGGACCCCTGGTCGACCTCCACCCAGACCGGCGGCGCCCGGTCCGCCGAGAGCGCCGCGCCGTCGTCCTCCTGGGACACCGGCCGCCGCTCGCCCGGGGAGAACACCACCGACGTGGCCGGCTGGGACCGTTCCGACGGTCCGGGCTGGCAGGCCGGTCCGCGGGACGACGGCCGGCACTTCGTCCGGGAGGACGACCGGGCCGCCTGGCGCCGCGCGGACGACGAGTGGTCCACCCGGCGTGGCCGGCGACGAGCGCCCGAGCCCGAGGTGCAGCCCTCCGGCGGCAGCGGCTGGTCCAGCCCCGCCGAGGGGGACGAGTGGTCCGGTCACCACGACACCGGCAACATCTACGCGGCCGGCTCGCCGATGGCCGACCCGGGTCCGCCCGCGCCGTCCTGGGGCAGTCGTTCCGTCCGGCGCGACTACGAGCCCGACGAGGCGCCACGCCGCGGCCCGGCTCCGGATCAGAGCGCGGCCTACGGTGAGCGGGGCGGGCAAACCCCGATTCAGTACGGCGTACGCCCCGTCTCGTCCCGCCGCGCCGCCCCGGACGACCGCCGTGCCGCCCCTGAGGAGCCGCCTCCCGGCCCGGGCGGCCCGATCGGCACCGGGACAGCGTCCGGCGGCCTGCCGGAGCGTCAGCGTGGCGACGGCCGGCGTGGCCGCAAGCCGCAGCGGTACAACGCGAACCCGACGAACTGGCGCGAGGACACCTCCTCCTGGGACGCCGACGAGGACTCCAGCAACTGGACCCGCGACCCGGACACCGGCCAGTGGAGCCGGGGCGACGAGGACCCGCGCGTGCTGGCCTGGCGTGCCGAGGCGGCCCGTCGCGAACAGATGAAGCAGGGCGAGACCGCGCTCCCCGCCGAGCCCGGCGGCCCGGCCGGCTGGGACGGCGGCGGCCGGCGGGGCCGGCGCGACGACGAGGCCACCGGCCCGGTCGGCGGCATGCCCGGTGGCCCGCTTCCGCCCGCCGGCATGCCGGACGGGCCCGGCGCCCGGCCGCGCAGCGCCATGCCGGACAGCCCGGCCGCCCGCCAGCGCAGCGCCATGCCGGCGCCGCGCAGCGCGATGCCCGCTTCGCCGCCAGCCGGCGGTGGCTGGTCGAACGCCGGGGCGATGCCCGGGCCGGCCACGCCGCGCAGCGCGATGCCCGGCGGCGCGCCGTGGAACGGTGCCGACCAGCCGGACCCGGCCGCGTCCGGGCGGTTCCGCGCCGAGCAGCAGTACGGCTCGGGGCCGTACCCGGCGCAGCGGGGCGCATCCGAGTCGTACGGCGCCGCTGATCCGTATGCGGCCGCCGGTTCCTACGGCGCCGGTTCCGCCGGTGGCGGTTCCTTCGGCGGCGCTGACCCGTACGGAAATGACAATGGCGGCCGGCGACGTGCGCCGGAGCCGGAACCCGAAGCGTGGCCGGGCCGGCAGGCCCGCCGTGACGACGACTACGCCGCGGAGAGCTGGCGGCAGGGACCGATGCCGCCCCGGCCCCGGGAGCTTCCCGCCGGGCAGTCCGACTGGTCGGAGCCGGGGTACGGCGCTCAGCGCGAGCTGCCGGCCGGGCGCCGGGCGGAGGAGCGCGACCCGCGGCAGGGCGGCTACGGCGCGCCCGAGCCGGACGGCTGGGCGGTTCGTGAGCAGCGGCAGCAGCCCGGTTACGGCGCCCCGGAACCGGATCGTGGCCCCCGCCAGGGTGGTTACGGTGCGCCCCGGCAGAACGGATACGACGACACCTACGGAGCTCCGCAGCCGGACCGTGGTGGGTATGCGGGCCAGGGCTGGTCCGACACCCGCCGGGTCAACGGTGCGCGGGAGTTACCGCCCGGCAATCCGTCCCGTGAGCCGTCCTACGGCATGCGGGAGCTGCCCGCGGCGCCGCGCAAACCCGCCTACGGTGGTCAGCGTGAGCTGCCCGGCGGGCCGTCCCCACAACCCTCGCAGGCCGCATGGTCTGATCAGGATCCGCCGGGTTTCGAAGCTGAAACCGATCGATACGGCAATCCGCGTCGTCGGGATGACCGTGACGATCCCCCTTTTGGGGGCGGCGGGGGCCGCGAACCAGGTGACCGGCGGGCCCCCGGTGCGTACGACGGCGTTTCCGCTGACGGTGGAAACGGGCAGGTCAGCGGAGGAAATGGAGCCGCGAACGGCTTCGGCGGCTATCGACGCGAGGCCGACCCGGCGACGGGTCCCGGGCCGGGCGGCGACTGGCGGGCCGAGCTCAACGGTGGCGGAAGTGCTGCCGCTCCGGTCTCCGGCGCGTCCGGGTATCGGGCTGCCGCGACTCCGGGTGGGGACTGGCGCGCTGATCTGAACGGCGGTGGCGGTGCTGCCGCCGGTGCCGCGGCTCCGGTCGCCGGGTATCGGGCCACCGCGGCGGCCGGTCCTGACTGGCGGGCCGAGATGGGCGGGGCTCCGGCCGCCGGGGCTGCGCCCACCACGATCACCACCGCGGTGCCGCCGGCCGGGGACTGGCGGGCCGAGATGAACGGCACCGTCACCGGCTCCGCGCCCGTGTCCGGTGCGGCCGGTGCCGGTTACCGGCCCGCCGCGGATCCCGGTGCGGACTGGCGGGCGGATCTCAACGGCACCGCTGCCGCGCCCGCCTCCGGGGCCGCCGGATATCGCGCGGCCGCTGGGCCTGACTGGCGTACCGACATGAGCACGGCGCCGACGTCCGGCGCGGCTCCCGCTGCCGTGGCGCCCGTCTCCGGGGCCGCCGGTTACCGGGCTGCCCCGGGTTCGGCGCCCGAGGTCGGGGCCGACTGGCGGCGTGAGCTCGCCGCGCCCGGCGACGGGGATCCGCAGCGGTTCAGCACCTCGGACTTTCCGCCGTTCCAGCCGAGCGGCTCGGCCGCGGTCGCGAACGGGTCGAACCTGGCGTTGAGCGCCACCTCGGTGATCTCCACGGCCGGCGCGGGCGCGGCTCCGGCATCGATCGGCTCGCCCGGATCCGTTGAGGAAGACACGTCGTGGCCGCCTCGCCGCGGGGTGAGCAGCGCCCTCTTCGAGAACACCGGGTCCTACGAGCGGCGGCCGGTCAGCAGCGGCCTGCTCTCCGGCCAGCAGAACGACCTCCTCGACCCGGGCGATGAGGACGAGGCCGAGAAGTCGAACAGTCCGCTGGCGGCGGTCGGTTACACCATTGGCTGGTACGGGGTGCCGGTCGTGCTCTTCGTGATCGGCATCCTGCTGGTCAATACCGGACAGCGGGCGCACGCTCTGCAGACGCTGGCCAACGCCGCGCCGGAGTTCGGGATCTCGCTGGGACTGAGCATCGTGGTGGCGTTCGGGTTGCGCTTCGCCACGACCGCCTGGAAGTCGGCCAGCGTCGGGCTGGCCGCCGCGGTGGTGGGTGGCGGGTTGGCTACGGTGCTGGCCTCGGCCATCACCGGCAACAGCCTCAGCTGACTCGGCGGCGGCGCCCTGCTGCCCTGCTTCACTCTTGGCGTCACTCCACGAGCCTTGTCGCGCCCTGGCGGCCGATCCGCGAGCCTTGTCGCGCCCTGGCGGCCGATCCGCGAGCCTTGTCGCGCCTTGCCGGTCGATCCGCGGCCTGTCAGCCCCGCCGTGCGCTGCCGGCCTTTGCCCTTGCCACGCCCCAGCCGCGCCCTGGCCGGTCCTTCCCGCAGTCCTGTTGATCATGGGTGGAGCAGAGTTTGATGATGGTGATGAGGAGCAGTGGATGAGTTCGGAGCCGCCGGTCTGGCTGCTCGACGTCGACGGCGTGGTGAACGCCTTTCGCGCCGGGTGGTACGCCGCGCCCAGTGTCGTGCAGGTCTACTCTGCGGCGGACGCCTATGACTACCGGATTCGCTACGAGCCCCGGCTGGTCGAGGCAATCCGGCGGATCCATGTCAGTGGGCAGGCGACGGTGACCTGGTGCACCACCTGGTGCAGTGACGCCGCAGCCTTGGAACACGCATTTGACCTGCCGGAACTTCCTCGGGCCTTCAACGAGCCGGTGACCGGGACGGCGGCTTCTCAAGCCAAGCTCGCCGCCGCCCACCGAGTGATCGCTTCCGGTCGGCGCCTGATCTGGACCGACGACGTGGAGGTCGACCTGCACGCCGCCGTATGCGCGCCGTGGGCGGCCGACGGCCGTGCCCTGCTGATCAGCCCGAACGCCACGCGCGGCCTCCGAACCGAGCACCTGCACCGCATCGAGCGATTCCTCCAGCAACCCTGACCGCCATGCCGGGCCCGGGCCGGCACGGCGGCACGGCGGCACGGCGGCACGGCGGCACGGCGGCACGGCGGCACGGCGGCACGGCGGCACGGCGGCACGGCGGCACGGCGGCACGGCATGATGCAGGGCGGCAGCCCCGCGCGGAACAGGCCGGGCAAGCGCGGCAATCCGGGCGCTGAGCAGCGCAACTCCGGCCGCAACGCGAGCTGGAGCGGCACGAGACGAGGTAGCGCAGGCGCGGCGCGAGCTGGAACGACAACAAGACAGCGCGGGCAGCACGGGCAGCGCCGGGCGTGTGAATGGCGGCGCAGGCATGGCGTGGCGCGAGGGCGGCGCAGGCGCGGCGCGAAAGCGGCACGGCGCGAGGGCAGCACGGCGCGAGGGCAGCACGGCGCGAGGGCAGCGACCTGGGGCTCGGAAAACACGAACGGCATGCCGGGACGAGCCCGGCATGCCGTAACGCGGTGGTGCGAGGACTTACTTCGAGGGGACCACGTTCACCGGGAACGTAGCCGTGACCTCGGGGTGCAGCTTGACCTGAACGTTGTACGAGCCCGTGGTCTTGATGTGACCCGGCAGCTCGAGACGACGACGGTCCAGCGACGGACCGCCGGCGGCCTTGACCGCGTCGACGATCTCGGCCGGGGTGATCGAGCCGAACAGGCGGCCACCGTTGCCGGTGCGCGCGTTCAGCGTGACCTTGAGGCCGGAGAGCTGCTCCTTGACCTCGGTCGCCTGGCCCAGGTCACGGATCTCGCGGGCCTCACGGGCCCGCTTGATCACGACGACCTGCTTCTCGGCGCCCTTGGTCCACTGGATGGCGAAGCCCTGCGGAAGCAGGTAGTTACGGCCGTAGCCGTTCTTCACCTCGACGATGTCGCCGGGCGTACCGAGGCCGGAGACCTCTTGCGTGAGGATGATCTTCATTTGGGTGACCCTCCTCAGCGCGCCGTCGCCGTGTACGGCAAGAGCGCCATCTCACGGGCGTTCTTGACCGCGCGGGCGATCTGCCGCTGCTGCTGCGAGGTCACACCCGTGACCCGGCGGGCGCGGATCTTGCCCCGGTCAGAGATGAACTTCCGCAGGAGCGCGGTGTCCTTGTAGTCGATGTAGGTGATCCCGTCCTTGTCGAGCGGGTTCACCTTCTTCTTCGGCTTGCGAAGCGCCGCAGCCTTAGCCATGTGCTCTAACTCCTGAACTCAAGATAAGCCCGAGGGCTTAGAAGGGAGGCTCGTCGTCGAACGAGGAGTTGTTGCCGCCGCCGCCGGAACGGTTGCCGCTGGAGGAAGCGGGCGCAGCCGTGGCCCAGGGGTCGTCGAAGTCGTTGCCACGACCGCCACCACCACCGGTGTTACCGCCACCGCTGTTGCCACCACCGCTGAACTGCTGCCGGTTGCCGCCACCACCACCGGAGGCGCCGAAGCCACCCCCGCCGCCGGACCGGCTCGCCTTCTGCACCTTCGCCGTGGCGTAGCGCAGAGACGGACCGATCTCGTCGACCTCGAGCTCGATGACGGTGCGCTTCTCTCCCTCTTTGGTGTCGTACGTCCGCTGCCGCAGCCGGCCCTGCACGATCACCCGAGCGCCGCGCTGCAGCGACTCGGACACGTGCTCGGCGGCGTCACGCCAGACGCTGCACGCCAGGAAGAGTGGCTCGCCGTCCTTCCATTCGCCCGACTGCCGATCAAGGGTCCGCGGGGTGGAGGCGATGCGGAATGAACAGACCGCCGCCCCCGATTGGGTGAAGCGCAGCTCAGGGTCGTTGGTCAGATTGCCAACCACCGTGATTACGGTTTCTCCAGCCATGAAACTTCTCCTCGCCGCTCAAGTCGTTGACGCAAAGGGTCTCAGGACCCTCTGACAAAAACGCCTCAGCGGGTCTCGGGACGGATGACCTTGGTCCGCAGGATGGACTCGTTGAGCTTGAGCTGACGGTCCAGCTCGACCACGGCCTCGGGCGTCGCCTGCAGGTCGATGACCGCGTAGATGCCTTCAGCCTTCTTGTTGATCTCGAACGAGAGCCGGCGACGGCCCCAGACGTCGAGCTTCTCCACCGAGCCACCCGCGGTCCTGATCACGTTCAGGTACTGGTCGAGCGACGGGGCGACGGTGCGCTCCTCGAGCGAAGGATCGAGGATCACCATGAGTTCGTAATGACGCAAGACATTCACCTCCTGTGGGCTGTACGGCCACGGAATTTCCGTGGCAGGAGGTCTTGTGTCGCACGCAGAAGAAAGCCGTGGGAGTCAACCGCCCCACGGCAAACAGTCCGCGAACCGAGCCAGCATACCCAGCTGAGGCGCTGAGGCCCAAAACGAAGACCCCGTCCGGGTGGACGGGGTCTTCGTCATGCAGAGCCGCGGGGCGTCCGGTCCGGTTCGTTGGGTGGGACCTGGGGAGGAACGACCACACCGATGAGGTGGACGCGGTCGCCCCGCGGAGCCTTACGAAGAGAATCTTACGCCAGATTTGACCGGGATGCACGTTGCGACACGATTGCCCGAATAGTCGCAGTCAGTACGCCGAGGGCGCAAACCATCGCGGTGAGCCCGAGCAGCCCGATCGGCCGGCTGGTGCGCAGCGGTCCGACCGACGCGACCGGCTCGGCGGCGGGTACCGCCAGCGGCTCGTCCAACTCCTGGGCGGGCGTGTCGAACAGGGCGGGTGGGGCCGGCTCGGCGGCGACCAGGCCGGCCGCCGGATCCTGCGCGGGCACCAGCGCCTTGCGCTCGCCGGGCGGCATTCCGGCGAACGTGGGGTCACTGCCGGCCGCCGTACGGGAAATCCGGTCTTTGATCTTGGATTTTGATCCGCCCCGCGGGGCCGCCGCGGCGCTGCTGGAAGCCATCGCCCCCGGCTCCCGATGCCGGGCGTGACCCGCGGTCTGTCCCGGTCGCGAACGCGGTGACCTGGTGTCCGGCAGCGCGGAGCCGGGCGCCGACGCGTGCGCCGGGGCGCCCGCGGCGATCGACGGCAGGCTGTCGGCGCTCGACCCGCCCGGCGCCGGGTCGGCGAACGTCGACGGCGTCGACGGCACCGCGGTGACCAGCATCGGCAGCGGGTCGTCGGCGCCCGAGCAGTTCGGCGTGAGCCGGACCGGCGTGGTGCCCCGGCGGAACAGCACCTCGGCGGCGCCGTCCTCCGGAATCACCCCCCGGGGCTGGCCGGCCAGCTCCAGACGCGCGGCGTGCCCGGTCCGGTTGATCACGTGCAGGGTGCTCTCGGCGGGCACGGTCAGCTTCTCCACGCTGGGCTTGGATCCGCAGGACAGACCGAGCACGCCACCGTCGAAGGTGACCCGCCGGCCGCTCGGCTCGACCTGGTCGGCGCTCGCCGTGCCGTTGACGAGCAGCGGCCCGCCGAAGATCAGGCCGCCCGCCACCAGCGCCGCCATCCGGTATCGGAACTGCCGCGACATGCGTATCTCCCCCGGGGTTCGCCGCCGGCCTGCACGGACAATCGGTCAAACGTGATCGATGGGGCTAACGACGCGGATCGGAGGCCGGTGACGCTCGCCAGAAAGTGTCGGACCGGCGTCGTAGGCTCGTCCCATGCGCATCGGAGCCCATGTCGATCCCACCGACCCGCTGGCCGAGGCCGCCGCCCGCGGCGCCGAGGCGGTGCAGTTCTTCCTCGCCGACCCGCAGAAGTTCGACGACCCGCTGCCCCGCGAGGACGCCGAGCTGCTGCGAGCGTCCGAGGTGGACGTCTACATCCACGCGCCCTACCGGCTGAACCTCGCCTCGCTGAACAACCGGATCCGCATCCCCAGCCGCAAGCTGCTCATGACGCACGCCAGGGCGGCCGCCGCGATCGGCGCGAAAGGCCTGATCGTGCACGGTGGGCACGTCGACGGCGGCGACCTCGAGGCCGGCTTCGCGAACTGGAAGAAGGCGTTCGAATACGCCGAGAAGGACGGCGGCTTCCCGCTCCCGATCCTGATCGAGAACACCGCCGGCGGCACCAACGCCTGCGCCCGGCGCTTCGACGACCTGGCCCGGCTGTGGGACGCGGTCGGCGGCTTCGGGGCCGGCTTCTGCCTGGACACGTGCCACGCCTTCGCGGGCGGGGAGGATCTGGTCGGCATCGTCGACCGGCTCAAGGCGATTACCGGGCGAATCGATCTGATCCACGCAAACGACTCCAAGGGCGGCTTCGACTCGGGCCAGGACCGGCACGACAACCTGGGGAATGGAAAGATCGACCCCGAGTTGGTGGTCGCTGCCATCCGCGCCTCCGGAGCCCCGGCCATTGTGGAGACTCCGGGCGGGCTGGACGGGCAGCGCGCCGACATCGCCCTGCTGCGTGAGCGGTCGGGCGTCTGACGTACCTGGTCCGGGGAGAGTCATGACCGAGCAGCCGCAACCGCTCTCGACCAAGTCCGCCGGCGACGACGCGAAAGCGCCGGAGCCGGCCGGGCCCGCGAGGAAGCGGCTCTTCGGGATCTTCCGGTCCGGGCGGGACAATCAGCCGGGCAGGAAAGATGCCCCGGAGGGCAAGGTTGTCCCGGGCGCCGCCGACCCTTCGGGCAGCAAGGATGTCCGCGGGCTGCCGGTCACTGCCGGGGCGACCAAAGTTGGCACGGCCGAGACTGACAAGACAGCCGCCGGTAAGACGGAGGTCTTGACGGCGGACAAGCCTGCGACGGTGCTCAGCGTTTCGGAGACGACCAAGGACCAGCCAGCGACGGTCGCCGAGGTCTCCGCCAAGGACGACAAAAAAGGCAAACCCGGCGACGGTACGACGTTGGATCCACAAGGGACCACCGGCGAGGAGCCCGCCAAACGGAAGCGGAAAGCGCTGTCGGACACCCGGCCGGCCGGGGCGCCGCCGGACCCGTGGACAGCGTTCGCGAACACCGCCGCCGAGAAGCCACCGGGTCGGATCAAGCGGACCTTCCGGGCGTTCGGCCGCGGGCTCATCCATGAGTATTCGCTGGCCATCTACCTGACCGCGATCTTCGCCGCCGGGCTGACCTGGCCCACCCTGCGGAATCCGCTGCACACCCTGCCGCAGGATCTCGGCGATCCGTCCCGGCAGGCCTGGCAGGTCTCCTGGCTCGGGCACGTGCTGCGCACCAACCCGATCAAGCTCTGGCAGGGCAACGCCTACTTCCCCACCACAACCCCGCTTGCGTACGGGGACAGCCTGCTCGGTTACGCCCCCGGGGGGCTGCTCGGCACCGGCCCGGAAGCAGCGGTGCTGCGGTACAACATCCTGTTCGTGCTGGCCCACGCGTTGCTGCTGTTCGGCGCCTACGCCCTGGTCCGTCAGCTCGGCGCCCGGCCCACCGGCGCGGCGGTCGCGGCGGCCGCGTTCGCCTACGCGCCCTGGCGGCTCGCGCAGGAGGGTCACCTCGACATCGTGTCCGCCGGGGCGATTCCGCTCGCGCTGGCGCTGCTGGCCCGCGGGCACGGCTGGTCGATTCGGTATGGATTCCGGCCCGCGCACCGCAACGCCGGGTGGGTCGCGCTCGGCTGGCTGGTGGCGACGTGGCAGCTCAGTCTGGGGTTCTCGCTCGGCCTGCCGTTCGCGTACCTGCTCGGGGCGATCCTGGTCGTTGTGCTGATCGCCGTGCCGATCCGGCGGTTCCGGCAGTACCGGCGCGCGAAGCGGCTCAAGGCCGCCCAGAGCGGCGACGAGCCGAAGAAGCTGCCCGCCGACGCAAAGCCGGACAAGAAGGCCCCCAGCGACGCGGAGAAGCCCAAAACGGCCGCCCCCGACGCCGCACAGGGCAAGCAGGTCGCCGGCGAGGCCGAGAAGGGCAAGCAGGTCGCCGGCGGCGCCGAGAAGGGCGCACAGAGCGCCGGCGACGCCGAAAAGGGCGTGGAGGGCGTCGAGAAGGCTGCCGTCGGCGCGGACAAGCCGGAGAAATCAGACAAGGCCGACAAGGCCGAGTCGGCAAAAGACGTCCAGGGCGCGAAGCCGTCTGGCGAGACCACGACGATCAAGCACGAGCCGGGCAAGACGGAGCAGGTCAAGGACACGACCGACCGGATCGAGAAGGTCGCCGTCGAGCCTGCCAAGGACCTGCCGCCCACAAGCGACGCAGCCAAGGACGACACTGCGAAGGACAAATCCCCCGCCACGGACAAACCGTCCACGGACAAACCGTCCACGGACAAACCGGCCACGGACAAACCGGCCACGGACAAACCGGCCGCAGTAGACAAACCAGGCGAGAAGGACGAAGCGGGTAAGGACACGCCCGGCAAGGACGAAGCGGGCAAGGACGCTGCCGCCAAGGATGCGCCTGGCAACGACGCGACCGGCAAGGATGCGGCGGCCGGCAAGGATGCGGCGGCCGGCAAGGATGCGCCGGTGGGGGCGGGCTCGGGTAAGGGCTGGCGGAAGTGGGGCAAGGGGCCGGTCAAGGCGCCGGCCGGGAAGCCGGTCCGGAAGCGGCGGGCCCGGGCGACCAACGCTGTGCTCGGCTGGCGGCTGCTGCTGGCCGACTACCTGGGTCTGCTGATCTTCCTGGGCGTCGGCGCGGTGATCGCCATTCCGTACCTGCGGGTCCCGGACTCATCGACCCGCTCCGAGCAGCTCGACTTCTTCTCGCCGCCGCTGCGCAGCTTCCTGATCGGCCCGGCCGAGTCCCGGATCTGGGGCGCCGCGCACGCCACCCCGCGCGGGTACCTGCCGTGGGCCGCCGAGATGTCCCTGCTCCCCGGCTTCATGCTCTACGCGCTCGCCCTGGCCGGGCTGCTCTTCTCGATCTGGCGCTGGCGGCAGCGGCTGTTCCTGATCCTCGGCCTGGCCGTCGCGGTCATCCTCACCCTGGGCACCACGTTCTTCGACGGCCGCTGGAGCTATGTCCCGCTGTTCGGGCATCTGCCGGCCTCGTTCGAGCAGGTCGTCCCGGGCCGGCTGATGCTCTGGGTGACCCTGGTCCTGGCGATCCTGGCGGCCGGCGCGGTCGACGAGTTCGTCCGGCGCGCCGAGCACCTCGCGGCGCAGCGGACCCCGCCGTGGCCGGGCCCGTGGCTGCGCCTGGCCACGCTCGTACCGTTGCTGCTGGTGGTTCTGGAGGGCTGGAGCGCGACCGCGCACCCGGTGTCCCCGGCCCAGCCGGCCGCGCTGCGGACCGTCGGCGGCCCGATGCTGGTCCTGCCGACGGACGTGCTCGTGGACCAGACCGTGCAGCTCTGGACGACCTCGCGCTACCAGCAGGTGACGAACGGCGGCGGCAACGTCGCGGTGGTGAAGCAGGCCGAGATGCGCGGCAAGGTCGCGTCGTTCCCGGACCTGACGAGCATCGCCTACCTGCGCACGATCGGCGTGCACACGGTCGTCCTGATCCGGGCCGACGTCGCCGGCACCACCTGGGAGCAGGCCGGTGACCTGCCGGTCGACACGCTGGGCATCCGCCGCGAAGACCTCCCTGACGCCGTGGTCTTCCACCTGGACTAGACGGCCGCGGCCGGTCGGCAGGGCCCGCCCGGTCGGGCCGGCCTGAAGAGCCGTGGCCGGCCGGCTGCCGGGCGCGGAAGGGCGCGGGTCGCCTGGCAGGCGCAGACGTGGGCGCGGCACAAGCCCGGGCGCGGGAGCGGCCGTGGGCGTGGCACAAGCCCGCACGCGGGAGCGGGCATGGGCTTGGCACAAGCCCGCACGTGGGAGCGGGCATGGGCTTGGCACAAGCCCGCACGTGGGAGCGGGCATGGGCTTGGCACAAGCTCGCACGCGGGAGCGGGCGTGGCACGAGCCCGGACGTGGCACGAGGCCCGGGCGCGGGAGCGGACGCGGCACGGATGGGACGTGGCAGGGCGCGGGGCGGCTGACGGGCGGGTGCGGCGGGGCGGGGGTTGACGCCGTACCGGGAAAGCGGGAAAGACCGACCGAGGCGGACCGTGAGCTGAAAGCGAAATGGGGCACACCGAAAGGTGTGCCCCACCGTCTTTCCGCGGAAAGACCTAGACCTTGACGACATCCGGCGCGGGCGGAAGCGGAACCTCGGCCATCGACGGCTTGACATACCCGAGGGACCACCGCAGCCGCTGCACCCACCCGGCGTCCGGCCCCTCCAGCAACCCGGCGTCCGGGTCCGTGCCGTAGGTCTGCCGGACCGGATCGAGCTCCGGCCGCCAGATCTCTCGGATCACCAGCCCGCACAGCACCGCCACGGTGATCAACCGCAGGCTGGAGGCCAGCACGAAGGTGCCCTCGGGGATCACCGACTTGCCGCCGGCGCCGATCAGCTCGGCGTAGAACGCGGTGAAGTACCCGATCTCCGCCACCGACCAGGCGATGATCGCGCCCCACTTCGGCCGGGCCAGCACGATCAGCGGGAGCAGCCAGAGCACGTACTGCTGCGACCAGACCTTGCTGAAGATCAGGAAGAACGCCACCACCAGGAACGCCATCTGAGCGACCCGTGGCGGCTTCGGCGCGAGCAGGCCCAGCGCCACCAGGAACACACACGCCAGACCGAAGAGCGCGTACGTCAGGGCGTTCAACGTCGGGATGTGGTCGGCGAGCCACTGGAACGGCCCCTGGTCGCCGGCACCGCCGCTCTTCCACTTGCCGTCCAGGTACCGCCCGACGTACCAGAGCGTGCCCCAGTCCACCGGCCGCGTCGAGTTCAGCCGGAAGAACCGTAGCCAGGCCTCGTGGTACCAGAACCAGACCGGGAAGTTGACGATCGCCCAGGTGATCACCGTGCCCAGCGCGGCGCTCACGAACGGTCTGATCCGCCCGGACCGCAACGCCAGCACCAGCAGCGGCCCGAGGATGAACAGTGGCCAGAGTTTCGCCGCGGCGCCCAGCCCCAGGAAGACCCCGGCCCAGGCCGGCTGGCGGCGCACCCACAGGTACAGCCCGATCGCGGCCAGCCCGATCGCCAGGAAGTCCCAGTTGACCGTCGCGGTGACCAGCAGAATCGGGGACAGCGCGAAGATCGCCGCGTCCCAGGGTCGCTTTCGGCGCAGGGCCAGGATGATCGCGGCGGTGGCGACCGCGAGCAGCGACAGGATCAGCGCGTTGGTGTTGTAGAACCAGGTGCCCTGGTTGATGCTCGGGTCCTTCTGGGTCCCGTACCAGTGCACCGGCAGCCCGAGCGCGCCCATGAAGTAGCCGGTGACGACCGGGTACTCCACCTGGTGGTCGACGTACGGCACCTGGCCGTCGTTGAGCCCCTCGGCGTAGTAGAGCGCCAGCACGTCGGTGTAGCAGAAGCGGGTGTACTGGACGTTCTTCTGCCAGTCCCCACTCATGCAGGGCGACTTCTGCACCCAGGAGAGCGCCAGCACCAGGCAGGTCAGCGCCAGCACGAACCGCGAGGCGGTCCAGAACCGGTTGGGCCGGGCATCCGGGCGGGTCGCGTGCGAGCCGAGTGGCCCGCCGATGAACTGCGACAGGCCCCGCACGAAACCGTCCGAGGTGGCACTCGGAGCGTCGGGCCGGTCGGTGGACGGTTGCGTGCTCATGCCTTGGCATCATGCCGCATGAACCTCAGAGATCGGACGCCGCCCGGACACGGCACTCCGCTGGAAACCGGCCGAAAAAAGACGGCGCCCACCTCGATGAGGTGAGCGCCGTCCGGACGTGCCAGGGATCAACCGCCGGTGGTGTTGTTCTGGTCGGTGGTGGTTCCGTCGGTGGTGGTACCGCCGTTGTTGTTGTTCCCACCGCCGTTGTTGTTGCCGCCACCGTTGTTGGTACCGGTGTTGTTGTTGTCGGTGTTGGTGTTCTGACCGGGGCAGAGGATCGCGATCGAGCCGTCACAGATGGCGCTGTTGTCCGGCTGCTGCACGACCGGCGGCGCGATGCCGTTGCCGAGCGAGGCGTCGCCGCCCGCCTGCCGGTCCGGGAAGCTCTTCTTGTCCCAGTCCTTGGCCTTGGCGACCGCGTCGAGGAACTGCTTCCAGATCTCGGCCGGCGTGTTCGAGCCGAACATCTTCTTGCCGCTGCTCTCGGTCAGCGCGACCCGGTTGCCCTTGCCGCCGACCCACACTGTCGCCGCGAGCTGCGGGATGCCGCCGACGAACCAGGCGTCACCGTTCTTGCTGCTGTCCTTCTGGCTGAGCTCCCACGAACCGGACTTGCCGACCGCCTGGCGGCCGTTGTCCAGGGTGTGGTTGGCGTGCGCCGGGATCTTCTTCATGACCGCGGTCAGGTCGGACATCTGCGCCGCGTCGAAGACCCGGGTGCCCTCCTTGGTGATGGTCTTCAGGTTGGTCAGCTTGCCGGTGCTCGGGTCGACCGACTTGATCGCCTTGATGAAGTGCGTCTGGTGCCGGACGCCCTGCCCGACAATCGTCGCGACGCCGGTGGCGTGGTCCAGCGGCAGCACCCGGAACTGACCGAAGCCGATCTCGTCGCTGAAGTTGCTCTTCCAGGTGGACGCGTCGGTCTTGGCCAGGTCGATCCGCTTGCCGTCGTTGTTCCAGATGTAGTTGATGCCGGCGGCCTTGGCCGCGGCGACGACCTTGCTCGGGGTGAGCTGGTCGGCGATCCAGTAGAACGGGAAGTTGTACGACTTGACGGTCGCCTGCTCGAGGTCACAGTTCGTGATGCTGTGGCCGTCGTCGTTACAGGTCTTGCCCGGGTCCTGACCGGCGTTGCTGATCGACGTGCCGTTGGCCCGCTTCTTGTCGCCGTTCCAGATCGTGTCGAAGGAGTAGTTCGCCTTCAACGCCGCGGACAGCGTGTAGATCTTGAACGACGACGCCGGGGACTGGCCACCCGCGTCGAGCACCCCGCTGCCGTTACCCGCCATGTAGCCGGCGAAGTCGGTGCCGGTCGGGTCGTCACCGGCGTAGTAGCCGAGCACCTCACCGTTCTCCGGGTTGATGCCGATCACCGCGGACTGGTACGTCTTCGGTCGCCCGTAGAGCGGCGATTCCTTGTTCTTCGCCGAGCCGGCCTCCTCGGCCGCCTTCTGCACGACCGGGTCGATCGTCGTGGTGATCGTCAGACCACCCTTGTTGATCTGGTCGTCGGTGATGCCGAGCTGGTGCAGCTCGTTCGTCACGTGCCGGCCGATCATGCCGACCGGCTTGCCGTCCCAGCAGGTGGTGCAGCCGGCCTTGCTCTTCTTCAGCGGCTCCGGCCACTTCCGGGCGTCGTAGACCTCCTTGGAGATCCAGCCCTTCTCGTACATCCCCTTCATCGTGTACTCCCAGCGCTCCTTGGAGCCGGTGGGGTTCACGGTCGGGTCGTAGCCCGGGTGCGCGGAGTTCGAGTACGGCTGCTTGATGATCGAGGCGATCGCCGCGGCCTGGTACGCGTTGATCTCCTTGAACTTGCCGTTGCCGCCCGTCATCACGCTGACGCCGTAGTAGCCCTGCGCCGCGGCCTCCGCGCCGTACCGGCCCGAGCCGAGGTCGACGTAGTTCAGGTACAGACCCATGATCTGGTCTTTGTCGTACTTGGACTCGAGCTTGCGGGCGATCACCGCCTCGCGGAGCTTACGGCTGTAGCTGATCTCCTTGAGCTCGGCCACGTGCCGGGCGTACTGCTGGGTGATCGTGGACGCGCCCTGCTTGTCGCCACCGGTGAAGTTGTTCCACGCGGCGCGGGCGATGCCCTTCATGTCGATGCCGTTGTGGGTGTAGAAGTTCTGGTCCTCGGCGGCGGCGACGGCGTGCGCCATGGTCAACGTGATCTTCTGGTACGGCACGTTGATCCGGGGCTCGCCCTCGCGCTCGAGGACCTGGCCCGACGCGTTGGTGATGATGTTCAGCTGCGCCTCGGCCTGCGGCGTGGGCAGCTCGACGTCGTCGAAGAAGTAGGTGCCGCCGACGATGCCGGCGCCGATCATGATGACCAGCACGGCGGCCGCGGCGGTGAGGATGTTCGCGCGGCGGTACTTCTTGTCGGCCTTGCTGCGCGGACGCTTGCCCCCGCCACCGCCGCCACTACCGCCGCCACCGGATCCTGGCGGGGTGGGGCCGACGGGCGGCACCGAGGCGCGGCCGCCGACTCCGGCTGCACCGACCGCGGCGCGGCCACCGACCGGGGCAGCGCCCACCGAGGCGCGCCCACCGACCGGGGCGGCGCCGACGGAGGCGCGGCCTGGGGCGGCCGAGCCGACCGAGGCGCGCCCGCCGACCGGCGCGGCACCACTGACCGAGGCCCGGCCGGGGCCGGCCGAGCCGACCGAGGCGGAGCCGGCTGGCCGGCGGTACGCATCGGGGGCGGGCCGGTCCTCGTCCGGGCCGGAAGCAGCGAACGACCCGGGCACTTGGGCCCGGGCTCGTGCGTTCTGCGGTTCGCCGTACGGATTCATTCCCTCACACCTACCGTTCGCGGGGGCGCGGCCGGCGGGTCCGGGATCGGATCCCGGCGACCGTGCCACGAGCGGGCGTTCTGCGTCTGAGTTGACCGGCTCCAGTGCTGGATGCCCGATCCGGTCTTAAACGTGTCCACGTTAACGACATCGATCCGGTTCACCGTCGGCCCTCCCGGACGTGTGAATCCGAACCTGTTTTCCACTGCATCGGGGGCTCCTCGTCGCCGAGCGCCTCCCGGCCGAGCAGATAGCGCTCGATCAGATGGTTCCAGGAGCAGGAGCGGCACACCTCGACCACGAACACCTGGCATTCACGGAGCGTCATCGCCAGCACCGGCAACTCGGCGGCCTTGTGGGCCTGGCCGGCGGAGTGCTTGAGCTCGTCTCCATAGACGTAGTGCACGAGTGTCAGGTTCTCGCGGCGGCAGATCGGGCACCGCTCGTCGGTCGGCTCGCCGTGGAAGGTCGCCGCGTTTTTCAGGTACGGCGAGGCATCGCACACCTCAAGCGGGCTGATCTTGCCGTTACGCACGTCACGCAGGACTGATCGCTTCTGAAGCGAATAGTCCACCACCTGTCGCTGCGTGCGCATGGCGAAGAGAGTACGCGGTCACCGCTCCCACGGCGACCGTCATCACGGAGCGTGGCGTGGCGACAGCGCAGGATGTCCGAGTTGCGTGTCCGGGCATCCCGATCTACGGTTGCGATGTATCGGGCCGATACATCGGGACACACTCTTGGGGAGGGTCGAGGTGCTGGAGTTGGCGATCCTCGGGCTTCTGCAGGAGGCCCCGATGCACGGCTACGAACTCCGCAAGGAGTTGGCCACCAAGCTGGGCACGCTTCGTGCCGCGATCAGTTACGGGACGTTGTACCCGACCCTGAAGCGGTTGAAGCTGGCCGGCTGGATCAGCGAAGCCGAAGCGAACAACAACGAAATTGTTCCCCCGATGACCAGCAAACGGGGACGGGTTGTCTACAAGATCACGGCGGAAGGCAAAGAGCGTTTCGCCGAGTTGATCGCCGCCACCGGGCCGGAGACGTATGACGACGCCGGCTTCGGGGTGCACATGGCCTTCTTCTCCCGCACCGACACGGCTACCCGGTTGCGGATCCTGGAAGGCCGTCGGCGACGGGTCGAGGAGCAACGCGAGGGGCTGCGGGAGATTCTCGCCCGGGCCGCCGACCGCCTCGACGCGTACACCCTCGAGCTGCAGCGACACGGCCTGGACGCGTGCGAGCGCGAGGTCCGCTGGCTGGAAGAACTGATCACCAACGAGCGGTCCGGCCGTACCCCGGCGTTCCGCCACCGGGCCGGCCTGCCCGGCACCACAAGCCCCGCTCCCGCGGGCGGTACGCCGCCGGCGGGAACGGCACCCCCAGAGACACCGCGTCCGCACTCGGACCGGCCGTGATGAAACAAGGAGGCAAACGCGATGGGTTCCGTACGCGTCGCCATCGTCGGTGTGGGTAACTGCGCCTCGTCCCTCGTGCAGGGCGTGGAGTACTACAAGAACGCCGACCCCAACGACCGCGTCCCGGGTCTCATGCACGTGACCTTCGGCGACTACCACGTATCCGACGTGAAGTTCGTCGCGGCGTTCGATGTGGACGCCAAGAAGGTCGGCATGGACCTGAGCGACGCGATCGTCGCCAGTGAGAACAACACGATCAAGCTGACCGACGTGCCGCCGACCGGCGTCACCGTGCAGCGCGGCCCGACCCACGACGGTCTGGGCACGTACTACCGCGAGATGATCGAGGAGTCCTCGGCCGAGATCGTCGACGTCGTGCAGGCACTGCGTGACGCCGAGGTCGACGTGGTCGTCTCCTACCTCCCGGTGGGTTCCGAGGTCGCCGACAAGTTCTACGCGCAGGCCGCGATCGACGCCGGTTGCGCGTTCGTGAACGCGCTGCCGGTCTTCATCGCCTCGAACCCGGAGTGGGCGCAGAAGTTCGTCGACGCCGGTCTCCCGATCGTCGGTGACGACATCAAGAGCCAGGTCGGCGCGACCATCGTGCACCGCGCGCTGGCCAAGTTGTTCGAGGACCGCGGTGTCGAGCTGCTGCGTACGTACCAGCTCAACTTCGGCGGCAACATGGACTTCATGAACATGCTGGAGCGCAACCGCCTGGTCTCGAAGAAGATCTCGAAGACCCAGTCGGTCACCTCGCAGATCCCGCACGAGATGATCAAGAGCGACGTGCACATCGGCCCGTCGGACCACGTGCCGTGGCTCGACGACCGCAAGTGGGCGTACATCCGGCTCGAGGGCCGCTCGTTCGGCGACACCCCGCTGAACGCCGAGCTCAAGCTCGAGGTGTGGGACTCCCCGAACTCCGCCGGTGTGATCATCGACGCGGTTCGCGCCGCGAAGATCGCGAAGGACCGCGGTATCGGCGGCCCGATCCTGTCGGCGTCCTCCTACTTCATGAAGTCCCCGCCGGTGCAGTACAGCGACCACGACGCGCACGCCGCCGTCGAGGCGTTCATCAAGGGCGAGATCGAGAGCTGACGCTCTCCTCCCGTTGCGAAAGGCCGCCTCTCCGCGAGAGGCGGCCTTTTCTTACCCTCACAACCCCTATTGGGTACGACGTGAGCCCACTCACAGTTCAACCCCAGGCGCGCGTCAGCGAAACCCGGGCCTCCAACTCCAGCAGTTTGCGTTTGCGCTCCAGCCCGCCGCCGAAGCCGACCATCTTGCCGCCGGCGCCGACCACCCGATGACACGGCACGATCACCGGCACCGGATTGTGGTTGCAGGCCGTGCCGACGGCGCGGGCCGCCCCAGGGTCGCCCAGCGCGGTCGCGATCGCGCCGTAGGTGGCCATCTCCCCGTACGGAATCTTGGCGATCTCGCCCCACACCGCGCGCTCGAACTCGGAGCCGCCGATCATCCGCACCGGCACGGTGAAGTCGGTCAGCTCGCCCGCGAAATATGCCCGGAGCTGCTCGGATGCGGGATGTGCGGCATCCTCGCCCCGGCTCGCGCCGAAGCGCACGCCCACCACGACATCGCCCTCGACGGCGATGCCGAGCGGCCCGATCGGTGACTCGACGACGAACATGTCATCCAGTGTGCCCGGGGGCTATGACAGGAACTGATAGACGGTGTAGTCGTCGGCCTCATAGATGACCCGGGCGCCGGCCATCGCGGGCATCCCGTGCAGGGCGGTGAACACCTCGTCCGCGCCCCGCGGCCCGCCGCCGCGCATCAGCACCACCTGGGCGCCGACCGAGCGCGGTGACCGCAGCGCCTGCTTCCAGACGTTGTGCCGGCCGATCTTCGTGCCGTCGTAGACGACCCGGTCCAGCACCGGGAACGCGGCCCGCTCGTTGCCGACCAGGTCCAGCAGGATCGGGCCGGTGGTGTGCGCCTCCAGGAAGCCGGCGACCCGGGCCTGGTCCTGCTGCGCGGACAGGTCGTCGGTCACCTCGCGGACGCTGACCAGGGCGTCCTGCCGGAACGTGGAGACCGTGAGAACCGACATACCGAGCACGACGGCGATCGACGCGGCCACCGTCGTGCGGCGTGGCAGCCGGGACACCAGGTAGCCGATCAGCACCGCCGCCGGCAGCGCGCCGACCAGGGCGAACCGGGCGTTCAAGACGTACTCGTTGACCGGCGGCATGCCGATCGGCGCCTGCCCCCGGAAGATCGTGTAGAGGAAGAACGGCATGATCGAGCCGAGCGCGAGCACCGGCAGCGACCGGGCCGACAGCCGCTCGCCGACCAGGAACACGATCAGTCCGATCGCGGCCAGGCCCACGACGGCGAGTCCGTGGTCGGCGAGCAGTGCACCGCCGTACGCCCGCAGGGTCTTGGAAATGCTCCCGGTCTCGACGTCGGTGGTCCGGCGAGCCATCTGATCGGCGCTGGAGTTGGGGCCGGTCAGGAAGTTGAGCGGGGACCCGGCGATCATCCAGTTGTAGAGCATCCAGCCGCCGGACGAGGTGAGCAGGCCGAACGCCGCGAACGTGCCGGTCAGCCCACGGGTGTCCGGCCAGGAGTGGCCGGTGCGGCGGGCGATGATCGGCACGGCCAGGGTGAGCATGCCGGCCAGGAACCAGCCCTCGTAACGGCAGAGCATCGCCAGCATGCTGGCCAGCGACGCCTGTAGTAGATAGGTCGCCTGCCGGGTGTCCGCCCACTTGACCAGGCCGTAGGTCGCGGCGAGCGCGAACGCGTAGAACGGCAGCTCGTCCATCGACGTCGACTGGTGGTGCAGCATGTTCGCGCCGAGCATGAAGACGGCCGCGCCGGCGTAGGCGGGCGACACCCGATCCGGGCGGTAGACCCGGATGATCCGGTAGATCAGGACCGAGGACGCGACGTACGCGGTCATCGACACGATCGAGCCGGCCAGCCCGGTCGTGTAGAGCGTGGTGTTCCACGCGAACAGCGCCTGCAGGATGTGCGGCAGCGGCAGCCAGATCGCCCCGAGCTGCGCGATCCCGGTCGTCCGCCCGGTCAGGATCCGGCGGCTGATCTCCAGGTGCGAGTAGGTGTCGTGGTACCCGAGGATCCGGCCGGCGCGGTAGAAGTAGACGCAGGCCGTGATCGCGAGCACGGTCGCCGCCACCGCGACGACCAGCGCGCCCCGGTCGGCACGCCGCTTCGCCGGGTCGTCCCGGCGGCGCAGGCGCATCGCGTGCCGGATCCGGATCTCCTGGGTGAGGCTGGCCGGCGAGTCGGCCCGGACCTCGTCGAGCGGGCGCTGCGACGGAATCGTGGTCACTGGCCCGGCCACCCGGACGCGAAGCACTCCCTGATCGCCTGGTCGCCGCGGCCGATGAACGAGCCGACGTCGTATCCGGCGGCGTCCGCCGGGTCCGCCCAGGCGTCCAGCGTCCAGAAGTAGATCCCGGCCATGTGCAGCGACTTCGCGGCCGCACAGGCGCCGGCGAACCAGCGGATCTGGATCTGCGGCGTGAGCTTCTGCCGGTTCCGCGGCCAGGTGGTGGGCTTCTCGTAGGCGCCGGGACTGGCCGCGATCCCGACCTCCTGGAAGACCGTTTTGTCCAATTCGGCCGGTCGCTTGCGCAGCCACGCCGACCAGGCCGCGGTGACCTGCTGGAGCGACGCCGAGTCGGGCAGGCCGAGCTGCGGATACGCGTCGAGACCCGGTTCGGCGCCGGGGACTCCCGGACGGCCGGTCTCCCAGGTGCCCCAATTGTCGGCGTACACCAATCTGCCTTTGAAGATTTTGCCCATCGTCGTCACCGTCGTGCGCCATTGCTCCTGGTGGACGACGAGAGAGTCCAATTCCGAGCCGATCACGAAGAGGTCCGCGCGGGCGCTCTGCGCCGCGATCAAAAAGGGCATCAAGGCTTGCGTGTACGACGTGAACCACCCGTCCACGCTCGGCGGCTTGATCGAGCCGCGCCACGCTCCGCCCGGCGCCAGGTTCACCTCGTCGATCAGCGGGCGGATCAGGACGCGCAGACCGCGCTCCTTCGCCAGCTCGGTGATGATGCGCAGGTCGTTGGGGGTCGGCGTGTCCCCGGCCCGGGTGTAGACGCGGCTCGGCCGCGCGCCGTCGGTGTAGATCGGGAACGTGATGCCGACGCTGTTCGCGCCCAGCCCGGCCACATAGTCCAGCAGCCGGATGGCGTTGGCGCGGACCGGTTTCGAGCCGACCACACCGTGCCAGTAAATCTGCACGCCCAGTTGCGCTTCGGTCGCCCGCACCGCAGTGGTCACCGGGGGCGCAGTGGTCGCCGTGGGCGTCGCCTCGGCCGCGGCCGGCTTCCGCACCGGGCTGTCCGGGATGTGCGGCGCCAGCGGGCCGCACGCGGCCAGCTGGGTGACGATCAGCGCCGCCAGGACGGATCGCAGCCGCAGGGGGCGCTCAGGGCGGTTCATGGGGCGCTCGGGGCGGCCAGGCGCGGCGGCGCGACCGGCACCGGCAGGGACAGACCGGGCTCGAGGTCGTCGTCGGACTCCGCGTGCCCGTGCGGAGTCTTGTGCCAGCCGCGCTTGCCGGTGAGCATCTCGAAGACCGCGATGTACGTCGAGACGCTCATCCACAGCCACATCACCTGGGCCATGAACATGTACTTCAGGAGCCGGAAACGCCCCTTGGTGAACTGCGACTCGGCGAGCGTCGTCTGGACCAGCTCCAGCATGATCCCGAAGTTGCCGATCACGAGCAGGGCCGTGGCGGTGTAGTAGATCGGGGCCGGGAACAGGTCCACGATGAGCTCGGAGCCGGTGGCGAACCAGGCCACGGTCAACGCCAGGAACAGCGGGTTCAGCAGGAACGTCAGCGGCGTGCCGTACGTCATCAGCAGGAACGCCAGCCAGCGGTGGACGCCCATCCGGGCCGCGGACCGGAACGGCCGGCGGCTGTGCACCAGCGCGGTCTGCAGGTAGCCGCCCTTCCAGCGACGCTGCTGCTTGTCCACCACGCGACTGGAGACCGGAGCCTCCTCCAGCGTCACCGACGCCAGCAGGTCCACGCGATAACCGGCCGCGGCCAGGCGAGCGCCCAGGTCGGCGTCCTCGGTCAGGTTGTGCGGATCCCAGACCAGCCCGCCGGGGAGCGCGACCTCGCGCAGCGCGGTGACCTTGAAGTGGTTCGAGGTGCCGCCCAGCGGGACCGGCAGGCCGAGCCGGACGAGCCCGGGCAGGAAGTGCCGGAAGTGGACCTTGTAGCCGACCCAGTAGAGCGCCGAGACCCAGTTGGTGTCGTCGTTCCAGAACACCAGCTCCGCCTGCAGACAGACAACATCACGACGGGCCAGCCGGAACGTCGACACGGACAGCAGGAGCTGGTCCGGATCCGGGCGGTCCTCGGCGTCGTAGATCGTCACGTACCGGCAGCCGTCGGCGACGACGATCGGGAACGCCACGTTCATCGCGTTCGGCTTGGTCTTCGGGCCACCCGGCGGGATCACCACCACCACGACGTGACTCAGCGGGCCCTGCGCGGTGGTCCCGTCGCCGTGCACGCGCAGCCCGATCGCGGCCGCCGCGGCCAGGGTCTCCGCGTCGTCCTGCTCGATCAGCAGGTAGACGTGCAGCTTCTCCCGCGGGTAAGTCAGCTGACTGACCCGGGCGACGAGCCGGCGCAGCATGTTCGCCTCGTGGTGCACCGGCAGCAGCACGCCGTAGTGCGGAAGCTCCCGGGACGACTTCATCAGCGTCGTCAGCAGCATCCGGTGACCGCGCCCGGCCGTCGTCACGAGCAGTTTGAACAGCGCGAACAGCAGGTAGAAAACAACACAGGCGGTGACGACCGCGGTTGCGGTGACGCGCGGATGGAACAGCAATCCGTAGCCGAGCGCTGACAGAACCATTCCGGCCGCGATCTTCTGACCGGTGCCGAGCAGCTTCTCGGCGGTGTTCCCGGAACCGATGCCGACGGCGCCCACGGTTTCCTCAGCCACGCCGCTCAACCCCCTGACACCTGCAGAAATGCAGGTTAGGAGGCGTGCGTGGGCCGGGGCATCAACCTTTCAGGCGGACCGGAATCGCCCGGTCCCGGCGCTATTTCCACCATTTACGGAACGCGCCGGGCGACAAATTGTTCGGTTGCGTGCCACCTGCCCGATTACCGGCCAATGTGGTCACGGAAGGTTACTTGGTGAGCTGGTAGACGAGATATCCGTCGCCCTCGTGGACCAGCCGGTACCCGGACATCGTCGGCTTGTTGTACAGCGCGGTGAAGACGTCGTCCGCACCCCGCGCGCCGGAGCCACGCATCAGCACGACCTGGGCGCCGACCGACTCCGGTGACTTCAGCGCGTCCTTCCAGATGTTGCGCCGGCCGACCTTCGTACCGTCGTAGATCACCCGGTCCAGCACCGGGAACGCGGCGCGCTCATTGCCGGTCAGGGTCATCATGATCGGGCCGGTGGTGTGGTCCTTCAGGAAGTCGGCCGTACGGACCTGGTCCTGCTGCGCCGCCAGGTCCTCGTCGACCTCGTGGACGCTGACCAGGTTGCCGTTCTTGATGGTCACCGCCGAGAGGCCGACGACGGTGCAGATCACCAGCACCGACGCCGCGATCACGGTCTTACGCGGCAGCCGGGACAGCAGGTAACCGATGAGCACCGCCGCGGGCAGCGCCGCGACCAGCGCGAACCGCAGGTTCAGCAGGTAGTTGTTGATCGGCGGCAGACCGATCGGGGCCTGTCCCCGGAAGATCGTGTAGCAGAAGAACGGCATCACCGAGCCGAGCGCGAAGATCGGCAGGGACCGGGCCGACAGCCGCTCGGCGGCCAGGAAGACGATCAGGCCGAGCACGGCCAGGCCGAGCACGATCAGACCGTGGTCGGCGACCAGGGCACCGCCGTACGCCTGCAGGGTCTTCCGGAGGCTGCCGGTCTCGACGTCCGTGGTCCGGCGAGCCATCTGGTAGGCGCTGGAGTTCGCGCCGGTCAGGAAGTTGACCGGCGACCCGGCGATCATCCAGTTGTAGAGCAGCCAGCCGCCGGCCGAGGTCAGCACGCCGAAGACCGCGAACATGCCGGTCAGGCCGCGGGTGTCCCGCCAGGAGTGGCCGGTGCGGCGGGCGATGATCGGCACGGCGAGCGTCAGCATGCCGGCCAGGAACCAGCCCTCGTAGCGGCACAGCATCGCCAGCATGCTCGAGATCGCGCCGTAGAGCAGGTAGTTCGCCTGCTTGCTGTCCGCCCACTTGACCAGGCCGTAGGTGGCGCCAAGCGCGAACGCGTAGAACGGCAGCTCGTCCATCGACGTCGACTGGTGGTGCAGCACATTCGCGCCGAGCATGAAGACGGCCGCGCCGGCGACCGCCGGGGACGCCTTCGCCGGGCTGTAGACCCGGATGATCCGGTAGATCAGGATCGACGAGGCCACGTACGCGCACATCGACACGATCGAGCCGGCCAGCCCGGTGGTGTAGAGCGTGGTGTTCCACGCGAACAGCGCCTGCAGGATGTGCGGCAGCGGCAGCCAGATCGCCCCGAGCTGCGCGATCCCGGTCGTCCGGCCGACCAGCAGGCGGCGGCCGATCTCCAGGTGCGAGTAGGTGTCGTGGTACCCGAGGATCCGGTCCATCCGGTAGAAGTACGCGGTGGCCGCGATCGCCAGCAGCACCGCCGTGACGGCGACCGCCACCAGGGCGCGGTCGGTGCGCTTCACCTCCCGGTTCTCCAGACGGCGCAGCCGTTTGGCGTGCCGGAGCTGGATCTCCTGGGTCAGGCTGGCGAGCCGCTCGGTGGGCGGGTCCTCGCTCGCCGGCTGGTCGCCGAGCGCCGTGGTCCCGGCCGGCAGCGCGGTCGGCGGGATCCCGGCCGGGGGCTTCACGATCACCGGCTTGTCGATGACCGGGCCCGCGGCCGGTTCGGCCGGCGGGTTCTCGGCCGGCGTGGTCAGGCGCTCGGTCGGGGCGTCCGCGACCGGCGCGATCGGTGCGGCCGGGCGGATCGGCCCGGCCGGCAGCGCGAGCTGCTCGGTCGGCGGATCCTGGCCGGGCGGCATCACCTGGCGGTCCGACGGGATCGTGGTCACTGGCCGGGCCATCCGGACGCGAAGCACTGCTTGATCGACTTGTCGCCGCGGCCGATGAACGAACCGACGTTGTAGCCGGCCGCCTTCTTCGCCTTGGACGGCTCGGCCCAGACGTCGAGGCTCCAGAAGTAGAGCCCCGGCATCTCCAGCTCCTTCGCCGCCGCGCAGGCGCCGGCGAACCAGTTCACCTGGATCTGCGGCTGCAGGGTCTGGTTCTCCCGCGCCCACACGGCCGGCTGCTCGTAGGCGCCGGGGGTGCTGGCGATGCCGATCTCCTGGATCACCGTCTTGCTCAGCTCCTTCGGCCGCTTCTGCAGCCACTTCGCCCACGCCTTGGAGATCTCCGGGACCGACGCGCCATCGGTGAGGTCCAGCTGCGGGTACGCGTCCAGGCCGGGCTCGGCCAGCGGGACGCCGGGACGGCCGGTCTGCCAGGAGCCCCAGTTGTCGCCGTAGGACAACCGGCCCTTGTAGACCTTGTTGGCCGCGATGAGCGCGGTGCGCCACTGCTTGTCGTACTTGACCAGCGAGTCCAGCTCGGTGGCGAGGACGAACGTGTCGGCGCGCCCGGCCTGCGCCGCCTTCAGGAACGGCACCATCGCCTTCGAGTACGAGGCGAACCAGGCGTCCGGGTCCGGCGGCTTGATCGAGCCGCGCCAGGCGTCCTTGACCGTCGAGATGTTGGTCTCGTCGATGATCGGCCGGATCATCACCTGCAGGCCGCGCTCCTTGGCCAGCGTCGTGATCACGCGCAGGTCGGTCGGCGTCGGGGTGACCCCGGTCTGGGTGTACACCTTGGACGGACGGTAGCCGTCGGTGTAGATCGGGAACGTGATGCCGACGCTGTTGGCGCCCAGCCCGACCACGTAGTTCAGCAGGCGGGCGGCGTTGGACCGGACCAGCTTCGGGTCCTTGACGTCGTGCCAGGAGATCTGCACGCCCAGCTCGACCTTGGTGCTCTGCGCGGCTTCGGAGACCTTCTTGAGCGGGGTGCCCGGCGCCGGCGTCACCGCCACGTCGTCCGCCCCGTCGTCGAGCGGGTCGTCGGCCGCCTGCCCGGCGCCGCCCATGGTCGGCACGCTCGGCGCCAGCTGGGCACAGCCGGTCAGCTGCGTCGCGGCGATGGCCAGGGTGACGCCCAGCGCGATGCCGGGCATCCTCTTGTTCAGAATCTTCACTGCGCACCCGGGGTGAGGAATTCGAGCACGACCGCGGGCTTGTCGCCGGGCTGCTGCTGTGGCTGGACCGGCACCGGCGGACGCGGCTGCACCGGCTGCTGCCGGTACTGCTGCACCGGCTGCGGCTGCACCGGCTGCTGGTACTGCTGCTGCGGCACCGGCTGGTGCGGCGGCAGCGCCTGGTGCTGCTGCGGCGACAGGGGCTGACGGGGCTGCGGTACGTGGACGGGCAGGGACAGGCCGGGCTCGAGGTCGTCGTCGGACTCCGCGTGACCATGCGGAGTCTTGTGCCAGCCACGCTTGCCGGTGAGCATCTCGAAGACCGCGATGTACGTCGAGACGCTCATCCACAGCCACATCACCTGGGCCATGAACATGTACTTCAACAGGCCGAACCGGCCCTTGGTCTGCTGCGCCTCCGACAGGGTCGTCTGCACCAGCTCAAGCATGATGCCGAAGTTGCCGACCAGGAGCAACGCGGTCGCGGTGTAGTAGACCGGCGCCGGGAAAAGATCACCGATCAGCGTCGAGCCGGTGGCGAAGTAGGCGATGGACAGCGCCAGGAACAGCGGGTTCAGCAGGAACGTCAGCGGCGTGCCGTACGTCATCAGCAGGAACGCCAGCCAGCGGTGCAGGCCCATCCCGGCGGCCGAGCGGAACGGCCGGCGGCTGTGCACCAGCGCGGTCTGCAGATAGCCGCCCTTCCAGCGACGCTGCTGCTTGTCCACGACCCGGCTGGAGATCGGGGCCTCTTCCAGCGTCACCGACGCCAGCAGATCCACGCGATAACCGGCCGCGGCCAGACGAGCCCCGAGATCGGCGTCCTCGGTCAGGTTGTGCGGATCCCAGACCAGCCCGCCGGGGAGCGCGACCTCCTGCAGGACGTTGACCCGGAAGTGGTTCGAGGTGCCGCCCAGCGGGACCGGCAGCCCGAGGCGGGCCAGGCCGGGCAGGAACTTGCGGAAGTGGACCTTGTAGCCGACCCAGTAGAGCGCCGAGACCCAGTTGGTGTCGTCGTTCCAGAACACCAGCTCGGCCTGCAGACAGACGACATCACGACGGGCCAGGCGGAACGTCGACACCGAGAGCAGCAGCTGATCGGGGTCGGGCCGGTCCTCGGCGTCGTAGATCGTCACGTACCGGCAGCCGTCGGCCACCACGATCGGGAACGCCACGTTCATCGCGTTCGGCTTCGTCTTCGGACCACCCGGCGGGATCACCACCACCACGACATGACCCCACGGGCCCTGCGGCCTCGTCCCGTCACCGTGCACCCGCAGCCCGATCGCGGCGGCCGCGGCCAAGGTCTCCTCGTCGTCCTGCTCGATCAGGATGTAGACGTGCAGCTTCTCCCGCGGATAGTGCAGCTGGCTCACGCGCGCGACGAGCCGGCGCAGCATGTTCGCCTCGTGGTGCACCGGCAGCAGCACGCCGTAGTGCGGAAGCTCCCGGGAGGACGGCAGCACGTTCGACAGGAGCAGGCGGTGCCGGCGGCCGGCCGCGGTCACGAAGAGTTTGAACAACGCGAAAACGAGGTAGAAGGCGATGAACGCGCCGACCACTCCGGTTGCTGTCAGTCGTGGATAGCGAAACAATCCGTAACCGAGGGCAAGCAGAACGAGTCCGGCCAATACCTTCTGCCCGGTGCTGAGCAGTTTCGCAGCCGTCCGGTCAGAGCGACTATTTACCGCGTTCACCGTTTCTTCGACCATGCCGCTCTACCCCCGCATGCAGCCCGTTCACGCGTCCGATAATCGAAGCTGACACGTGCCGGATAGCAGGGTAGGTAGCTGCGCGGGGTCCCGCAACCCGGCAGATCGCCCATGTGGTAGGCCGACCGGTCGTCCATTTCCAGCACAATTCTGACGGTTTATGCCCCGCAGCAGGCGCTGATTCATTGCTTCAGCGTTACGCGCGGGAGGCCAGGAGGCGCGCCGGGCAAGAAATGTGAATCTGGTCTCGAACCCTCAGGTCGGGCATCCTCCCGAACCGTTTCAGTCCGTCCCGACCTGCGGCTGCGACACCTCGCCGGCGCCGTAAAAAAGGCCTAGCTGATGTGGCCCTGCTCGCGGGCCCACTTGAGCAGTTCCGCCTCGGCCTCGTCGTGATCCAGCGGCCCGCGGTCGAGGCGCAGCTCCTTCAGGTGGCGCCAGGCCTGGCCGACGATCGGGCCGGGCGGCACGCCGAGCAGCTCCATGATCGCGTTGCCGTCCAGGTCCGGGCGGACCTTGGCCAGGTCCTCCTCGGCGGCGATCCGGTCGATCCGCACCTCGAGCGCGTCGTAGTCGGCGGCCAGGCCGGCCGCCTTGCGCCGGTTGCGGGTGGTCACGTCGGAGCGGGTCAGCTTGTGCAGGCGGGACAGCAGCGGGCCGGCGTCGGTGACGTAGCGGCGCACCGCGGAGTCGGTCCACTCGCCCCGGCCGTAGCCGTAGAACCGCAGATGCAGCGCGACCAGGCCGACCACGTCGGTGGTGACGTCCTTGGGGTACTTCATGGCTTTCATCCGCTGCTTGGTGAGCCGCGCCCCGACCACCTCGTGGTGGTGGAAGCTGACCCGCCCGTCGCGGCCGACCGCCTTGGTGGCCGGCTTGCCGACGTCGTGCATCAGCGCGGCCATCCGCAGTACGAAGTCGGGGCCCTCGTCGCCCTCGAGCCGCATCGCGTTCATCACCACGATCAGGGTGTGCTCGTAGACGTCCTTGTGCTGGGCGTGCTCGTCGATCTCCAGCTTCAGGCCGGCGATCTCCGGCAGGAAGCGGTCGGCCAGGCCGGTGTCGACGAGCAGCCGCAGGCCGGCGATCGGGTCGGCGCCGCAGATCAGCTTGGTGAACTCGTCCCGGATCCGTTCCGCGGTGATCCGGTCGAGATCAGCTGCCATGCCCCGCATCGCCGCGATGACCGGTTCGTCCACGGTGAACTGCAGCTTTGCCGCGAATCGGGCGGCGCGCAGCATCCGAAGTGGATCATCGCCGAAGGAGAGCTCCGGCGCGGCCGGTGTCCGGATCGTCCGGGACGCCAGGTCGGCGACCCCGCCGAACGGGTCGGTGAACTCGTGACCCGGCAGGGACACCGCCATCGCGTTGATGGTGAAGTCGCGCCGGCCCAGGTCGTCGAGGAGGGAGTCGCCGTAGCGCACCACCGGGTTGCGGCTGACCCCGTCGTACGCCTCGGCGCGGAACGTGGTGATCTCGATCCGCACACCGTTCTTCTGGATGCCGATCGTGCCGAACTCGCGGCCGGTCTCCCAGATCGCGTCGGCCCAGCTCTGCACGACCGCGAGGGTCTGCTCGGGCCGGGCGTCGGTGCAGAAGTCGAGGTCGTCGCCGAGGCGACCGAGCAACGCGTCCCGGACCGAGCCGCCCACCAGGTGCAACTCGTGGCCGGCGGCGCCGAAACGGCGCCCCAGCTCGTCGGCTAGCGGGGACACGCGGAGCAACTCGGCGACCGCGTTCTGCTGGGCATCGTTCAGAACAGACATGGGGTTACCAGGTTAGTCGCTTTGGTTACCCAGGACTCCGCCGGGCAGGATGGGACACGTGCCCGTTTCTGAGGTGCTGCGCCGGTTGAGCCTGGAACCCGGGTTCTGGACCGGCGAGATCAGCGATCCCGACCTCCTCCCTGAGCTGCTCCGCGTCTCCTTTCCGGTGGTCGACGGCTACGCCCTGATCCTCGAGATCGAGCAGCCCTCCGGCGAGCGGACGCTCGGCCTGCGCCGGCCGGTCGCCAGCGAGCCGGTCCAGATCGGCTGGGCGCCGGCCGGTGGGCCGTACCCCGCTTCGCTGCGCTGGTGGGAACTGGAGACGTGCGCCCGGGTGATCGCGCTGGCCGATCCGACCCTGCCGCATCCGGGCCTGGTCGTCGCGCTGCTCGGGCCGTTCGCCCCGCCGACCGCCGACGACGACACGGCGGCCGTGGCGGCGGTGCGCGAGGCGGCGTACCGGTCGCTGCGCCGCGAGGTGCCGCCGCCCGCGCCCACCGGGCCGGAGCAGACGCCGCTGCCGCTCTTCACCGACGATCGCTGGTGGCCGGCACCGGCGGCGCCGTCGCCGCAGGTGCTGGACGAGGCCGCGATCGCGGAGCTGAGCCACCCGGCGCGGGCGATCGAAGAGGTCCGCGCGGACAAACGGTTTCCCCACGAAGACCTGACCGATTTGGTACGCCGAGCCACCGCCCGCCTCGCCGACCTGCCCGAGCAGGAGTGGTACGCCACCACCCGCCCGCTGGCCCGGCGCATCGCCGACTCCGGGGACCTGGGTCCGCTGCCCGATCTGCTCGGCGCGCTGACCGAGGCCGGCTGCGACCATCCGACCGTGCTGGATGCGCTGAGTGAGCCGCTCGTACCGCTGGAGGCATGCTGGGTCGTGGAGACGCTGGCCGGCGCGGAACCTGGCACCCTCCTGCGTCACCATGTGTGACCTTGTTCTTAAGGTGGCCCAGTCTTCTATGGTGGCTCCAACATCGGTACGGCTCGGGAGGCATGGGTGAACGGCGGCCTGTACCGCAGCACGCACGCGGCGCCGGACGGCGAACCGCGACCGGAGGACGGCGTCACGGTCGTCTCGGTCGACGACCAGCTGCCGACCGCCGGTGGTGACCAGGCGCTGCCCCCGGAGAACGTCCCGGGGGACGGCGACGGCAGCACCACCGGGCAGAGCGCGATCATGGCGATCGGCAGCCTGGTCAGCCGGATCATCGGCTTCGTCCGCAACGCGCTGATCGGCATGGCGCTCGGCGCCGGCGTCGGCGACGCGTACACCAGCGCCCAGTTCCTGCCGAACCAGATCTACGAGCTGCTGCTCGGCGGCATCCTGTC
This sequence comes from Actinoplanes sp. L3-i22, assembly GCF_019704555.1. Classification (NCBI taxonomy): domain Bacteria; kingdom Bacillati; phylum Actinomycetota; class Actinomycetes; order Micromonosporales; family Micromonosporaceae; genus Actinoplanes; species Actinoplanes sp. L3-i22. Next base: position 11,989,840 of record NZ_AP024745.1, read on the forward strand.
CAGCGTGCTGATCCCGCTGCTGGTGCGGCGGCGCAAGGCGGACCCGGACGGCGGCCAGGCGTTCACCCAGAAACTGCTCACCTTCGCGGTGGTCAGCCTCGGCCTGGCGGCGCTGCTGGTGGTGGCGGCCGCCCCGGTGATCACCGCGATCCAGGCCAGCTCGGAGAACAGCGCGGCCTACAAGGACCTGGTCACCCACTTCGCGTACCTGATCCTGCCGATCATCTTCTTCACCGGCGTCTCCGCGCTGATCGGCGCGGTGCTGAACGTGCGCGGGCACTTCGCCGCGCCGATGTGGGCGCCGATCCTGAACAACCTGGTGGTGATCGCCACCGCCGGCCTGTTCCTGCTGATCTTCGGCCGCGGTGTGACCGTGGAGAACATCACCGTCGCGCAGATCGCCCTGGTCGGCGGCGGCACCCTGCTCGGCATGGTGGTGCAGGCGCTCGGCCTGCTGCCGGCGCTGCGCAAGGTCGGCTTCCGCTGGAAGTTCAACTGGGACCCGCGCTCGCTCGGCCTCGGCGAGATCGGCCGGCTGGCCGGCTGGATGCTCTGCTACGTCGCGGCCAACCAGGTCGCCGTCTTCGTCATGGTCAAGATCCTGAACCGGGTTGCCGGCAAGGGCAGCGCCAGCGTGCTGGCCTTCAACAACGTCTTCCTGCTGACCATGATGGCGCACGGCATCATCGGCGTCTCGGTGATGACCGCGTTGCTGCCGAAGATGAGCGCGGCCGCCGCCGAGGGCCGGTTCGCCGACGTCAGCGCGGACCTCACCCGGGGCATCAAGCTCACCGTGGCCGCGCTCGCGCCGATCTCGGTGATCTACGCGGTGCTCGGCGTGCCGATCTCGGTGATGCTCTTCGAGGGCGGCAACTACACCCACGCCGAGGCGCTGGACACCGGCACGGTGCTGACCGTCGCGGCGTTCGCCGTCATCCCGCTGTCGGTGAGCTACCTCTGCACGTACGCGTTCTACTCGCTGCAGGGCAACAAGACCGTCTCGCTGATCAACCTGCCGGTGGTGGTGATCCGGATCGTCGCGTACCTGGTCCTCGCCGCGATGCTGAGCAAGGGCCTGCTGGCCGCCGGGATGACCGCCGCCAACGCGATCTCGTACCTGGTCTCGGCGGTGCTCTCGCTCATCGTGCTGCGCCGCAAGGTGGGCCGGCTCAACCTCGGCTCGGTGGCCTCCTCGCTGCTCCGGGTCGCGATCGCCGCGGCGGTGGCCGCCGCGCTCGGCTACCTGGTGGTGCGCCTGCTGCCGGGCGCCGGCTCGCCGGACGGCCGGGTCCAGTCGCTGGTCCAGCTCGTCGTCGGCGGCGCGGTGATCCTGGTCGCCTACCTGGTCGCCGCGATCATGCTGCGGGTCCAGGAGATCAGCCAGGTCGTCGGCATGGTGCGCCGCAAAATCGGCCGCTGATCGGCCCGGCGCGTGCCAGACCTGCCCTGAACAGGTGCTTTTCACCCGGACTGCAGGGAAAACCACCCGTTCGTACGGGGCCGCGCCGATGCCGCGCCGGGGGGACGACCTGCCGGAGCATGGCCGAGTACGGGTATGGTCGTTGTCGGCATGTGCTCGGGCACACCATTGCCTTGAGCACCCATGGCATGCACCACCGAGGGAGGACTGGTGACCCAGGTCGGCGAAGGCCACGAGACCGCGGCCGACGAGGCCGGACCGGTTTTGACCTTCGGTGAACCCGCCGTCGGTGAGATCCTGGCCGAGCGTTATCAGCTCGAGCAGCACGTCAACAACGACAGCGCCGGCCGCCAGGTCTGGCGCGGGATCGATGTGGTGCTGCGGCGACCGGTCGCCGTCGTGCTCCGGCACCCCGGTGGCGACTCCGCCGCCGAGATGCTGCAGGCCGCGGTCGCCGCGAGTCGGGTGCTCCACCCCAATCTGGTCGGTGTCTACGACGCCATCGACGAAGAGCAGCGCGCTTACGTGGTGCGCGAGTGGGTCGACGGCGAGTCGCTGCGCGATCTGATCGCCGCCGAGGGTCCGCTGGACCCGTCCCGGGCGATCGCGATCGCCCATTCGATCGCCGACGCCCTGACCGCCGTGCACGCCACCGGGATGATCCACGGCAACGTGCACCCCGGCACCGCGCTGATCGGCGACGACAACCGCGTGGTCCTGGCGGATGCCCGGGCCGACGCGGCGGACAGTCCGGAGGCCGATGTCCGTGCGGTCGGTGGCCTGCTCTACTTCGCGCTCACCGGCCACTGGCCGCAGGCCGAGACCGGGCGCGCCGCGCTGCCGGACGCGATCCGCGACAGTGCCGGCACGCCGGCCGCCCCGCGGCAGTCCCGGGCCGGAGTCCCGGCCTACCTCGACGATCTGACGATGGACCTGTTGGATCGCCGGGTCGCGGTGCCGTCCGCGGAGGCGCTCACCGCCGAGCTCGGCCGGCTGGACGCGGCGGCCGAGGAGGAGGAGTTCGAGGACGTCGGCCCGCTGCGGTTCGTGCAGGCCGGTGGCGCTCCGAGCGAGTCCGCCCGGAGCACGCCCAAGATCCTGCTCGGGGTCGGCGCGCTGGTGATCATCGCGGTGATCGGTCTGGTCTTCGGCATCCGCGCGATCAACAACTCGAGCAAGCCGGACGCGTCGGCCTCCACACCGGTCCAGGCCGGCGCGGGTGCCCAGCCCGACGGCGCCGGCACGGCCAGTGAGGACCCGCTCGGCCCGCCCAAGCAGATCCCGCTGACCGCCGACATGGTCCGGATCGTCGACCCGCCGAACGGCGAGCGCAAGGACACCGGCGAGTCGGACTTCGTGGTCGACAACGACCCGAAGACCGCCTGGCAGCTGTCGTACTATCTGCAGCCGAACTTCGGCGGCGGCAAGCCCGGCATGGGGGTCCTGATCCACCTGCCGGAGGCGCGGGCGCTCTCCGAGGTCCGGGTCGCGTTGTCCGCCCCCGGCGCCGTCGTCGACCTCCGGGTCGGCACCAAGGACCCGGGCGACAACTCGAACGGCGACAAGCAGATCGTCAAGACCTACACCAAGGTCAGCGACGCCGACAGCGCCGACACCAACACCGGCGACAAGCAGATCCTGAACGGCTTCGACCCGGACAAGAAGTACCAGTACGTACTGGTCTTCATCACCAAGTTGCCACGCAACGAGGACACCCCGGGTTACCAGGTCGACGTCAACGACATTCAGCTGTACGGCTACTGAGCAGCGCTTTCGAGCGGTGTTTCAGGGGCGGTTCCCGGTCGGGGAACCGCCCCTGTTTCGTGACGCGGGGTGACACCACGCGGACCGCACGGATGGCATACATTGCTGGCGTGACTTTCCGGGACGTACCGCCCGGCGGACCCGGTGGGGGCGACCCCGAGCCGAGCGACGCCGAGCTGGTGCGTGCCCACGTCGCCGGTGATCCGGAGGCGTTCGGCGAGCTGGTCCGCCGGCACCGGGACCGGCTCTGGGCGGTCGCCCTGCGCACCACCGGGGACCGCGAGGAGGCCGCCGACGCGGTCCAGGACGCGCTGCTCTCGGCACACCGGGCGGCCGCGAGTTTCCGTGGCGACTCGGCCGTCACCACCTGGCTGCACCGGATCGTGGTGAACGCCTGCCTGGACCGGCTCCGCCGGCGCCGGGCGCACCCGACCGTCCCGCTGCCGGACGGCAGCCGGGACGACCAGCCGACCGGTCCGGAACCGGTCGCCCCCACCCCGGACCAGGACACCGTGCTGCTCGTCCGGGACGCGCTCGCCGCCCTGCCGGTCGACCAGCGCGCCGCGATCGTCCTGGTCGACGTGCAGGGGTACGGGGTGGCCGAGGCCGCCGAGATGCTCGGGATCGCCGAGGGGACGGTGAAGAGCCGGTGCGCCCGCGGCCGGGCCCGGATGGCGCTGTCGTTGCGCGAGCTGCGGGACGGTCACAGTGACTCGGGGCACGATGGGAACCGGACCGGTGGCGGGGACGTCCCATCCAGGTCGAGTGGCACGGTGACGTCGCCACCGACCGGGCGTGAACGGAGGGACCAGCGGTGACGGGCGCCGAGTTCCACGGGGTCGACATCGACCTGCTGGCCGACTATGTCGGTGGCGCCCTGGACGGCACCCCGGAGTCGGAGCGGGTGGCCGCGCTGATCGCCGCCGAGCCGGCCTGGCAGGACGCCTACGAGCTGCTGGCGCCGGAGATGGCGACCGTCGGGGCGCTGCTCGGCGACCTGCCGGTGGAGCCGATGCCGGCGGACGTGGTGGCTCGACTGGACGCCGTGCTGGCTCGCGAGCCGCTTCCGGTGCCGGCCGAGGCGGTGCCCGTCGATGCGGTCGTGAGCCCGGCTGACGCCGTACCGCAAGCGGTCTTGGATCTTGCCGAGCGGCGCCGCAAGCGCGGCAACAACCGCTGGGTCCGCATCGCCGCGCCGATCGGCATCGCCGCCGGCGTCGTCGGCCTGTTCGGGTACGGCCTGCTCAGCCAGTCGCAGGACAGCGCCGACGACGCGGCTTCCTCCTCGAAGGCCGCGGCGGGGGATGCCGGCGGCATGGTGGCCGCGGCGCCCGCCGAGACCATGGCCAGCGGCAACGACTACACCCTCGGCACGCTCGGCCAGCTGGTGAACCGCACCACCGGCGAGAGCCTGGCCGGCTCGAGCCAGCCGCGGAGCCAACTGCCGAGCGAGCCGCAGAGCGAGACCAACTTCGCCGGCGACGATGTCCGGCTGGCCCGGCTGCGGGCCCCGGACGCGCTGCTGGACTGCCTCGACGCGATCGCCCAGGAGAACGGTGGCGGCCTGCTCAGCGTCCTGTCGGTCGACTACGCCCGGTTCACCGGTAAACCGGCGCTGGTGGTCCGGTTCACCGCGGCCAACGGCGAGTGGGCCTGGGCCAGTGGCGTCGACTGCGGATTGCCCGGTGGCGACGCGGACACCCTGGGTTCCGTCCCGGTACGCTGAGCAGCACCCCCGGCGTGAGGTCGGACACGAGCCGGACCGGGGGGAATGGTGAATGCCTAGCATGGCGTTCTACCGGCGTGGACACATACCTGGAGGAGTCGGCAGTGGACGAGGTCCGCAATCTGATCATCATCGGTTCGGGGCCCTCCGGCTATACGGCGGCGTTGTATGCCGCCCGCGCCGAGCTGAAGCCTTTGGTGATCGAGGGCGTGCAGTCCGGCGGTGCGCTGATGACGACCACCGAGGTGGAGAACTTCCCCGGTCACCGCGACGGCATCATGGGCCCGGAGCTCATGGACAACATGCGCGCGCAGGCCGAGAAGTTCGGTGCCGAGTTCATCACCGACGACGTGAGCCGCGTCGAGCTGACCGACAAGCCCACCGAGGCCGGCACCGAGGGCCTCAAGACAGTCTGGGTCGGCGACCAGCAGTACTTCGCCCGCGCCGTGATCCTGGCGACCGGCTCCGCGTGGCGCCCGATCGGTGTGCCCGGCGAGCAGGAGCTGCTCGGCCACGGCGTGTCGGCCTGTGCCACCTGTGACGGCTTCTTCTTCCGCAACCAGCACATCGTGGTGGTCGGCGGCGGTGACTCCGCGATGGAGGAGGCGACGTTCCTCACCCGCTTCGCCGAGACGGTGACGATCGTGCACCGGCGGGACAGCTTCCGGGCCAGCAAGGTCATGCAGAAGCGCGCGTTCGACAACGAGAAGATCAAGGTCGAGTGGAACTCGGTCGTCGAGGAGGTTCTCGGCGAGGACGGCAAGGTCGTCGGCGTTCGATTGAAGAACGTGGTTTCTGGGGAAACCAGGGTTCTCGACGTGACCGGCGTGTTCGTGGCGATCGGCCACGACCCGCGCAGCGAGCTCTTCAAGGGTCAGGTCGAGCTGGACGACGAGGGCTATGTGAAGGTGCAGTCGCCCAGCACCCGGACCAACGTCGCGGGTGTGTTCGCCGCGGGTGACCTGGTCGACCACACGTACCGGCAGGCCATCACCGCATCCGGCACCGGTTGTGCCGCGGCGCTGGACGCCGAGCGCTTCATCGCTTCATTCGTAGAGCTGTAAGACCGGGAGGGTCCTCGTGAAGGTCGTCACCGACAAGTCGTTCGCCGTCGACGTGCTGGAGTCCGACAAGCCAGTGCTGGTGGATTTCTGGGCCGAGTGGTGTGTGCCGTGCAGGAAGGTCGACCCGCTGCTCGCCGAGATCGCCGACTCGGAGCTGGGCTCGCAGGTGGAGATCGTCAAGGTCAACATTGACGAGAACCCGCAGACGGCGCTCGCCTACCAGGTGATGTCGGTGCCGACCCTGGCCATCTTCAAGGGTGGCGAACGGGTGAACCTGGTGACCGGTGCGAAGCCGAAGAGTTTCCTGGTCAACTTCATCGAATCGGCTCTCTGATCGTTTTCTGCCGCCCCGCGTCCGCACTGGGACGCGGGGCGCTCTTTGTCCGCCGGAGTACGCTCCGGAAGGTCGTCCCTTCTCGCCCCTAGGGAGTCGTGAGTGCGGTCCATCCGACGCGGAGACACCGGTCCTGCCGTTTCCGAGATCCGGTCGATCCTGGCCGGCCTGGAATTGCTGACCGAGCTGGAACCGGACCTCTTCGACGAGAGTCTGGAGAATGCCGTCCGGGCCTTCCAGCAGAGCCGTGGCCTCGGAGTGGACGGCATGGTCGGTGACGAGACCTGGCGTGCGCTGGACGGCGCACGCTGGCGGCTCGGCGCGCGCACCCTGTTCCACTCCGTGCCGGACGCGCTGACCGGGGAGGACGTTCGCGCCCTGCAGGAGCGCATGCTCGAGATGGGCTACGACGCCGGCCGGTCCGACTCGGTCTACGGCGCACGGACCGCCCGGGCGGTCGCCCAGTTCCAGCGCGAGGTCGGCCTCACCCCGGACGGATCCTGCGGCCCGCAGACCATGAAGGCGCTGCGCCGGCTCGGCCGCAAGGTCGTCGGCGGCCGCCCGCAGTGGCTGCGCGAGGCCGAGGCGTTCCGCCAGTCCGGGCCGAACCTGGTCGGCAAGACCATCGTGATCGACCCCGGTCACGGCGGTGGCGACGACTCCGGCGTGGTGGTGCCCGACGGGCCGCTCCGCTGGACCGAGGCGGACCTGGTGTTCGACCTCGCCGCCCGGCTCGAGGGCCGGCTGGCCGCGGCCGGCATGCGGGTGCACCTGACCCGCGGCCCGCAGCCCGCCGAGCCGATGAGCGGCGCCGACCGGGCCGCGCTGGCCAACAGCCTCGGCGCCGACCTGCTGATCTCGCTGCACCTCGACGGGCAGGAGTCGACGGCCGCGGAAGGCGTGGCGACCTACCACTACGGGACCGACAGCGGGACCAGTTCGACCGTCGGTGAACGGCTCGCCCACCTGGTGCAGCGCGAGATCGTCGTGCGGACCGGGATGCACGACTGCCGGACCCACGCCAAGACCTGGGATCTGCTGCGGCTGACCCGGATGCCGACGGTCCGGGTGGACCTGGGTTACCTGACCTCGCCGGTGGATCGCGAGCGGCTGATCAACCCGATGTTCCGGGAGCAGATCGTGGAGGCCGTGCTGGCCGCGGTGCAGCGGATGTACTTCCCGGTCGAGCGGGACGTGCCGACCGGGTCGATCGACGTGCGGCAGCTGCGGATGGCGCTGGCCGAGCGTACGTAGGCAATCGTGTTTTGATCTTTGGCTTTTTCTGCCCTTTTGCTCTTCGGGCCCGCGGCTAGTTCTCGATGGAACTGGTCGCGGGCATCGGGCGGAGCAGCTTCTCCGGGCTCATCGAGCCGAGCAGCTTCTCCAGCGCGTATTCGACATCCGACTTCCAGGACAGCGCGGTGCGCAGCTCCAGGCGCAGCCGCGGGTAACGCGGGTGCGGGCGGACCGTCTTGAAGCCCACCGACAGGAAGAAGTCGACCGGCGCGACACACGCGCCCTCCTTCTCCTCGTCCGGCTTCGCGTCGCCGAACGCCTCGATCGCCTTCACCCCGCGCTTGGTCAGATCACGGGCGACGCCCTGCACGAGCATCCGGCCCAGGCCGCCGCCGGCGAACGCGGGCACCACGTTGGCCGTGGTGAGCAGCGCGGCATCGGCGCTGACCGGGGACGTGGGGAACGCCATCGAGCGGGGCACGTAGGCGGGTGGCGCGTACATCACGAAGCCGGCCGGCATGCCGTCGACATACGCCAACTTTCCGCAGGAACCCCACTCCAGGAGCGTCTGGGAAACCCACGCCTCCTTCTCCAGACCCGGATCGCCGGAGGCACAGGCCCGCTCGGCGGAGACCGGATCCAGCTCCCAATAGACACATGCCCGGCACGGCCGGGGCAGGTCCTCGAGAGTGTCGAGGGTGAGATTGACCAGGCGTCGCGACATCGCGGGACCCCCTGCGCTGGCTGGACGGACCGAAACCGGCGCTGGCCGCGCCCTGGAAATCGTACGTCGTTATACCCATGAACGGGAGCAGGTCGGACAATGGGTGACCCCTCTCGATGCACTCGGCGTTTAGGCTGGCCGGAGTTCACGTTTAGTTCGAGGGGTGAGAGCCGAATGACCGGTACTACTCAGGATGACTACACCGATCGGTATGCGCGCCGGGTCCGGGGAATGACGACGTCGGAGATCCGGGCGCTGTTCGCCGTCGCCAGCCGGCCCGAGGTCGTGTCGCTGGCCGGTGGGTCGCCGTACATTGCCGCGCTGCCGCTGGACGCGGTCGGCGAGATGCTCAACCGGCTCGGCTCCGAGCAGGGCGCCACCAGCCTGCAGTACGGAATCGGTCAGGGCACGATCGAGCTGCGCGAGCAGATCTGCGAGGTGATGAGCCTGTCCGGCATCACCGGCGCCTCCCCCGACGACGTGGTCGTGACCGTCGGCGGGCAGCAGGCGCTCGACCTGCTGGCCCGGCTGTTCCTGGATCCGGGCGACGTGGTGCTCGCCGAGGGGCCGACCTACGTCGGCGCACTCGGCGTCTTCCAGGCCGCCCAGGCACAGGTGCGGCACGTGGCAATGGACGCCGACGGGTTGATCCCGGCAGCACTCCAGGAAGCGATTGCGGCAAATCCGCGGGCCAAGTTCCTCTACACGATCCCGACCTTCCAGAACCCGGCCGGCGTGACGCTCTCCGACGCGCGGCGCGAGGAGGTCCTGGACATCTGCGAGCGGGCCGGGCTGCTGGTCGTCGAGGACGATCCGTACGGGATGTTGTCCTTCGAAGGGGACGCGCCCCGGCCGCTGCGGGCGCGCCGCCGCGAGGGCGTCTTCTACTGCAGCACGTTCTCCAAGACGTTCGCGCCCGGTCTGCGCGTCGGCTGGGTCCTCGCGCCGCACGCCGTGCGGGAGAAGCTGGTCATGATGAGCGAGGCGAACGTGCTCTGCCCGAGCGCGTTCGCGCAGGGCGCCGTCACCCAATACCTGACCACCATGCCGTGGCGCGAGCAGGTCAAGGTGTACCGGGAGATCTACCGGGAGCGCCGGGACGCACTGCTGAGCGCGCTGACCGACCTGATGCCGGCCGGCACGACCTGGACCCGGCCGGCCGGCGGCCTGTTTGTCTGGGCCACCCTGCCCGAGGGGCTCGACTCCAAGGCGATGATGCCGCGGGCGATCGCGGCTCGGGTCGCCTACGTGCCCGGAACCGGCTTCTACGCCGATGGGACCGGGCGCGGCAACATGCGCCTCAACTTCTCGTTCTCCGCGCCGGAGCGGCTTCGTGAGGGCGTGCGACGCCTGTCCGGGGTGATGGAGCAGGAGTTGGCTACGCGCGCTGTCTTCGGCGGCTCCGCCGCCATTTCGTCCCAGCGCCGCCGTGGTCCGGCCGCTGCGGACACTCCCGGTCCTGACTTGGCATGATCACCCCTATGGGTACGGGTTCATCTGGGTCTTCTGGCGGTGCCGCTTCCGTCGGTGCCGCTGCTTCCGCGAGTTCCACCGCTTCCACGGGTGTCTCCGCTGGCTCCGCTGGCTCCTTTGCTCCGGCGGGGTCTGGTGCCTTTGCTCAGGCGGGATCCGGTGCCGCCACGGGCGCCTCTGGTCCGGTGGGCTCCGGCGCTTCCGCGGGCACGTGGGATCCGGCGGGCTCCGGCGCTTCCACGAGCATGTCGGCTACGGCGGGCTCCCGTGCTTCCGCGGGCGGCTCGGCTTCGTTGGGCGCCAGTTCGTCCGGCGCTCGTTCGTCCAGTGCTAGTTCGTCCAGCGCTAGTTCGTCGGGCGCTCGTGCCTCCGGCGCTCGGGACGATCTGCGGGTCCTGGTGCTGGCCGGCGGGCTCTCGTATGAGCGGGACGTCTCGCTCCGCTCCGGGCGCCGGGTGCTGGACGCGCTGAAGTCCACCGGCATCGAGGCCGACCTGCACGACGCGGACGTGACGCTGCTGCCGGCGTTGCAGGCCGACCCGCCGGACGCCGTGGTGATCGCGCTGCACGGGGCGACCGGTGAGGACGGATCGCTTCGTGGGGTGCTCGACCTGTGCGGGGTGCCCTATGTCGGGGCGGACGCGCGGACCGCCCGGCTCGCCTGGGACAAGCCGTCCGCCAAGGCGCGGCTGCGCGAGGCCGGGATTCCCACCCCGGACTGGGTGGCGCTTCCGCACGATCGGTTCTCCGAGCTCGGGGCGGTCGCTGTCCTCGATCGGATCGTGTCCCGGCTCGGGCTGCCGTTGATGGTCAAGCCCGCCCAGGGCGGGTCCGGGCTGGGGGCCGCGGTGGTCCGGGAGGCGGCCGATCTTCCGGCTGCGATGGTGGGGTGCTTTGGGTACGACTCGACGGCGCTCGTGGAGCGGTATGTGCCGGGCACCAGCCTGGCCGTGTCGATCCTGGACCTCGGGACCGGCCCGTCGGCGCTCCCGATCGTGGAGATCGTGCCGCGGGACGGGGTGTATGACTACGCCGCTCGGTATACCGCCGGGCTGACCACCTGGCATGTGCCGGCCCGGCTCGACCCGGCGGTGGCGGCTCGGGTGTCGGAGACGGCGTTGGAGGCGTACAAGGCGCTCGGGTTGCGAGACCTCTCCCGGATCGACGTGATCGTTTCGGAGGACGGGGAACCGCAGGTTCTCGGGTGCAACGTGTCGCCGGGGATGACCGAGACGTCGTTGCTGCCGTTGGCGGTGCAGGCCGCCGGGGTTGATTTCGGAGCGGTGCTCGGGGCCCTGGTGGAGCGAGCGGTTGGGCGAGCTCGGCGGACCTGATCCGGATCCGTTTCGGGACGGGCGTTACCCCTCAGGGGTGGCGCCCGTTTCTCGTCTCAGCCAGTCCTCCACAACCGGCCCTGCTCCCACCTCCGCCGCCTCTGCCCTCACCTCCATCGCCCCCTTGCTCTCGCCCTCTCCATCCGGCCGCTCACTTCGCCGTCCAGCAACTCACCCTCGCCGTCCAGCAACTCACCCTCGCGGTCCGGCCACTCACCCTCGCGGTCCGGCAGTTGTCCTGCAGCCGCTCACCTTCGCGGTCCGGCCACTCACCTTCGCCGTCCGGCACCTGCCCCACAGCCACTCACCTTCGCCCACCCGTCCGGCCGCTGTTCTGCAGCCGCTCCCCGGCAAGGCGCCTCTCCAAGCTCGACACCTCGCCGCAGCCATTCGACCCAGCCCCCTGGCCCCGATCACGGGCGCCGACTCATCAGCCCTTGCTCTCGTCCTAAACGAAAACGACCGCCCCGAGGCGGCCGTTTCACGTGAAACATCGAAAGTTGGCGGGGCTACGACTCCGGCTCGCCCGCACCCGCAGCAACTCCGCCGGCTCCGGTACTCAACACTCCCGTGCCGACGAAACCCTTTCCCGCCGACAGGCCGACGGTCGGGTCGCTGTCGGAGTTGGCCGTTCCGAGCACGGATGACCTAGCGGGTGCACTGTCGGACTCCGCGTCTTCGGCCTGGGGAGCGGTCGGGTCCACAAGCGGGCCGCTTCCCGGGGCGCTGCCGGCGGACGGATCGTCGTTATGCCGTACCCGGGAATCAGCCGGCACCGCGTCCTCCTGGACGTCGCCTAGCGTTGCCGGACGACGGCCTTCCTCGCGGTCTTCCTGCGCTCCGGTCCCGGGAACGTTGTAGATCGACGGCGACTCCCAAGCGATGTGGGCCGGCTCCGCAATCGCCTTGCCACCGAAGTCGGCGAGCCAGGCGGCGACGAGTGCGAGGTTCTCTCGCCAGGTGTGTTCGGGGATGACCGGCAGGATGTCGTCCCAGAGCGACAGGAAGGTTCCGCGCAGCTGCAGCCGGCCGTAGGGCCGTGCCAGGAACCACATGTGCAGGTGCGCCGAGCCGTCGCCCCATCGGTTCACGTGGACGCGGGCAACGCCGTCGAGCGAGCGGATCGCGCGCTCGAGCCGGACCGTCATCACGCCGAGCTCGGCCGCCAGGAGGTTGGGCAGGTCGCCAAGGTCGAGATGCGACCGGCACTCCAAGATCAAAACCATCGGGAGCCCCGTGGGCCGGTCCATCGCCCGGACTCGCCAGCGTTCCGAGACCCAGATGTACGCATCATCCGACGTCCCGCAGGCAACGCAATCCGAACCGTCCTCACCGCTCCGCGGCGGCTCCACCTCCACCGGCGGGGCGAGTTTCTTGACTCGCATGTCCCCTTCGAACGGGAACGACGGCCAGCGGGTGAAGTCAGGCAGGGGGGCGGTGTTCTCGGACACGACGTGACCTTAGCCCAGGTCAGGACGGGCTGTCCCGGGTCAATTTCGCACGATCGTGGGGATGTCCGCAAAGGCCCGGCGCGGAGCCAAATTCCTGATCTCTAAGCCACTCTTCGCACCCGCACAGTTTGACCGTCGTGAGCACGTGTCGCTCCCCACATCCGACCAAAAGTTATCCACAGAAGTTATCCACAGCCCCACCCGTTTCACGTGAAACTCGACGTAGAACGCTTGCGCCCCCTGTGGATAGCGCAGTGGACAACTCCCAGGCCATCAACGTCGTTTCACGTGAAACGGGTCCCGCCCCATGCTCAACTCCCACAACACACACCCTGTGGATAATGGCGCCCGCCCATGAACCAGACACCCCACCAGGCCCCGTTTCGGAGATGTGAGCCCCACCTCAAACCCGAAAGTCCTTCTACGGCGAAGCCTCCAAACGCCGGCCCAAAACCAGCACCCCAGCCAGCTCCCCAGGCCTCCAACGCGCACGTTCGACCCGCCCTCGAACGACCTCCAGGCCAAACCCACGAACGACAGCTCCCAAACCAGCCCACCCCTGCACCCCGTCAAACCCAAGCCGGCCACGCTCCAGCCCGCTAGCAGCAAGCCGACGTGGCCCCGCCCCACGCCAGACAGGGCAGACCCCGCATCGCCGCATCGCCGCATCGCCGGCTCCACCGCTCCACCGCTCTACCGCTCTACCGCTCTACCGCTCTACCGCTCTACCGCTCCACCGCTCCACCGCTCCACCGCTCCACCGCTCCACGCGATTAACCGCTGCGCGACCGAACGCTGCCAAAGGCGTCTCCTCAGCTCGGCGCCATCGAGGTCCCAGTCCCGGCCGCGCTCCGGCCCCTCGCCCGCCCTATCCCTCGCCAGCCTTGCCCATCGCGGCCGCCACACCTCCCGGCCAACGCTGCCCCTCTCGCCCGCTCGGCCGATGCCCATCCCGGCCGATGCCCACCGCCGGTGCTTGCCCTGCCCGTGCCCATCTCGGTCGCCACACATTCGGCGGTCATTCATCTCGCGCCGCACTCATTTCGGCTCGGATCCGGAACGACCCGCATCCGACCTTTGCGCGCGGACAGCGGCATAGAGACTTCGAGCCGACCCATCTCGCTGCCACACAGCCCAGTGCTGCAACCCGGCGCCGACCCGGCCTACGACTCAGTCCTGCGATCCCAACTCCAGGGCCCAGCTCCGCGGCGGGCCCCTGGCTCGCTGCCCCGATATCGAGCGCCCCATCCCCACACCCCCGACAACGGGCAGCGCGACATGGGGGGCCTGACCGTTCAGCCCGATCGGCGATTCTGTGCGATGACCCAGGCCCGCAGTGCAGCCTCCGCACTCAACCTCACCCGAGGCCGTCCATTCCCCCAAGGCCGGCCGATCTCACCCAAGGCCCGCCGATCTCAGCAGAGGTCCGCAGGCCTTGCTGGCAACTGTGTCTTGCCCGATCTCCGGCCCGATCCGACCCGGTGGCTCACAAACGCCCTGCCTCAGGGTCCGAGCTCTCGTCCGGCTATCACCCGTGTTCCCAGCACGCGCCGAGAGCCCATCGCGCGCCAGGGCCGGTCCCGCATACGCGATTCGCACCGCTGGGCCCGCTGGCCGCAGTACCGCGTTGGCCCGCTGGCCGCAGTAACCGCGTTGGCCCGCTGGCCGACGCAGTTGCCGCGGCAGGACCTCTGGTCCGCGAACCACACATGCCGCACGTGGAGTTTCTCTGCCGCCCACTTAAATCTGGTTTCACGTGGAACCACAGATGGGTCGCCCCCATACCTCCGGACTCATCTCCGAACCTCACCTCGGTGCCGCTTCTGCTCCAAGGCGCCTTCTGTTGCATCTCGTCTAGGTCGACTGAATCTCCCGTAGGTCGACGGACTCCCCGCCCTGCCGGAGACGCAGCAGTGCGGAGCAAGGCGGGAACCCTCTGGGGGCGAAAGTCCGACGAGGCGCCAGCATTCGACCTTCGCCTTCGTTGCGACCCGCTAACGCACGTTTCACGTGAAACACCACGCGCGCAACACGACCCTCGACAAGCCGACGGTCTCCGGATGAGCCACAGCTCGCCCAGGCCTAGCTCTGGGCCGCCACCTCAAGAAATCAATCGCGGGTACCCGGGATCAACCAACCTCTCCCTCGATCAGCGGAACGAGCGAGTAACCCTTCGGCGGCAAGCCCGCCCGACTTCGATGCCGACGTACCCCGTCAGGAAGCCCCCATCGTTGCTCGGCGACAGGAACGCCAAGATCGGGCGGCTCTCCTGCGGCAAGCAACAAGCTGGGCCGAGCCGGTCCGGCCGGCTTGCTATCCGCACTGTCGCCTGACCTATCCGCACTGTCGCCCGACGATGGCGCGGCCTCAACTGGCTGTGCTGGCAACCAGTTCGCCGCGTCCTCCAACTGACAAGGCAGCCGACTCCTCCGACCTCAACTCGGAACCACTCTGCCGGCGGCCAAGCCGTTGCGGCTAGACGTACCGCACAGGGGAGTCACCACAAGGAGATACCCGACCGTCGCGAAGACTTCGACCTGAGCCCCTCCGAGCCCCAGCGCATCTCCCTGGCCCTGAGACCTCCCCGCCCCGCGCCCTCCTGCTCCGCACTCACCTGCCCCGCACTCACCTGCCCCGGCACCCTCGGGCCCAGCACCCTCCTGCCCCTGGCACCTTCCTGCTCCAGCGTCTCGGTGACCTAAGCGCCTCCGCATCGAGACGATCCAAAGGCAAGGCTGAGCGATGCCTACGGCGGCCTAGAGCTCATCTCGACGAGGGTGGGCAGCCACGAGAACCTCCGCTTCCACGCCGATCGCCACACTCGTCGCAACTGGCCGTTCGAGATCAGCGAGGGGGTTGGACGTCTACGTTTCACGTGAAACGTGCATCGAGGCCAAGGGGATCGGATCGGCGGTTAGCAGACGGCCAGAACATTGCACGCCATGTCGACCGCCGAGCCAGAGCAGAGTCCGAGGCGCGCTGCGACCACAAAGCCTGGGCAAGCCAAGCAGCAAGAGAACAAAGCCGGGGCGCCGGAGCGCCGGAGCACGACCGAGTCAAGGCGCGGAGCCCGACTGAATCAGGGCGCGGAGCGCGGATGGAAGACGCCGCCGGCAGGAGAAGCCGACTCCAAGACCGCGAGTAGGGGCGACCAGGTGCCGGGCTTGGATGGACGAGGGTATCCATCCGCGTTCTGCCCCCGACTAGCAATCACGACCTCTACCGGACGCGGAACCAGCCAGCGCACCGCTGCGATCGCGGCTCTCCGTTCGCCGTTTGAGCCGCAGCGGGCCGCCATTCCGGAATAGCCACCAGGCCGCGATGACCACCAAGCCGAGATGGCTGGAGCTAGCCAACTGGCCGAGATCCCGGGCGAGCCGGCTGGATGCCGATGCAGGAGGCCGGGTCGGATGGCTTGAGCTGCTGGCCCATCTCGACGCGGCCGATGCATGTTTCACGTGAAACGTGGGGATGGCCTCTGCCAGGTTGCGCTACAAATCCAAGGCCAAAAAACGATCTCGCTAGCTCAGTCGCCTCGGGTGGATAAAGGCACCGCCAGCTCGCGGCCACGTGGCGGCGGCGCTCCAGGGTCTGGCCGACAATCGCCAAGGCCGCGACGCGCAGCGTCAAACAGTGGTGCCGCAGTGCGTCAGTCGCCGTTCCTGTGGGCCGGCCAGCTGGTGCCACGACATGCAGCACAACGAGAGCGCGGCCGAACCGATGGGCGTCGTGGCAGACCGAGCAATGACAACTGTCGCGGCACGTGGTGGCAGACGACATCATGAGGCGCCGCAGCGCCTGCCAGCAGAGGCCAACACCAAGCAGCGCGGCACACGGTGGCAGGCAACAGCGTCGGCAGGGTTAGGGCAGGGGCAGACACAGGGCCGGGGCTGCGGGGCGCGAGGAGACAGAGACGCGATTAAGCGACCGGGACAGCAACAGCGGCCGGGACAGCGGAAGGGGCAGCGGCCGGGACAGCGGCAGCGGCCGGGACAGCGGCAGGGGCAGCGGCAGGGGCAGCGGCAGCGGCAGGGACCGGGGCAGCGGCGACGAGGGTGCTTGCTGCTGCTCGCTTCTGGGCCGCGGCGATGTAGCGCGCATTCCAACCGATCAACAGTGTGAACGTCACAACGGTCAGAACTGTGGACAGGCCCACCATGACGTCGACCGGCAGGAGGTAGACCAGGACGGCTCGGAGCGCTGCCTCACTCAACAACCCGAGACCCCACACCACCGACGCCACCCGATGCCCGCGCCGAACCGCCGGATTGCTCGCGTACTCGGCTGCGATCTCTGCCGCCCTCGCGGGCATGAAGCTCTGCTGCGCCGACAGCGTCAACGGCTTGCTCCCCCAGAAGGCGGTAAAAAGAAACAGCGATCCGATCACCGCCGACATCACCGAATGCTTGATCAGCAGGAAGCGCGCATCCCCGGTCAACAGAGTGAAGAGCAGCCCGACCCCGAACACCGCACCCATCACCATCGAGAAGTAGCTGACCGCCCGGCTCCGAACCGCCACCCACACCAGCCGTACGCCGGCCGCCACCGTCCCGGCCAGAAGGGCGGTCGTGTCGTCGGCACCCAGCGCGTGCAACCCGTAGTAGGTGATCACGGGCAGACCGAGGTCCGCCACCATCGAGCGGATCATGGCAGTCATCCGGGCGTCGAGTCGCATCGCGGTTCTCCTTCGAGGATCTGTGTCGGCGATACACAGATCCTCGCCGCCGACACCCCGGCCACGGGACGACCGAGCCACGGAGGCCGGCTGTCAACCACTCGATGGACACGACGCCGTCGTCATCGCAAAGCCCCAAAAAGCCCATCCGAAAGTCGCCAACGCCCCCCAGGCGACAGATCAGAAATCCCAGGAGAATGGCTCTGACAGAACCGAAATTCGAGGCCGGAACCCGAGAAATGAGAAAGGCGCGCGTTCGAAAACGCACGCCTTAACCCGGAACAATCGAGGACCACTCGACCAGAACTCCGCGGGCAACCCCGCAACCAAGATCCCGTCGACAGAGTCTCCGATCAAACCTCAGTCAGAACCCTCGGTGCCGTCGGAGCCATCAGACCGGGCCCCTTCTTCCTCAACACCAATCATGCTCACTATGCGCTCAAGATCATCCACGGTAGCGAACTCGATCGTGATCTTGCCTTTGTTCCGCCCGATGTCGACCTTCACCCGGGTGTCGAACCGATCCGACAGCCGCTCGGCAAGATCGTTCAAACCCGGCGCATGCACCCTCGCCCGCCGAGCCGGCGCCGCCTTCTTGGCCGGCCCTTCCGACTCAGCCAGCTTCACGATCTCTTCGGTCGCACGAACGGACAGCCCTTCGGCCACGATCCGCTTGGCGAGCTCTTCCTGAGCCTCAGACCCGTTCAACCCGAGCAGCGCCCGAGCATGCCCTGCCGAGAGCACTCCCGCGGCAACCCGCCGCTGCACCGGCGCCGGCAGGTTCATCAACCGGATGGTGTTGGAGATCTGCGGCCGACTACGCCCGATCCGCCGAGCCAGCTCCTCGTGCGAAACCCCGAACTCCTCGAGCAGCTGCGAATACGCCGCCGCCTCTTCGAGCGGGTTCAGATTCGCCCGATGGATGTTCTCCAGCAGCGCGTCCCGGAGCATGGCATCGTCAGGAGTGTCCCGGATGATCGCCGGGATCGTCTCCTTGCCCACGGCCTGGGCCGCACGCCACCGACGCTCGCCCATGACCAGCTCGTAGCGCCCATCCCCAAGATCCCGCACCACGATCGGCTGCAAAAAGCCGATCTCCTGGATAGAGATCTTGAGTTCCTCGAGCGCTTCCTCGTCGAAGACGTGCCGAGGCTGCTTGGCATTCGGCTCGATCGACCCGACCGGCAGCTCGGCAAAGCGGGCCCCCGGAACCGGCGCGAGCTCCATCTCGTTGCCCGACGCCTGCGACGGAGCAGGCGGAGCAACAGCCGGCGACGACGAGGCGGAGGGAGCCGAGGACGGCAGGCCATCGGGCGCAACGGCGACCGCCGTGGTCGGAATCGCCGACACCGGGGCGATGTCCGCGCCATTCTCGGCCGGCTCAGCGGCAGGCGCCGTGGGGATCAGTGCACCCAGGCCTCGGCCCAGGCCTCCCCGCGGACGGTTCTTCATGCCGTGCCTCCTGTGTCGACCCCACGCATCGCGATCTCGAGAGCAGCCTCGAAGTAGCTGGTTGCTCCCCTTGATCCCGGATCGTAGGTCATCACCGACTGGCCGTAGCTCGGAGCCTCCGACACCCGCACGTTACGGGGAATTACCGCGTTCAAAACCTTGGTTCCGAAGTGGTTCCGGACGTCCTGCTCCACCGCGTCGGCCAGCCGCGTGCGCCGGTCGTACATGGTCAGCAGGATCGTCGAGACGTCCAGCGTCGGGTTCAGGTGCTGCCGTACCAGGTTGATGTTGTTGATCAGCTGGTTGAGGCCCTCCAGCGCGTAGTACTCACACTGGATCGGAATCAGCACCTCCTGCGCCGCGCAGAGCGCGTTGACCGTCAGCAGGCCAAGCGACGGCGGGCAGTCGATGAAGACGTAGTCGAACTTCTCGGGGTGGCCGGCGATCGCACGGGCCAGGCGGGACTCACGGGCCACCACCGACACCAGCTCGATCTCGGCGCCGGCCAGGTCGATCGTGGCCGGCACGCAGTACAGGTTCGGAATGCCCTCGACGGACTGAGCCACCTCGGCCAGCGGCACGTTGTCGATCAGGCAGTCGTAGACGTCCGGAACGCCGGCGTGGTGCGGCACGTTGAGGCCGGTGGAGGCGTTGCCCTGCGGGTCCAGGTCGACCACGAGCACCCGGTTGCCGTGAAGCGCGAGCGCCACCGCCAGGTTCACCGTGGTGGTCGTCTTGCCGACCCCGCCCTTCTGATTGGCGACGCAAATCACCCGCGGGTGGTCCGGGCGCGGCATGATGATCTCGCCGCTCGGGTTGAGGATCTGCACAGCTCGCAACGCTTCCATGGCCAGGGGCGGATCGTCCTCATCCCCGCCCGGCGTTTCACGTGAAACATGCTCGTCAGGCTGAACAGACGCACCAGAAGTGGAGATACCGGACGAAGTAGGGCCACCAGCAGCATTCCCGGGGACCGGAGGACCGGACCTCGGCGATGGTGCGGGTCCACGGAAGTCATCCGGCTGAGACGGCGGAGGTGAGCCGTACCCATAGGTCGTACCTGAGGCCGTGGGGTGATATCCGCCTGGCCGCGGCTGCGGAACGCCCTGGTCACCGGCGTGCAGCCCGCCTGCGCTCACTCCCGACGACCGGTCGAGAGGCGACTCGGTTTCACGTGAAACACCGTACTCATGCACCGCTTTATCCCTGTTGGCTAGGAACGGGTCGGCCGGCGAAACGTGTGTCCCGGCGGGAGAGATCCGGTCCACACTATCGACGCCTGGCCAGCCTACGGCCGCCGGGCGAGCGTCGCCATGTTCGTGCACAGGATGAGTCGAGCGCAACGCCGCATTGTTGTCCACAGGGGCATTGACAAAGACCATCACACCTGACACAAGCCGCAAATCGCCGCCATACCTAGCGGTCTCGGACGGGTCAAAGTACTCCAAGTGCTCCGGACCAACCCGAGGATCAAATTCAGAATCAACACCGGAGAGGTTTCCCGTACGGCCATTGCCGGCCGACGTGCCTCCGGAATCAGCACCATCGAGCAGCCCGAGCGCTCCCGGCGAACCAGACAATCCCGACGCCCCGAGAGCTTCAACGGCCCCCATGGTCTCCACTGACTCACCCAGCACGGCTCCCCGTCCATCCAACGCGTGTCCGGACAGCTGAGCAGCGCCCGGATCAGCGGACCGGCCCGTACGCCCGGGTGTGAATGTTTCCCGTGAAACATCGCGTTCCGAAGACACCGCGGAACCTCGACCAGTCACCGCCGACTCCGCAGCACGGGACCGGCCGCCCCCTTTATCGGCACCGCCGCCCGCGTTACGAGCGTTGGCGGGAAGATCCGCACGTCGACGGCCCTCCCGGGACCGCCCGGCGCCCGCCACAGACCCACCTGAGCCGCGTGTCGACGCACTCCGTGGCCCGTTGCCACCCGAAGATGCCGCACCCCCCAGCGACGACTCAACGGCCGCACCGCCCGACCGCGCGGCACCCGCCGACCGTTCCCCGGCTACGAAGCCCTGCCCAGCAGGCCGCCCAGCCCGCCCATCACGCCGCCCAGGCCGCCCCGCCCCGGTGCCGGCCGACATGAAGTCGCCGGCCGACGCGACATCGCCGGCCGACGCGGCGCCATCAACCGGCCCGGACGGAGGCTCACCGCCGCGCTGCTCCGCCCGTACGTCAAAAGTCTTTGATGGGTTAGGGCGCGCATTGCGCCTCTTCGCACCCCGCCGGCCCATCTAACCCCTCCGTGTATTCCCCCGTCCGCCGCCGCGACCCTCATCGGTCGCCCAGCCACCGGACCCTCCGGCCCGGCCACCCTGGCCGGACCGACCACCACGAGCACCGCCCGCCCCGGACCCGCCCCGCTTGGACTTCCCACCAGCTCCGGACCCGCGAGCCACCGGTACGTCCCGCTCCTTGACGATCTCCACCACCGTCGCCGGCGGCTCGATCAGCCCGACCCCGCAGAGCCGGATCTCCGGCACCCCGCCGCCGATCCGTGCGACCGCGGCCGCGTGCTCCCCGATCTCCTCCTCCGCCGACGCCCCCTTGAGCGCCAGCAGCCGGCCCCCGACCCGAGCCAACGGCAGGCACCACCCGGCCAGCCGGTCCAGCGCCGCCACGGCTCGCGCCGTGACGATGTCCGCACCGCCGGCCTGATCGACCACTTCTTCGGCCCGGCCGCGCACGACCCTGACGTTGGCCAGGTCGAGCTCGTCGACCGCCTCGATCAGGAAGGAGGTACGCCGGGCAAGCGGCTCGACCAGCGTGATCGCAAGATCAGGCCGGGCCACAGCCAGCACGATACCGGGCAAACCGGCACCAGAGCCCACGTCGACCACCGAAGCGCCGATAGGGAACAACTGGGACATAACTCCGCAGTTGACCAGGTGCCTCTCCCAGAGCCGGGGCGTCTCCCGCGGACCGATCAGCCCACGCACCACACCCTCGGTCGCCAGCAGCTGGGTGAAGCGCCCGGCCAGCTCGAGCCGGTCCCCGAAGACCGCGGCGGCAACCTCGGACAGCGACTCCGGCGGCCGCCGGACATCCACCGAGGAGACGTCGGGCGGGTCGACGCCGGCACTCGGCGCAAGGCCGGGCCGGGAAGAGTACGAAGCAGCGGAAGTAGAACCGGAAGCGGCCGGGAAAGACGACGGCCCGGGCGACGAAACGCCCGGGCCGAGGTCACCCGCGCCGAAGCGTGGGTCGGTCATCTCAATCCGCCACACGAACCACGATGCGCCGAGCCGGCTCCACGCCCTCGGACTCGCTCTGCACACCCGCGATCGCGTTCACCACGTCGTGCACGCACTTGCGCTCGAAGGCCGACATCGGCTCCAGCCGAACCGCCTCGCCGTGCGCCTTGACCTTCTCGACGGCGTTGCGCGCCACCGCGGCGAGCTCCTTGCGACGGGTCGCGCGGTATCCGCCGATGTCCAGCAGCATCCGGCTCGGCGACCCGGTGGCCCGGAAGATCGCCAGCCGGGTCAGCTCCTGGAGCGCCTCCAGCGTGGCACCGCGCTGGCCGACGAGCGGCTGCAGCCGATCACCGACGACCTCGACCATCGGCCGGCCGGCCGAGACCAGCTCGTCGATGTCACCGTCGTAGTCGAGGATGTCCAGCAGACCCTCGATGTAGTCAGCGGCGATCTCGCTCTGCCGGAACAGGTCGCTGTCCGAGGCGACGCTCTCCGACTTCTTCGCCTCCGTGGAGGCCTCCTCCGACGACGCAGCCGTCGCGGCCGATTCCGAAACCGGAGCGGTGGCGTCGGATGCAGGGGGAGTACTGGTGTCGGTCACGGTTCATCTCCGTTGTCACTCGGGCCGGACCAGAATCGGTCCGCTGTTTCCCGCGCCGCCGACGTGCGCACGTATCGCGGGGAGGTCTGTAGCAAGGGGAGCGCGCGGAGCCCGACGTGCCGGGCTCCGCGCCGCGATCATCCCTTGGGTTTGTTCGCCGGCCGGGCGCCCTTCTTCGGATTCACCGGTTTGGCGCCGGGCTTCGGGGCCAGCGCCTTGGTGTCAACGACCGGAGCCGGCTCCTCGACAGCGTTCTTCCGGCCGAAGAGTCCACCGCTGCGGCCCGGCTGCACCGGGTTCTTCGCGCCCTTGAGGTCGCTGGCGGTCGCGTTCGCCGGCCGGGTGCCCGAGCCGGTCTTCGCGCCGGCCATCTGCGGCGGCGGGAACTTCCGCAGCACCCACTGCTGCTGGCCCAGGGTGAACAGGTTGTTCGTCACCCAGTAGATGACCACACCGATCGGGAACAGCGAGCCGGAGATCAGCAGCGAGAACGGGATGCCGTAGAGCATCAGCCGCTGCACCATCTTCTGCTGCGGGTCCTCGGCCCAGCCGGTCTTCAGGATCATCTGCCGGCTGGTCAGGAACGTGGTCGTCATCATCAGCAGGATCAGGATGGCGGCCAGGATCTTGACCGTCGTCCCGTTCGCGCCCAGGGCGGCGAGCTCTTCCGGGGTCGAGCCGAACTTGGCGCTGATCGGGGCGTTGAACAGGTGCGCGCCGGACGCGCTGGTGAACTGCTCGAGCGACCAGCCGTAGATCGTCTTCAGGTGCTCCGGCAGGTTCGGGTTCAGGTGCCGGAGGACGTGGAACAGGCCCAGGAAGACCGGGATCTGCAGCACCATCGGAAGGCAACCCATCAGCGGGTTGGCCTTCTCGACCTTGTAGAGCTCCATCATTTCTTTCTGGAGCGTCTCCCGGTCACCCTTGTGCTTCTCCTGCAGGGCTTTGACCTTGGGCTGCAGCGCCTGCATCGCGCGCTGGCTCTTGATCTGCTTGACGAAGACCGGGAAGAGGATGACGCGCAGCGTCACGACCAGGAAGAAGATCGAAAGGACCCAGGACCAGTTCGTGCCCAGCACTCGGTCGTCCGGAATCCCGATCGCGTCCCAGAGGGCATGCCAGCGAAGGAGGATCCACGAAATGGCGTAGTAGATCCAGTCGAGACTCAATCTAAGCTCCAGTCACATCGGCAGGACGGTGACGGATCGGGTCAGGCACCGGGTCGTACCCGCCAGGGTGGAAGGGATGACAACGTAGGAGCCGCCAGATCGCCAGGCCCGTCCCCCGCAGGGCGCCGTGCCGCGTCAGTGCCTCCTGGGCGTACGCGCTGCACGAGGGATAGAACCGACAGCGTGCCGGCAGCGCCGGACTCAAGTATCGACGGTACGCGACGACCACGGCGGTCAGGAGCCGGGCAGCCAGGCTCATCGCGGCCGCCGGGGGCGCTGAGCCGACGCGAGCGCGCTCGTGAGATCGCTGCCGAGGTCCGCATATTCCGCCTGAGAGGCCGGCGGCAACGCCCGCACCACCAGTAAAGCGCCTGGTGGGAGGTCGGTGAGGAGCGGCCGGACCAGATCACGCAGCCGACGTTTCACCCTGTTGCGCACCACCGCGTTGCCCACTGCTTTGGACACGACGAAGCCGGCGCGCGCCGTGGAGGCGTGCGCCGGCTCCTCGATAAGCAGGTGAACGACCAGAGTCCCGCGGCCCGCTCGGCGGCCACCACGGATCGCCGCGGCAAAATCCGCGCTACGCCGCACTCGCTGCGTCGCGGCCAGCACGACTACCTGGACATTCCGACCCGGCTAAGTGTCGGCTCAGGCCGACAGCGTGTCGCGGCCCTTGCCACGACGAGCGGAAAGGATCGCGCGCCCGGCACGGGTGCGCATGCGCAGCCGGAAGCCGTGGGTCTTGGCGCGCCGGCGGTTGTTCGGCTGATAGGTGCGCTTGCTCACGTCAGAACTCCGTCTTCAACTACGTCAGGGGGCATCCAGCTGCAAGACGCCACTTTATCAGAGCGCGGCGGAGCAACCGCTCAACCCTACGCAGGGCTGTTGCAGCGGTCAACCATATCCTGGGTCGGCACGTCGACATGCAGGAACCCCGGATCGGCCACCAGGTCTTTCCACGCACAAAGTGAATCTTTTCCTGCGAACGGGCAGAGGATGGCTGAGACAGCGGTTGTCGTCGCCTGCCAGGCGCTGTTAGCGTGCCCGGTTGCTGGTCTTACCCGGTCGTACGCATACCGCGAAGCGGCGGCCAAAACCGGACAAGCAGGTGGATCGTTCGCCAGGTGAGCCTGTTTCAAGCCCGCGCCGCTACAGGCTCCGGTGTATCTGCCGACCATCCGGCCGGGAGCGCCATCGGTAACGCCACGGGTTGTGGATAACCTGTGGATAGCCGGCGGCGCCGTGCGTGTTCAGCGCGTTGACTGTGCTTGGTCAGGGGAGCCGATCGGCGGCCT